>NZ_JAPVZN010000001.1:0-401035 GCF_041432385.1 Streptococcus sp. 27098_8_91
GTTGGTGCTTTCGTTTTCCCATAAGTTCGAACGGTTGTTGGAGTTACCTTACCTGTTTTTGAATCAACTTCATAGGTAGTGGTATCAATCACATCGCGACCTTGGTTATCCTTATTACGTTCAACCTTAGTTTTCGCACCAACTTTAATGACTGTCTTACCTGCTGGGGTGACGACTGGGTTGCCAACGTGTTCTGTGATATGACCATCGTTTGAATCTACATCGTAAGTGGTTGTAGTAACTGTTTTACCTTTAGCTCCTTCAATACGTTCATTAGGTGTGTCAACTTCTCGTTCACCATCTCTAACATATTCAACTTCAGGTTCAATTGGGGTTTCTACTACTTTGTCCTTGGCTGCGACTTTGACAATAGTATTCGTTGGTTCTTTCGTACGAACTGGTTTTCCTTCACTTACTATAATCTTTCCAGTATTAGTGTCCACAGTGTAAGTTGTTGTGATAGTGTCTTCACCACCTTCACCTTTAACAGTAGTTGGGGCTGTGCCTTTTTCTTTCGTACCATCTTTTTCATAAACTACTGGGGATGGTACTACTTTCTTCTCGACTGTTGGTTCTTTCGTTTTCCCATAAGTTCGAACGGTTGTTGGAGTTACCTTACCTGTTTTTGGATCAACTTCATAGGTAGTGGTATCAATCACATCGCGACCTTCAGAATCTTTAGATTGTTCAACCTTAGTTTTCGCACCAACTTTAACGATTGTCTTACCTGCTGGGGTGACGACTGGGGTACCAACGTGTTCTGTGATATGACCGTCCTTTGAATCTACATCATAAGTGGTTGTAACAACTGTTTTACCTTTTTTACCCTCAGTACGCTGAGATGTTGTACCGAAGTCTTTTTCACCATCTTTAACGTATTCTACTTCAGGTTCAATCGGTGTTTCTACTACTTTGTCCTTAGCTCCCACTTTTACAACTCTAGCTATTGGTATAGTTACGACTTCTGGTTTGCCTTTTGATGGAGTTAGGGTTCCATTTACTGGGTTTACGCTATATGTTGTGGTGACTTTAGTTTGTCCTGCTTTCCCTGGAAATTGAACGGTAACAGTACCTTTTGGACTGTTCTCATCTTTTAAATAAACTGGTTTGGGTTCAACTGAATTATACTCAACTATATCCCTCGCGCCACCTCTATTGACTACTTCTTCCTTCTCAGTCGAAGTAAGACTGCCAGTTTTTGAGTTTACTGTGTAGCTTGTTGTCCTCTTAACAACGTCGGCTCCTCTTTTAATGTATTCTACTTCATCCTTGGCTGCGACTTTGACAACTGTTTCTATTGCCGGTTGCTTAACTACTGGTTGTCCTACATGTTCAATAAGATCTCCAGTTTTAGGATTTACACTATAAGTTGTTGTTACCGTCTGTTTCCCAGTTTTTCCAGGTACTTCAACATTAGCTTGTCCTTTTTCGCGTGTATCATCTTTTACGTATTTCTTAGATGATGGGATTTCTGTTGTTTCTACTTTGTCCTTCGCACCATTTCCCTTGAACACTTGATCAAGTGTATTTTTAGTAATCTGTCCTGTATCAGGATCCTTGATACTAACAGTTGTTGACTTAATGATGTCGTCTCCACGTTTGCTATATACAGCAGTTTCTCCAACTTTTTCTACAGACCTATCGGTTGTAATTTTTTTATCTTGATAACCTATTCCATCTAAAGAAATTCGTTTCCCAGAAATAAACTCTGGTCGTCTATTAATCATATCGGCTTCAAAATAAGAACGTGAACTATGACCTCTGCTTGTTCGTCCAACATTTATAACAACATCACTATCATTGCTGACACTTTTCCCTATAGTAGAATCATTATCAACAATATAATGAGTCAGTTTACCTGACTTAGCTATTTTTTTACTATCTAAACCTTTTTGCCAAAATTCAGATGACGAGAACAAACCTGTCCTCACTTTTGGAGCATTAAATGTTGTTCCTTTTTTTAAAATATTGTTATAGAAATTTCTATAATCTAATTGTTCCTTAGGAGACATAACTCTGCTATCAGAATATGCCAACTGATAGGCTTCAACCATTGCCCGTTGTACTAAATATCCTCCCAGAGAATGTCCTGTTAGATAAAGGTTGGTGATACTCTTATCCTTAGCTAATTCACGCATAATTTCTTCTGCTTCTATCGCCTGTTTAGGATTACTCCCTGTTCCAAGTGTGATATCAGCACCTATATCTTTAGAATCACTAGTCCCACGAAATGCTAGTACTTGGGCAGTTCCATTTGGTAAATATAAGAAATCGCTCTTGGTCTCAAATAAGACAGCATCAAGTCCACTGGATGTATGATAACTTTTCTTTCTTTCCCAATAAGGTCCCAATTCCCTATTCATCATCATATATTCATAGCGTGGTTTACTTTCCCCATTCTTTTTGTATAACTCTGCTTCTGTTAAAGGTGTCTTATGATCCAGTACTCTGTCAATATACTTATCGTCACGGTAAGCCAATTCCATGAACATAATCATATCACGTTCACTTACATTCCATTTTAATTTTTCATCTGGCTTTTCGTTACTATCAATAATACCATCACCATCAGTATCATCTAAAAGTGGATGACTGTTATAGCCTACATACTTTTTTCCATTTTTTTCATATATATAAACTTCTTCTTTATCCTTCAAGTAATCATCATCTGTATAACCTTCTGGATTTAACTTGGGACCATTAACTAACAAACTATCCAGTTGATCACCTTCTGAACCGATTATTCCTGCTTTTATTTGATTCGCATACTCATCAGTTAATTCATACTTTTTAAGCTCAGAAGGATTTGATGCTACTCTAACCTCTGGAGCGCTTGATCTGTCTTCACCTGCCACCAAAGTAGTTGCCGTCGAATTGACAGTTTCCTTATCACCAGAAGTATCCAGAATTGTCGTACTCGTAGCTACTGTTGAGAGCTCTTTAGAATCTATCTCAGAAGAAGCATTGTTTCGATGTTCTGAAATATTTTGAACTTCTTCTTTAATCTCCACAGTCGGCAGTGAATTATCAGTTTCAGAATTAACTTCTATCCCTGTTTTATTATTTTCCGTAGAAGCCAAAACTCCTTGAGTTGGAGCAAATAAGGAAACCCCTATTAGTACCGACGCCACTCCAAAAGAAAACTTTCGAATCGAAAAACGCTGGCGTTTATTAAAGATATCTTTCATGTTATCCAATCCTTTTTAACAATTTTTCATATAAAACATAGAAAACATTAACATTTTCTGTTAACAAAATCACAATTTTTTCTTTTCCTAAAATTTAGGAAGTTTACTCTACTTTAATACATCACATTTTAAATCCTTTCAATTTTTAAATAACTATTTGTTATAATAGCTAAACCCAGTCACCCAGTTCATCAGGCATGTTATTTAGGTTACGGACAGAACCGCTAATTTTAGACTTCCAAACAACTCTGTAAAAAGTACAAGGTTATCTTTTTCTATTTTATCATCTAGTTCCATTTTCCCATCCGTATAAAGATCAATAACCTGCTGTTAAAATTTCACTAAATTAAGAAAGAAATCTAAATACTGAACTTTCTATACTGCCATTATATCACAAAGAATTCCTTAAAAGAAAAAAATCACCATTCTTGATTTTCTAGAAAACCAAAAAATGGTGATTCTATGTTAATTTTCTTGAAGCTCAATGACAATTTCTTGACCATTTCCATTTTCTTCCACAACTACTTTTTCTTCCAGTTGTGATTTGAAATGATTCAAGGTTTCTTTTGAAACTTCAGTCGCTTGTTGAGCATGATATTTTGCTTTATCAAGAACAGTGTCCAGAGTAATTTCCCCAGATTCAATCTGCTCTTTTGTTTTAAGAACAAATTCTTTGGTTTGTTCTTTGACATCCGTTAATTTTTCACAAACCTGCTCTTTCGCATATTCAGGATCTTCTTTTAGATCTTCTAAAAATTCTTGTGCTTGGCTTCTAACTTGTTTTCCTTTGTCACTAGTTAGAAACAAGGCAGCTGCAACGCCTGAAACAGTTCCTAAAAGGATAGATGATAGTTTTCCCATTAGTCAACTCCTTTTTTATTTTTTAAAAAATTTACTTGCAACACGAATGGCAGACAAGCCTGCGCCAGTCTTCAAGGTTTTTGAACCAGCAGATGATGCCTTTTTACTCAAAACACGCGCTTGATCATTAAGGTCTGATACAGAAACAGACAAATCAGCCACTGCTGTAAAGAGGGGGTCAATCGTTGCCACTTTAACGTTGATATCATCAACCAGAACATTGACCTTTGTAAGCAATTCATTTGTTTGATGAAGAGTTACATCTACATCTGATGTTAAAGTTTTAACAGTTTTTTCAGTTTCATCAATTACACGACCAACTTTTTGAAGGGTAATAATCAGATAAACTAAAAATACAACCAAGGCAATTGCCACAATAATATAAGCCACTTCTAACATTTTAATTCTCCTTTTTTACATTATAAAATGGTGCTTTTTTCCGATTTTGATAAAAGATGATATAAATACCAAGGCCAATCAATAGGGCAGACAACCACTGGGATACTCGGAGCCCAAAGAACATGAGACTATCCGTACGCATGCCCTCGATAATCATACGTCCAAATCCGTACCAAATTAGATAAAAGGCAGTGATATGACCACGACGGATACTCTTTAATCGGCGTCTAAAAATGACAATCAAGGCAAAACCGATCAGATTCCAGATAGATTCGTATAAGAAGGTTGGTTGGCGGTATGAGCCATCAATATACATCTGATTCTTAATAAAACCAGGTAAATAGTCTAGATTGTCAACGACTGCTCCATAAGCTTCTTGGTTAAAAAAGTTTCCCCAACGCCCTAGACTCTGAGCAATCATGACGCTCGGAGCTGCAATATCTAAGAAATCCCAAGTATTGATTAATTTGCGATCAGCAAAGATATAGAGAACAATCGCTCCAGTAATTAAACCGCCATAAATCGCAAGACCACCATTCCAAATAGCAAAAATCTCTCCCAGATGTTGGCTATAGTAATCAAATCTAAAAATAACATAGTAGAGTCTAGCACCAATGATGGATAAAGGAAAGGCAATTAAGATAAAGTCCAAAATATCATCAGATAAAATCTTCTTTTTAGGCGCTTCTTTACTGGCAAGGTATACCGCTAAAACAAGACCTGAAACAATGCAGAGTGCATACCATCTAACAGCTAAAGGGCCAATTTGAAAAGCAATTGGATCAATCATCTTTCACCTCGTTCTTTGCAATCAGATTTGTCAATCTTTCTTCAAACAATCGAGTAGCATCAAAGCCCATTTCCTTAGCACGATAATTCATCGCTGCTGCTTCGATAACGACAGAAATATTACGTCCTGTTTTTACAGGAATGCGGATACGTGGAATAGCTACTCCAGAAATCTCCAATTCCTCAGCATTATTGCCTAGACGATCAAAAGTCTTTTGCGTGTCATAATTTTCTAGATAGACAGCTAACTGAACTTGTGAAGAATCTTTAACTGCACTGGCACCATAAAGACTCATCACATCTATAATACCAACACCACGAATCTCAAGTAAATGCTTCAAGATTTCAGCTGGTTCACCCCAGAGAGTCATTTCATCCTTAGCAAAGATATCTACACGGTCATCAGCCACCAAACGGTGTCCTCGTTTCACGAGTTCTAGACCTGTCTCACTCTTACCAATACCACTGTCGCCCTGGATTAACACACCCATACCATAGATGTCCATCAAGACACCATGTACACTTTCACGCTCAGCCAAACGAGAATCTAGGTAACTTGACAATTCTCCAGACAGACGACTTGTTGCTGTACGACTCGTTAAAATAGCAATTTTACATTCTCGAGCGGCCTTTAGCATTTCCTCTGGAACTACTAAACCACGCGCAACAATAACTGCAGGTGTTTCTGGTTGAAACATCTTTTTCAAAACCTGGTAGCGGTTATGAGAAGACATACTAATCAGATAAGACCACTCTTTCATTCCCAATAACTGAATCCGCTCTGGAGTATAGTAGTCAAAATACCCCGTCATTTCAAGCCCTGGTCGCGTAATATCCGCAGTATTAATTTTCTTTTCAAGTAATTCTGGCTCACCATAGACAATGTCTAGTCTGAGCTTATCAATCACTTCTTTGACTAAAACCGACATAATTTTCTCCTTCAATCAAGTTCTTCCCTCTATTATATCAAATTGTAGTAGGAAGTTTCAGAATTTTGCAGGATTTATAGGATTTATTTAAAACAAAAAAGACTAGACAAGTCTAGCCTTTCTTATTAATTAGAATTTTTTACGTTTACGAGCTGCTTCTGATTTACGTTTACGTTTTACAGAAGGTTTTTCATAGAATTCACGTTTGCGTGTTTCTTGAAGAGTACCAGCTTTAGTAACTGCACGTTTGAAACGACGAAGAGCATCGTCAAGAGATTCATTCTTACGTACTACTGTTTTAGACATTTTTTTCACTCCCTTCAAGTTCAAGATCTACTCTATTTTACACGGAATGAAGAAAATTGTCAAGAAAAAAATGAAATTCTCCCAAATCATTCCATTTAAAATTTACAAGATTTTACCATTATGTCTAGCCTAGTTCTTCACTTCTAAAGTTTGTTCTAAACGAACACTTAATTTTTTAATTTCTAACCCCATGTGGTCTAGGTACTCCCAATAATCTGACGGTAGATCAAAAATGGTATATAAGTCCTTGCTGCCAACGTGATCAACAAGATGTTTCAGTATTTGCTCTCGAATAAAATATAAATCCTTTACTTGACCTAAACTGATAGCTTCTATCTTTGCTAAATACTGACATAAAGCAGAAAGTGATGAACAGTCAAATTTGTCTTCTTCATATAAAAATTTTGATTTTCAACCCTTATCATATTTGAAATATATCCAGACCAAAAAACCACCCAATCCATAGGATCGAATGGTCTTTAATGATTAAAATCTTATTTTTTTAACAAACTGAGTGCTGCTGCATCTGCGATAATGGTCACATCCGGATGGTTTTGTAGGCTACTTGCCGGTAGACTTTCTGTCACAGGGCCTTCAACGGTTCCAGCGATAGCTTCTGCTTTTGATTCACCATAAGCAAATAGAAGGATAGACTTAGCATCCAAAATGTTCTTAATCCCCATTGAAATAGCTTGGGTTGGAACATCTTCAATCTTCTCAAAGAAGCGCGCGTTAGCTTCGATTGTAGACTGATCTAGCTCTACAAGGTGAGTTTGGCTATCAAATGGTGTGCCTGGTTCATTAAAGCCAATATGACCATTGCGGCCAATCCCTAAGATTTGTAGGTCAACGGGATGGTCAGCAAGAATTTGGTTGTAGCGTTCTACTTCTGCTTCTGCATTATCCTTGACACCACGTGGCAAGAAACTTTCTTTAAATGGCTTCTTGTTGAATAGATTTTCTTGCATAAAGTAACGGTATGATTGAGGATTGTCCCCATCAAGACCTACGTACTCATCCAAGTTCACACTTGTAAGATTTGAAAAATCAAGATCGCTCTCAACGATTCGTTGGTAAAATTCCAGAGGGCTACTTCCTGTTGCAAGTCCCAATGTTTGTGCACCGTTTTCCAATTTTTCTTTTAAGATATCAAAAGCAACTTTTCCACCTTCAATTGGATTTTCCACTTGAATAACTTTCATAATTTTGTCCTCCATATTCTTTATTTTATTATATGGTATAGACCAATTTTTGTCAAGTGAAAACGATTTATTTTTGTTGAAAATATGACAGTAGCCTCAAAACAGCTACTGTCTTGTCTCATTTGATTCTTAAAACCTTGATAGACTTGACAAATAGTAGGAAAGAGCCAAAAAAGCTCGATAATATTTGTAATAGGCAAATTCCTATAGATATTATGGAGCTTTTTATTGTATCGAATTGTCAAATGAAGAGCAGATAGTAGATTGCATACAGAATAGTGCACTGTGACTTCTAAAACATTGCGAGAAATTGATTTGACTTCCTTAATCAATTTATCCAGATTTTATTTCACTTCACTATACTTTCAAGGTCTATTATTTAGTATATCCTCCGACAAGTGAATGGTATCATCAACTAACATGAGATTGCTAGCATTGAAAGAATTTTTTTAATAATATTAGCAACATATTTATTTTACAAAAAATATTAATCATAAAAAATCTTGTTCATCTATACTGAATCTATAAAATATATTTTTTTAAAGTATTTGATAAAGCTTGATAACCAGCGACACTGAGATGAAGACCATCCGTTGTATAGTCTGCCTTGAGTTGCCCCTCTTGATCGAGTAAGTTCTCAAAAACAGGCACAAATTCAACCTGCATATAGGCAGAGGCAAGGTCTTGATAGGCTTGGTTCCAGGCATTGATTTTCTCATTGGTACGAATATAAACTGTCTGTTTAAAATTCTCCCCCTCATTGACCGGCAAGATTGAAACTAGCTTTATCTGTGACAGTGGATAGTCGCGTGAAATAGTTTGAATCACACTCTCAAGATTGTTTAGCGCTTCATTTATTGGAACATCTTTTCCGATGTCATTTGTCCCAATCAAAAGCACAATTTGATCCACTGCATCGCCATAGAGATGGGCATCAAGATTTTCTTGTAAAAGTCCAGTCTGGTAGCCTCGAATCCCTCGGTTCACAATGGTTTTTGACGTTCCCAATAATTCTTGCAAGGGATAATACTCTATAATGGAATCCCCGATAAAAATGATATCTGGTTCCATTACAGAAATCTGATTGAGTTCACGATACTTGGTTTGGATTTTCTCTTGCTCTTTTAAGAGCCAGTTCTCTAATAGTTGTACTGCCAAGTTATTCTCCTTCTTCTAGCCAGTTTTCTAAAGCTTGGTAAACACCTGCCTGACTGTTGGCTGGCGCCACTTTTGTCGCAACTTTCTTGACAGACTCCTCAGCATTTTCCATCGCGTAAGAAATTCCTGCCAACTCTAACATTTCGATGTCATTTTCACTGTCTCCAAAAGCCATGATTTGTTCAGGTTTCAAATCCCAACGTTTGAGCAACTCCTCTAAGCCCCATGCCTTATGAATCCCATCTTGTAAAATATCAATACAGCCGTAGCCACTAGAAACAGCTCGAACCTGACCATCAAATAATTCATTGATTTCTTGTAAAACAGAATTTGATCGTTCTTCTCCAACAACCATACTCATCTTGAGGACACCTCCAAAGAGACTGGAGTCAAATTCATCAACAAAGTGCATTCGTTGATAGAATTTCTCTATCATCTCCGGAGTCATAAATTTATCAAGTTCTGTAAAAACAGTGCCTTCCTTGACAAATCCACCATTCATACCTGTTACAACAAACTGATCCTGGCATTCTCTGCCTTTAAAATATCGCAAAGCTCTATCAACCATAGCATCATCCCAAGTTTGTGCTTGTAGTAATTCATCATTTTCAAATATCCGAGCACCATTAGCAACCACTAAAACGACTCTATCTGCTAAGTGCTTCAGTAATTGCCGCATACGATGAATTTCATTCCCAGTTGCAATAACAAAGCGAATGCCACGTTGATCCAGCTTATCCAAGATTTTTTCGAGGCGTGTTAGATCCAATTGTCCTTTAGGGTCCAACAAAGTACCGTCCATATCCGTCGCTATTATCTTAATATCCATCTTGCTCCTCTTTTAATGTCACTACCACTTCAAACCTACATGCTCGTTCATTTCTTTATAGGCTGTATCAATCCGTTCCTTGGTATCTTCATCTAACTGGCCACGGTATTTCCCGCCCTCTATAAAATCTTCTAAAATGTAGGTCTGGTACAAATAGAGCGGATAGCCTTCAGGAGAATAGGTTCCTTTTGGTGTTCTATTAACCCAGCTAGGATGAGCTTGAGCCGTCTCAATTATAGTCTTACCTGCTTTTTTCTTAATAGTCACATCCATGAGAACACCACGTTCTGTCCATTTTGCATTTTCCTCATCCTGCATAGTCTCAATTCGCTGATTTGAGATGAAATTCCCCATAGAATAGATAATGAGTTTCTTGTCACCATCTTTCTCAACCGTTTCAGCAGGCTCAACTACGTGAGGATGGCCACCAAAGATAATATCAGCTCCCCAATCAATCATCTTGTGATAGAGTTGCTTTTGCTCTTCAGTTGGTTCCAATTGGTACTCAATTCCCATCTGAGGCATGATAATTGTAATATCCGCTTCCTTCTCTGCTCGTTCAATTTCAGCCTTCATCTTGTCCTCATTTAGGTCAGAAAGATGATTATCATAGTCTTCTTTAGAAATGTATTCTTCAATACCGTTAAAACCATAAGAATAGGCTAAAAGGGCAATTTTAATTCCATTGACTTCCTTGATAACTATCGGTGCTTTCTCTCGTGGTTCATGGGTATAAACACCAATTGGTGTCATTCCAGTTTTTTCGATAGCATCTGCAGTTGAAAAAACTCCCTCAATCTGAGAATCCAAGATATGGTTATGAGCCAAGTCTAAGACCTGATAACCAGCATCCTTTATAGCATCCATGACTTCACCAGGTGCATTAAACAAGGGGTAACCTGCGAGATAATGGTCTTTATTTACAGTTCCTTCAAAGTCACCGATGACTAGGTCTGCTTGCTTGAGCCATGGTTTTACATAGTCAAAATTTTCATGAAAATCATAACTTCCGTCATCTTTTAAAGCTGTACGATAAATAGGAATATGATAGAGCAAATCCCCATTTGCCATAATGCGCGCACTTGTTTCTTGCTCCGTATCTGCATTCTTTTCCTGAGAATTTAACTTTTTCTGCACAGCACTTGAATCACTACTGCTTAATGAAATCCCTCGAGCTCCTTCCACTAATAAAGTAAAAATCATCGAGACAGCTACCGAAGCTAACAAGACCACAATAAAAGTGCGATTATCCCACTGCTTATAGTTCCTGAAAAATCGAACAGAATGTCTAATAGCATGTAGAACAGGACCTTTTTTTCTTTTTCTACTACGTTGTTCCAAATTTTTTCTCCCTACTTTTTGATGCAAGTCACCTTACCTTATTATACCACAGACAAATTGGTATTTCCTTTTATTATATTATTTTTTAGCAACTTCTGTGACTTTCTTTCTCATCTGTTTTGTGTTATCATGTAATTGTAATGAAAGGAAAGGAAAGGAAAGAATATGTCTGCTATAGAACGAATTACCAAAGCTGCTCATTTAATTGATATGAAAGATATTATCCGCGAAGGGAACCCTACTCTTCGTGCCGTTGCCGAGGAGGTCTCTTTCCCCTTGAGCGATCAAGATATCATTCTCGGAGAAAAAATGATGCAATTTTTGAAACACTCTCAAGATCCTGTTATGGCTGAAAAATTAGGTCTACGTGGAGGTGTTGGGCTTGCTGCACCACAACTCGATATCTCAAAACGCATCATTGCTGTTTTAGTTCCTAATATCACCGAGGAAGGTGAAACACCTCAAGAAGCCTATGACTTACAGGCTGTCATGTACAATCCGAAAATCGTATCCCACTCAGTCCAAGATGCTGCTCTAGGCGAGGGAGAAGGTTGCTTGTCTGTCGACCGTGCCGTTCCAGGCTATGTTATCCGCCATGCTCGAGTAACTGTCGACTATTTTGATAAGGATGGAGAAAAGCACCGCATCAAACTTAAGGGCTATAACTCTATTGTAGTTCAACACGAAATTGACCACTTAAATGGCATTATGTTCTACGATCGTATCAATGAAAAAGACCCATTTGAAGTTAAAGATGGTTTGCTCATTCTTGAATAAAGAAAATCCCGTTGCAAGACGGGATTTTGTGTTATAATGAAGGTATGAAAACAAACGATATTGTCTATGGCGTTCATGCCGTCACAGAAGCTCTTTTAGCAAATACTGGAAACAAACTCTACCTTCAGGAAGATTTACGAGGAAAGAATGTGGACAAAGTTAAGGAATTGGCTACTGAAAAGAAAGTATCCATTTCTTGGACTTCTAAAAAATCACTTTCTGAGATGACTGAAGGAGCTGTTCACCAAGGTTTTGTCTTGCGCGTTTCTGAATTTGCCTATACTGAACTTGAGCAAATTCTTGCTAAGACACGCCAGGAAGAAAACCCACTACTACTAATCCTTGATGGTTTAACGGACCCACATAATCTCGGTTCTATCTTGAGAACAGCGGATGCAACCAATGTTTCAGGTGTCATCATTCCCAAACATCGAGCTGTCGGTGTTACTCCCGTCGTAGCAAAAACAGCAACAGGTGCAATTGAGCACGTTCCTATAGCTCGCGTGACCAATCTCAGCCAAACCTTGGACAAACTCAAGGATGAAGGCTTCTGGACATTCGGTACTGATATGAATGGAACTCCTTGCAACAAATGGAATACCAAAGGAAAGATTGCTCTCATCATCGGAAATGAAGGCAAAGGTATTTCAAGCAACATCAAGAAACAAGTAGACGAGATGATCACCATTCCTATGAATGGTCACGTACAGAGCCTCAATGCCAGTGTTGCTGCTGCTATTCTCATGTACGAAGTCTTTCGAAATCGATTATAAAAAAGTTTCCAATCGTTTGATTGGAAACTTTTTTAATTATGTTCAATGATATATTTATAGGCTTCTTGGCCTGCAATCGCGCCATCACCAACCGCTGTTGTAACCTGACGAAGATCTTTCTGACGAACATCCCCAACTGCAAAGACACCAGCAACATTTGTCTTCATGTGGTCATCTGTCACAATCCAACCTGACTCATCTTGGATTTGTAAATCTTTTGTAAAATCGCTAACTGGATCTAAACCAACATAGATAAAGACTCCACCAAAGGCATGTTCACTCACTTGATTTGTTTTAACATTTTCAATGACAACTGACTCCACACGGTTTTCACCCTTGATTTCTTTGACAACCGAATCCCAAATGAAGTTGATTTTTTCATTGGCAAAAGCTCTATCTTGCAAGACTTTTTGAGCACGAAGTTCATCACGACGGTGAATGATGGTTACAGACTTAGCAAATCGTGTTAAGAAGATTGCTTCTTCAACTGCTGAGTCACCTCCACCCACAACCAACAAATCTTGGTCACGGAAAAAGGCTCCATCACAAACCGCACAGTAAGAAACACCACGGCTATTGAGTTCTTCTTCACCTGGAACTCCCAAGAGACGGTGTTTGGAACCAGTCGCTACGGTAACTGTGCGAGTTTCATAAACTTGGTCGTCTGTTACGACTTTTTTAAATTCCCCATGATCCTCAACATTTTCAACGAAGCCATAGAGATGTTCAACACCTAGATTTTCAAGAGGTTCAAACATCTTTTCTGCTAATTCTGGGCCACTGATATTAGCATAGCCTGGGTAGTTTTCTATATCAGAAGTGTTATTCATCTGACCGCCTGGAAGACCACCTTCAATCAAAGCAACTTTGAGATTGCTGCGAGCTGCATATAAGGCTGCAGTCATGCCTGCAGGCCCTGCACCGATAATAATCGTATCGTACATTCTCTTTCCTTCTTTCTTGTTGTAACTATTTTTATTCTAACGGATTAAATCCCATTTTACAACTATTAAGCCTTGAGAACCAACAAGATGCTCATGGTTGCAAATGATAATACTGGAATTGTTAAAACTCCAATCATAATCATATCGTAGAGATGGGCTTGACGTGCTTTAGCAGTTTTGTCAACCCCCGACAGAGCTCTAAGTCCAATCCAGAGTCCCAAAATAATCAAGACCAGTAGAATTGTCAACACTAAACTCTCTAAATACAAAGCAAATAGCTGAACTAGCATGCTCTCTCTCGTTTCTATTAATTTTAAAGAGCAAACCCAGTTAGCCTAGCTAACTGAGTCTTTCTTATCTTCTATTATATCAAATATAGGTCCGTTTGTAACTAGCAAAGAATTCTTTTGTTCGTTCTTCTTTAGGATGATTGATAATCTCATCTGGTGTTCCAGACTCAATAATCTTTCCTTTATCCAAGAACAAAACCTTATCAGCTACCTGAGAAACAAAGGACATATCGTGACTGACTAAAATCATGGTTTGACCTGATTTAGCGGCATTGGCAATAGATCTTTCTACCTCACCAACCAATTCTGGGTCAAGTGCGGAAGTTGGTTCATCCAAGAGTAAGATTGCTGGCTTCATGGCCAAAGCACGCGCCAAAGCTACCCGTTGTTTTTGTCCACCTGATAAGTGGCGAGGATAGTGCTGTTGACGATCTGAAAGACCAACCTTAGCTAACTCTTCTTTGGCAATCTTAGTTGCTTCTTCGTCGGAAAGTTTTTTAACAACTACCAAACCTTCCTTGACATTGTCTAGGGCTGTTCTACGTTCAAATAAGTTGAACTGTTGGAACACCATGGACAACTTGCGACGAAGAGTCAGGATTTCTTCTTGAGTAATTTGAGAAAAATCCACTTTGAAATCATCAATCTGAATACTTCCGCTATCAGGTGTTTCCAGATAATTTAGGCTACGAAGAAAGGTTGATTTCCCTGCTCCTGATGAACCAATCAAAGCCACTACTTCCCCTTTTTGAATATCTAAATTCAGATGATCCAAGACGGTTTGACCTGAAAAGGATTTGCTTAAATTTGAAATCTTAATCATTAGCGAAGGTCTCCTTTCACATCTGTTTTCGCATTATCTGGTGCTTCGATGGCCATTTTTCTCTCAATAAAGCGACCAAGATTTTCAATAGCGATATTTACCACCCAGTATACAAGAGCAACTGAGATGAAACGTTCGAAGTAACGGTAGTCGGCACCACCCAAAATCTGAGCTTGGGCAAAGACTTCTACAACACCAGCACTAAAGGCTAGGGAAGTACCCTTAGTCAAACCGATTAGGGAGTTAATCAAGGTTGGAGTCGCTACTACCGCTGCATTTGGAATAATCACACGACGGTAAACTTGTGCACGTGTCATTCCAAGACTACGAGCGGCTTCAATCTCTCCAGGATTGACAGAAAGAATAGCGGCACGGATAGTTTCACTAGCGTAAGCTGCTTCGTTAAAAGCAAAAGCTACAATTGCAAAAGCTGCAGCCGGAATCGCATTGATATTAAAAGCAGTCCCCCATTGTTGATTCAACGCTTTTAATGCCAGAGGAATTCCATAGTAAGTCAACATCAACTGCACTAGGATTGGTGTCCCTTTTAAGAAACTAACAAAAAATGCTTGTAATGGATAAAGAATTCTAACGCGATTAATTTTTACAATAGCAAAAACCAAGGCCAAGATGATGCCAAAAAAAGCACCAAATACTGTCAACATCAATGTTGTTGGCAATTGTTGTACAATTCTTGGAATCCCATCAAAGACAGAACGAAAACTAAACAGTTTGCCGTCTGGAATATACTGCATCAAGTTTTGGTACCAATCTGATGCTAAAAGTGTTGTAACATTCATAGAAACATCCTCTCCTGATAATGAATCATTCTATCATACTTCTGCCTAGATTTAAAATATTTGCTACGTGCAGAAGAGACTTTGTCTACCTACTAGTTTATCATACTTTAAAAGTGTGAGGTTATATATTTTACCTATCAAGGAGATAGAAAAAAACTATTTCAAATCCAAGTTGTCGTAGGTTTTACGATAGCCAATTTGTTTAACAACACCATTCTCCACTAATATTGGACGTTTTAATAACATACCATCACTGGCCAAGAGTTTGGCTGCTTCTTTATTGGATAAAGTCCCAACCTTATCTTTTAAACCCAGTTCACGGTATTTAATCCCACTGGTATTGAAAAATTGCTTCAACTCAAATCCAGAAGTTTCAAGCCAGTTCAGAATGATCATTTCACTTGGAGTTTCTTCTACAATATGAACATCTTTATATTCTAGTCCAAGTTGATCTAACTCTTTTTTGGCTTTTTTACAAGTTGTACATTTTGGATATTCGATAAATTCTAACATTTTCTTTCCTTTCTATTTCTTATTTTCTTGAAATGCTGCACCTTCATGCTTTAAGAGCCAAGCCTTCTTGTCAAGTCCTGAAGCATAGCCTGTTAGACGATTACCAGCACCTAATACGCGGTGACAAGGTACTAGGATAGACCAGGGGTTGCGCCCCACAGCACCTCCGATTGCCTGAGCCGAAGCTATCTGCAAGTCCTTAGCTATTTGTCCATAAGTAACAGTCTGACCAAAAGGAATTTCCCGCAAGTAGTTCCAGACTCTTTTTTCAAAGTCACTACCAACAGGAGCCAAAGGTAATTGAGACAAATCTTGATTTTGTCCTTTAAAATAAGCATCTAAATAGCTAGCAATCTGATTTAATATGGGATGACTTTTCACCTCAACTAGATTACACACCGACAAACCTCGCTCAAAATGGCTCTGTGCTTCAACCCATATCCCAAACAGATAGTGATCATCTGCTACCAAAGATAAGATTCCAATCGGAGACTTGTACAGCATCTTTGCATACTGCTTAGGCATTTGATTTTAATTTTTGATAGGCCAAACGTTCCCCATCTACTGGAACTTTACCGACCTGTTTAAAACCAAGCTTTTCAAAGATATGTTGCATGGCCTTATTTTTATCATGTGTATCTGAACGAAAATCCAGGTAATCAAAACCTTCAATCAAGCCTTCCAAGAAGGTCTGGGCAACACCTTGGCCTTGGACATCTCTAGAAACCGCAATCCGATGAAATACAAGGTATTCTGGTTCTCTTCCTTCCCAACTTCCATTATAAATGGCTTCATAAGCTTTTTCTGGACTTTTAGTCACTGCTGCATAGGCTAAAAGTTCTCCTTCGTCCAAGGCTACATAAGCCTGACCAGAGATGATATCTTCAATAATCGTGTCGGCATTTGGGTAATCATTTTGCCACTGGGTGCTACCAGCTTCCGCCAAGCATTTTTTAGATTCCTCAATCACCTGCATAATTGCATCTACTTCGTTTGGAAAGGCTAAACGAATTTCCATCTTATCTCCTCTTTTCTGACTAGTTTCTCTCATCATAGCATAATTTAAGGGTTTCTACAAGCAGTTAAAACTTGACTTTTTATTTCTATTATTTTATAATCTAGTTATCAAGACTAGATAAACAGGAGTTGGAAATGAAAACTACTTTTTCCTACCCAGAATGGGACGAAATTCCAAACATTGATCTCTATTTAGATCAGGTCCTTCTTTATGTGAATAAAGTTTGTTCCCCTATTTCTCTTGCTAAAGAGAAAGGTTTAACTGCATCAATGGTGAACAACTATGTGAAGCACGGCTATATCAGTAAACCTGAAAAGAAAAAATACCAACGCAAACAAATTGCCCGATTGATTGCCATCACAACACTCAAGTCTGTTTTTTCAATCCAGGAAATTGCCCAAACCCTAAACACCCTACACACAGAGACTAACTCACAAGAACTTTACAATGCTTTTGTGGACTATATGAATGAAGACCTAGACCCAGCTAATCCCATTATCCAGGCAAGCTGCCAAACGGTCAAACTCTATCATCAAACACTTGCACTAGTCTATACAGAAACCGAAGAGGAGGAAACAAATGAATACTAGTTTTAAACTTAGCAAGCGCCTTAGTTTTGGAGAAGAGATAGCAAACAGTGTAACCCATGCTGTAGGGGCACTTATCATGCTGATTTTGCTCCCTATCTCATCGACATATAGTTATGAAGCTCATGGATTTTTATCATCGATTGGGGTGTCGATTTTCGTTATTAGCCTCTTTCTCATGTTCCTTTCATCGACCATTTATCATTCTATGGCTTATGGTTCCACTCATAAGTATGTCTTGCGCATTATCGACCATTCCATGATTTATGTTGCCATTGCTGGCTCTTATACTCCTGTCGTTTTGACCTTGATGAATAACTGGTTTGGTTATCTGATTATCGCCATTCAGTGGGGAACAACTATTTTTGGTATTCTTTATAAAATATTTGCCAAAAAAGTCAATGAAAAATTTAGTCTGATACTCTACCTCATCATGGGTTGGCTAGTTGTGACTATCCTACCAGCAATCATCAGTCAAACAAATCCAATCTTTTGGACTCTTATGGTATCAGGTGGGCTTTGCTATACAGTTGGTGCTGGTTTTTATGCTAAGAAGAAACCATACTTCCACATGATCTGGCACCTCTTCATTCTGGCAGCTTCCGCTCTCCAATACATTGCCATTGTTTATTACATGTAAAAATAGGCCGGGAAAATCCCGACCTATTTTTATTTGCACATATTGATAAAGTATTGATGCAAGCGAAGATCATTTGTCAATTCCGGATGAAAGGAGGTCACTAGCATATTCTTTTCTTGAGCGGCAACGATTTGATTGTTCACTACTGACAGAACATCGACACCCTTACCAACTTCACTAATAATAGGTCCACGGATAAAGGTCATGGGAATCTTGCCAACACCCTTGCAGTCTGCTTCTGTATAAAAGCTTCCTAGCTGACGTCCATAGGCATTACGCTCCACTACTATGTCCATAGTCGCCAGATGACTTTCCTCTTGAGAAGTGATTTGTCTCGCTAGCAAAATCAAACCGGCACAAGTCCCAAAGACTGGTAAGCCATTGAGAATAGCCTCTCTTAGAGGGAGTAGCATATTCTGGTCACGTAGGAGTTTTCCCATAGCTGTCGACTCACCTCCAGGTAAAATCAATCCTGACAGAGTACTCTGATGCTGCTGAAAATCTTCTAGGTTTCGCAGTTCAATACTTTCTACTCCTAGTTTTGCAAGGACTTTCTCATGCTCTACAAAGGCACCTTGCAAGGCCAATATTCCAATTTTCATCTATTTTCCTCGCTCAGCCATGAGAATTTGGATTTCATTCTCATTGATACCAACCATGGCTTCTCCCAAATCTTCTGAGATTTGAGCTAAAATTTGAGGATTTTGATAATTCGTAACAGCCTTAACAATAGCTGCTGCACGTTTGACAGGATCACCTGACTTGAAAATCCCTGAACCAACAAAGACACCTTCTGCACCTAGCTGCATCATGAGAGCAGCATCTGCTGGTGTTGCAACTCCTCCAGCTGCAAAGTTGACAACTGGCAATTTTCCATTTTCGTGGACATATTGAACCAATTCTACTGGTACTTGGAGTTCTTTTGCTGCGACATAGAGTTCATCTTCACGGAGATTTTGAATGCGACGAATTTCTTGATTCATCATGCGCATATGGCGAACTGCCTGAACGATGTCTCCTGTTCCTGGTTCCCCTTTGGTACGAATCATTGATGCTCCTTCAGCGATACGACGCAAGGCTTCTCCTAGGTCTTTAGCCCCACAGACAAAAGGAACTTGGAATTCTTTCTTATCCACATGGAAACGATCGTCAGCTGGAGATAGCACCTCACTCTCATCGATATAGTCAATCTCGATGGCTTCCAAAATCTGTGCTTCAACAAAATGCCCAATTCGAACCTTGGCCATAACTGGAATGCTGACTGCTTCTTGGATTTTCTTGATCATCCTTGGATCGCTCATACGAGAGACACCACCAGCTGCACGAATATCCGCTGGGATTCGCTCCAAGGCCATAACCGCTGCTGCACCTGCAGCCTCAGCAATTCTTGCCTGTTCAGGATTTTGAACATCCATAATGACGCCACCTTTAAGCATCTGTGCCAAATTTTTATTTAATTCATAACGATTTTCAGTCATTTTCTCTTCCTCAATAGTTGTATTGGTAGCTACAGTTTTATTGTAAGGTAGAAATGACTCAAGAACAAGATAAAAAAAATCGATTTGTCCGGGTACAATTATATCAATCATCAAAAAAGGCGGTGGGACAGAAATCGATAGACAAAGTCTCGATTTCGTAGTCCCAGCCCCGCGAGGATGATTAGGAGCTTTTGGGAGTCTAAAAGACGAACAAAAAGTTCAATCAGCTACCGCGTCAAAGTTTAATTGCTAATAAAAAGTGAGGTCGGGATCTTTTGTCCCAACCTCCTTATTTCTTAAATTTTTTAATGTTTTTAACAAGATAAAACAAATATCCTGAAACCATGTAGGCAACAAAGATAGTTGCCGCCCATTTAAAGACAAAGCCCCAACCATGTTTGGTAGCATTCAAAAAGAAATAAGGGAAGGGACTATCCTTAGCATTAGGGACATCCATCTTTAGAACAAAACCGTTTAAGAGGGCAAAAATCATATAAAGCAAAGGAAGGCTAGTCCAAAGCATGGGATCAACTAACTTATATTGACGACTCTTATCAAAAATAATTGTATCTGCTAAAAACCAGAGAGGGACAATATAATGGCAAAGGAAATTTTCCAAACGGTAAAAATCTGTCGTCAAAGGAGCTAGCATGAAATGATAGATGACACAAGTAATCATAATACTCATAGTGACACCACCTTTGAGACGTAGAATCCCAGCACTCTGCCAACTATCACCGCCACTACGCATCTTTAACAAAAGATAAGCTGTAAAGATGACAACCAAAAGATTGGAAAGGACTGTATAGTAAAGCAACATCCCTAAACCACCACGTTTGGTAATTTCCAGATAAACCCCTGTAAATGCTGCGAAAAACAAGAAAGTCCGACTGAAAAAAATAAATTTATTCCAAGTAGTCATGATTAAATCTTTTTAACAAATTCTGATTTTAGTTTCATAGCACCAAAGCCATCAATCTTACAGTCGATGTTGTGGTCACCCTCGACGATACGGATATTTTTAACACGTGTTCCTTGCTTAAGATCTTTCGGCGCACCTTTCACTTTCAAATCTTTGATCAAGGTTACTGTGTCTCCATCAGCCAATTTATTTCCATTAGCATCAATAGCAACAACACCATCTTCAGCTTCTGTTTGTTCTGCTGGATTCCATTCATAGGCACACTCTGGACAGACTAGCAATGCTCCGTCTTCATAGACGTATTCTGAATTACATTTTGGGCAATTTGGTAGATTGTTCATTTTATCTCCTTATAGTTGCATGATTGTTTGATTGTCAAATTTTCGTTAACAATGACTATTATACCTTAAAATTAATAATTTGACAAATTGCTAAAAAACCGACTCACCACTATCATGGTCAATCGGTTAAAATTTCAAATTAAAAATGTTTGACTGCTTCTGATTTAATTTTTTCGACAACTTCTAAAATACTTAGTCCTGTCGTGTCCAGATAGATTGCATCATCTGCCTGCTTAAGAGGAGAAGTTTCACGATGACTATCTTTATAATCACGCGCAGCAATCTCTTCTTTCAAAGTTTCCAAATCTGTTTCGATCCCCTTTGAAAGATTTTCCTTATAACGTCGTTCTGCACGTTCATCTACTGAAGCAACAAGAAAAATCTTCAATTCAGCCTTAGGCAAGACCACTGTACCAATATCTCGACCATCCATGACGATTCCGCCTTGTTGGGCAATTTCTTGCTGGAGAGCTACCAATTTTTCACGAATAGCTGGAATAGCTGCAAAAGCTGATACTGCATTAGTCACAGTATTTTCTCTGATTGGATGGCTAACATCTACATCACCGACATAGACAAGCTGTTCTCCATCCTCAGAACGCCCAAAACTAATCGGATATTGATCCAATAAATCAAGGAGCTGAGAGGATTCTTCTGGATTGATTTGATGCTGTAAGGCAATATAAGTTGCCGCACGATACATGGCACCTGTATCCAGATAAGTATAGCCAAAGTCCTTAGCGATAATCTTAGCTACTGTACTTTTACCACTGGATGCTGGTCCATCAATAGCGATCTGAATTGTTTTCATTCTAACTCCTATCTTGTCTTAAGGACATCACCAGGATTTGCAAACCAAGTTCCTGAAGACATATGACCAGGGTTCAAGGCTTCAAGCTGGGCAATAGAAATGCCTGCTCTAGCTGCAATAGCTGCTTCACCTTCACCTGCAAGGACAGTAATGGTTCCCTCAGCATTTGTATGTTCCTCTGAACTACTTGAAGAAGTTGATCCTGCTTCAGAACTTGATACTTCAACTGAACTACTTGATGATGTTGAAGAAACTTCCTCTACCTTAGGCGCAGAAGAATCATGAAAATCTTTCAAGGCTGCTGTACGATCACTTCCACCAGATGACAGGTAGATTAAAACAGCAATCATACCGACAACGATAACAAAGAAAATACAAGCCAAAATGGTTAGAATACGGTTGGCTACCACTCCTGTTCCCTTATTTCCTCTACTTCTTCGTTCCGAACGACTTTCCTCGATGTCGTAAATATCT
This sequence comes from Streptococcus sp. 27098_8_91, assembly GCF_041432385.1. Lineage (NCBI taxonomy): Bacteria > Bacillati > Bacillota > Bacilli > Lactobacillales > Streptococcaceae > Streptococcus > Streptococcus sp. 27098_8_91. Next base: position 22,194 of record NZ_JAPVZN010000001.1, read on the forward strand.
TCTTGCCATGGTTCCTTTTCCATACCTTACTCCTTGTTTTTTTTCTAATTTCTTATTACAATATAAATATGAAAATCACACTTATACCTGAACGATGCATTGCCTGTGGGCTATGCCAAACCTATTCTGATTTATTTGATTACCATGATAATGGTATTGTGCGTTTCTATGATGATCCTAATCTACTAGAGAGAGACGTCCCAGCTAGTGAAGAGCTACTGGAAGCTGTGAAACAGTGTCCCACTCGCGCGCTCATCAAAGATTAATTTGTCATCAGCGGTGATTCGATTTCCAAATCCCACTTCCTCTAGTTTAGCATATTTTTCCAGAAAATTATAGTCTTTTGAAGGACTTATTTTTAGTAAATCTTATCATGACTCACTCTGTTCTTTTATCAGATAGAGGGGTCTTTTTTTCGTTTCCATATAAATTTTACTGATATATTTTCCGAGAATCCCAATCGTCAATAATTGGACACCACCAAGAAATAGAATGACAGCCATCAGAGAGGTCCAACCAGAAGTTGGATTGCCCAGTACGAGAGTACGGACAACTACAAACAATGTCATCACTAAAGCCAGAAAACACGACGAAAGGCCAGCAACAAAGGCTAATATTAAAGGGAAATCTGAAAAATTCACAATCCCTTCAATAGAGTAGAAAAAGAGTTGTCTAAAACTCCAACTTGTCTTACCTGCCTGCCTTTCAACATTAGGGTATTCTAAATAGTGAGTACGGAAACCAACCCAGGCAAAGAGTCCTTTGGAAAAGCGATTGTATTCTGTCAATTCTAACACTGCATCCACAACTGATCTTCTCATCATCCGAAAATCACGGACACCCGATGGAAGGGCTACTGGGCTAATTTTTTGCATAAAACGATAAAAAAAATCTGCGCAGAAACTACGTAAAAAAGGTTCTCCTTCTCGACTGGTTCTGCGTGTTCCAACGCAGTCCAAGTCTGGATTCTGATCTAGTAGTTCCTTCATCTCAAGCAAGAGGCTTGGTGGATCCTGAAGGTCTGCATCCATAACTACCACCAAATCTCCTCTAGCTTGTTGTAAACCTGCATATAAGGCTGCTTCCTTCCCAAAATTTCGCGAGAAAGAGATATAATGTACTGCAGAATTTTTCTCTCGATAAACCTTTAAAAGGTCCAAAGTCTTATCAGTCGAACCATCATCTACAAAAATGTATTCGATTTCTGTTCCCAAATCTGGAATCAGTACTTCAAGAGTTTGATAAAAAAGAGGAAGTACTTCCTCTTCGTTTAAACATGGGACTATGATTGAAATCATCATTTTAGTCTTCAAATCCATTTGGATGCTTACTTTGCCAACGCCATGCATCTTCACACATTTCTGTAATACCAAGTCCTGCTTCCCATCCAAGTTCTTCCTTAGCTTTGGCTGGGTCTGAGTAACATTCTGCAATATCACCAGGACGGCGCTCCACAATACGATAAGGAATCGGGCGTCCGACTGCTTTTTCCATATTTTGGATAATTTCAAGGACAGAATAGCCTTTCCCTGTACCAAGGTTGTAAATGTTTAGTCCTGAACCTTTTTGAAGCTTCTTAAGGGCCGCAACGTGCCCTTTTGCTAAGTCAACGACGTGGATATAGTCACGAACACCTGTTCCATCTTCTGTATCGTAGTCATCTCCAAAGACCTGAACTTGTTCCAACTTACCAACTGCGACTTGTGTAACATATGGAAGAAGGTTATTTGGAATACCGTTTGGATTTTCACCCAAATCACCGCTCTTATGCGCTCCGATTGGGTTGAAGTAGCGAAGTAAAACAACGTTCCATTCTGAATCGGCTTTATAGATATCCGTCAAGATTTCTTCAAGCATCAACTTAGTACGACCATAAGGGTTAGTAGCAGAAAGAGGGAAATCTTCGAGGATTGGAACAGTATGCGGATCTCCATAAACTGTTGCTGAAGAGCTGAAGATGATATTCTTACAGTTTGTCTCTTCCATAACTTTCAAGAGACTGACAGTTCCAGCAATATTGTTATCATAGTAGGCAAGTGGGATACGTGTAGATTCCCCTACAGCTTTCAAACCAGCAAAATGAATCACACCTGTTGGTTCTTCATGTTTGAAAATATCACGAAGTGTATCTGTGTCACGAATATCTGCTTCGTAGAAAGGAATTTCTACCCCAGTGATTCTTTCGACTACTTCAAGACTTTTACGACTACTGTTTACCAAATTATCGACAACAACAACTTGGTGTCCTGCTTGGACCAGTTCGATGACGGTGTGAGTTCCGATAAAACCAGCTCCACCCGTTACCAGAATTTTTTCTTGCATTTTATTTCCTCAATTCTTGGATTATTTTTTTCATTTTACCATTTTTGATAGGGAAAGTCATTTACTTTCCTAACACTATCGTAAAATCTAAGTAAAAGATTTACTATTGTTTCTTTTTAATGTATCTTTCAGTTGGATAATCTGCTGGATCTAATACTCCACTTCTTCCTTGAAGCATTTGAGCTAGGTGATAACCGATAATAGGACCAGTCGTTAACCCTGAAGATCCTAGACCACTTGCTGTATAGACTCCTGATAAGTTTGGAACCTGTCCGAAAAATGGAGAGAAATCACTTGTATAAGCACGAATCCCCACACGTTCACCAGATGAAATTGCCTCAGCCAGGGCTGGATAAAATGGACTCGCCGCCACAACCATTTGATCGAGCAAGGTTTCATCCACTGTCAAGTCAAATCCCATGTCATTCTCATGGGTAGCTCCTAGAGATAACTTACCTCCAGGAAATGGTATCAAATCCCACTCACCTTCCGGCATGACAACAGAATAGCTTGCCATGTCTAAATCAACCTGATAATCTCTAAGTTGACCTTTTTGAGGACGAACATCCACCTCATAGCCTAAAGGCTCCAAAATGTGTCCAAGCCAAGCTCCCGTAGATAAAATTACTTGATCAAACATTTGATTGTCTATCTGATAGCCTGATAATAAAGGAGTTAGACTAACCTCTTTCTTTACGACCTTAACCTGACTGGCCTCCAGTAAACGACCCACTAGGAGTTGCCCATCTACTCGAGCTCCTCCAGAAGCATAGAGCAATCTCTCAAATCCCTTTAGACCAGGGAATAGGCTGCTTGCAGCAGCTTGGTCCAAAATGGCTAATTCGCCAATTAAGGGAGATTCATCTCTACGTTGCAAGGCTAAATCATAAAGTTCCTCGAGCTTGGAATCATCTTTTTTGAGAAGGAAGACTCCTGAGCGCTGGTAGAAATCAACCTTTTGACCAGTTTTTTCTAAATCAGCTAATAAATCTACATAAAAGTCTGCTCCTAGGCGAGCCATCTTGTACCAAGCTTTGTTACGTCGTTTAGAGAACCAAGGACTGATGATTCCTGCAGCTGCCTTGGTCGCTTGTCCGTATCCATGATCAAAGACAGTTACTTCGATATCTGCTTCTTTAGAGAGATAGTAGGCAGCTGTTGCCCCTACAATTCCTGCTCCTACAATGGCAACTTTTTTCATTGTCTTTACCTTCTAACTAGATATGATGGAATGGATTGGTAGAAGCCTGACTTGCGACAACTTCTAGCGACCAAGCATTCTCTTCCTTCCATTCATTCAGAAACGTTGCAATTCTTTCAACAAAGAGAACCTCAATATAGTGGCCTGGGTCCAGAGCCAACAAGCCGTCTGACAACATATCTTGGGCAGTGTGGTAATAGATGTCACCAGTAATGTAAAGATCTGCTCCTTTTGCTAAAGCATCAGAGTAGAAAGACTGCCCACTGCCGCCACAAATGGCCACTCTTGAAATGGTCTTTTGCAAATCACTCTCATGATAATACACCATACGAAGGCTATCTAGATCAAAGACTTCCTTAACATGATTTGCAAATTCCTTAAATGTTTGAGGTCTAATCGTTCCAATACGGCCAATTCCACGTTCAGAACCTGTTTCTTGCAGATAAGTTGTATCCTCAATACCCAATAGTTGGCAGAACCAATCATTGAGACCATTTTCAACAATATCAATATTAGTATGACTGACATAGACTGCGATATCATGCTTGATGAGATTGATATAAATTTGATTTTGAGGACGACTAGCTACCAAGTCCTTAATCGGACGAAAGATAGGTGCGTGCTTAACGATAATCAGATCAACACCCTTGTCAATAGCTTCAGCGACTGTCTCTTCACGAATATCAAGGGCAACCATGACTTTTTTAATTTCCTTGTCTAGGGTGCCAATTTGCAAACCACGACTATCACCTTCCATAGAAAATTCTTGTGGGCAATAGGCTTCATAACGCTTAATCACTTCACTTGCTTTCATGGAGCACCTCCTTGATGGCTTGAATTTTATCTGCTAGAACCTGACGTTCTTCTTGATTTTTTTCTGGAATTTGACTAAGGGCAAACTCAAGCTTAGCAGCTTCTTTTTGCCATTTTTGGATGAAGACTGGACTGACTTCTTTGGACAAAAAAGGACCAAAGCGGACATCGCTCGCTGATAACTTCATTTGTCCAGCTTCCACCACCAAAATCTCGTAAAATTTCCCAGCTTCTTCTAGGATACTTTCTGACATAATTTGAAAACCGTGCTCTTGTAACCAAGAGCGCAACTCATCTTCACGATTATTGGGTTGAAGAATCAAACACTCAACATTGGCTAGTTTGTCCAAACCATCTTCTAATATCGTAGCAATCAAACGACCACCCATTCCAGCAATAGTGATGACAGAGACTTGGTCAGCCTCTTCAAAAGCTGCCAGGCCATTGGCTAAACGAACCTGAATTTTCTCAGTCAAACCATGACTCTCAACATTTTTGACTGCAGATTGATAGGGACCTACCACTACCTCTCCTGCAATGGCACGCTCAATGTGACCTTTTTCAACTAGTTCAATCGGTAAATAAGCATGGTCGCTTCCGACGTCCAGTAAAACAGCTCCTTGGGGAACAAAAGAAGCTACCGTTTCTAATCTCTTCGAAATCATTTTCTCTCACTTTCCAAAAGTCTATTTCCCTTTATTATACCATATTTTGTCTAGCAATTCTGTACCTAAAAAAGACCGCAATCAAGGATTGCAGCCTTTCTTTATTTTTTTGCTTGATAACGACTTGTCAGGATGAAAATGACAGCAAATATGACCATCATAATGCCATAGACAGGTAATGTTTGTCCTGTAAGTGTTGAAATTTCAAGCAATTTTTGAATTCTTGGAAATAGAGCTGTTCCAAGGAAGCCACCAACTGACCAAATAATCAAGAGAACACGCCACAGACTAAATGGCAAACAAGCTCTAACTACAGACATGAAACCAATCGATGCCAATAGATAATACAAAAGTGTCGAAATTTCAATTGCCGACCAACCTTGACTGGTTCCAAAAATTTTAATAAATAGAACGCTAAAGACTACCATCAAGGCACTTGGTAGTGCACGGAGCATGGATTTTCTGAGGAAGTTTTGTTCTACTGGTTTAATATTTCGCTCAAAGGTCAATACGAACGGTGGGAAGCCTTCCACGAACTGGTCAATCATGGTAATCTGAATCGGAATGAATGGGAAAATTAAAATCCATTCAGTACGTCCCAACAAAGCACTCGCAATACAGATGACTGCAAGCAGGAAGGAATAGATTGTCTTAATCAAGAAAATTGGAGCAATGTGGGCAATGTTATTGACCACACGACGACCTTCAAAGAGAATCTCAGGAACATCATTAAAGTCTGAGTTCAAGAGGACCAGATTTGCAATCTGACGAGTCGCTGGATCTCCTTCAGCCATCACGATGGAACAATCTGCCTCACGGAGGGCAAGGATATCATTGACACCATCTCCTGTCATTGCAGTCGTATGACCTGCTTTTTTCAACGTTTGGATGATCAGTTTCTTTTGATGAGGAGAGACACGTCCGAAAATCGCTGTCTCCTCAGCCATGGCAACCAACTCTTCATCAGTAATTTTCGAGCAATCTACGTAGCTGTGGTAATCTGCAAAACCAGCTTTTTGAGCAATACTTGAAACCGTAACTGGATTATCACCAGAGATAATTTTCAGCCCCACTTCCTGAGAACGAAGATAGTCTAGAGTTTCAGCTGCCCCTTCTCGGATTGGATCTAGAATTTCAAGCAAAGCTAAGGCTTGAATATCAGATGGCTTTTGTGGCTTGTGGTGATCAAGTTTTTCTTGACTGAGGGCCAGAACTAAGACACGAGATCCTCGTTCAAGAGCTTCTCTAGCCTCATGAACTTCAGCATCCAACAACATCTCCGGTGCACCTAGGAAAACAGTTCCGAGACCTTCCAACTCCATTGCTCCCCATTTACGATCGCTAGAAAATGGAAGACTAGAAATCATCGGATAAGCTACTTGACCTTGAAAACGTTGACGGATAGCTTGAGCTGTAGGATTTTTATCCTCACTGTTTGCCATATAGCTGGTTAGTATGTCGGCAATAGCATCCTTGTCATAAGTCTGGGTCAGAGGAAGGACAGTCTCAACCTGCATCTTCCCTTGGGTGATGGTACCTGTCTTATCCAAGCAGAGCATATCCACGCGCGCTAGGGTTTCAACAGAGTACATCTCCTGCACCAAGACCTTTTTCAACCCAAGCTTGATAACAGCAGTTAAGAGAGAGGTAATGGTTAAGAGGGCAATCCCCTTAGGCAACATTCCCAAAAGAGCCGTAGATGAATTCACTACAGAAGACTTCAGTGGTAAACCTTTTAAGACCAAAGCTTCAAGCAAAAGAGCAATTCCAAATGGAATGATGATTTTACCCGTAAAACCTGCTAGCTGGTCTAGCGATTTCATGATACGTGAGTTGATGGGTTTAACTGTCTTAGCTTCAAGCATGAGTTTGGCTGCATAGTTATCTGCTCCTACATGATGAACTTGAGCAAAGACAGAACCACTGGCAAGAAAACTACCTGACAACATTAAGTCTTCTACTTCTTTTTGCACCAAGTCACTCTCGCCCGTTAACATGGCTTCATTGACTTCTGCAAAACCTTCTAATACAATCGCATCACTTGGAATTTGATCCCCTGCAGACAAGCGAATCACATCATCCAAAACAAGCTCTTCAGGGTCTAAAGCAATTTCTTGTCCATCACGGATAGTGGTAATCTTTTCTTTATTCAGGAGATTGAGTTTATCAACCATATGCTTGGCACGTAGCTCGGTTACAATTCCTGAAAAAGCATTAAAACAGATAACCGCAAAGAAAACCAGGTTGCTCCAGGCTTGAACAAAAGCGAGCGCTAATGCAATAGCAAAGTTTAAAGCATTGAAGAGAGTAAAGACATTTCGTTTTACAATCTGCCAAGTACTGGTACTAGCTGATGCTTTGAAATCATTGACCTGTCCCTGTTTCTGACGTTCTTTAACTTCTGATTGGCTTAAGCCTATAATTTTATTTTTATCCATAAGTTCTATCATATCATTTTTTTAAAAATAATTCTAATTTCATATGAAGAGCAATTCCGCCTAAACAAAAAAACATTTGCTTGTCCTAGTATGATAAGGTATAATAAAAGAAAGAAAATTGAAGGAGATACCATGTTTTATACTTATCTTCGTGGGCTGGTTATGTTGATTCTTTGGTCTATCAACGGTAATGCTCATTATCATAATACGGATAAAATTCCGAGTCAAGATGAAAACTATATTCTAGTTGCGCCCCATCGTACCTGGTGGGATCCAGTTTATATGGCCTTTGCGACCAAACCGAAGCAATTTGTATTTATGGCTAAAAAGGAACTCTTTACCAACCGTATCTTTGGCTGGTGGATTCGCATGTGCGGTGCCTTTCCAATCGATCGTGAAAATCCTAGCGCTTCGGCTATCAAATACCCTATCAATGTTCTTAAAAAGAGCGACCGCTCTCTCATCATGTTCCCAAGTGGCAGTCGTCATTCCAACGATGTTAAAGGTGGTGTTGCTCTGATTGCTAAAATGGCCAAGGTTCGCATCATGCCAGTTACTTACACTGGTCCAATGACCTTAAAAGGACTCATCAGTTGTGAACGTGTCGATATGAACTTCGGAAATCCTATCGATATCTCGGACATTAAGAAGATGAATGATGAAGGAATTGAGATGGTTGCTGAACGTATCCAATCAGAATTCCAACGTCTGGATGAGGAAACAAAACAATGGCACAATAACAAAAAACCAAATCCTTTGTGGTGGTTTATTCGCATACCAGCACTGATTCTTGCTGTCTTAGTTGCGATTGTTACCATCATCTTTAGCTTTATTGCAAGTTTTATCTGGAATCCAGAGAAAAAACAAAATCAATTAGGTTAGAATAAAATAGCTTTAGGACATTCCCTAAAGCTATTTTAGTTTGACTGATAGCCGATTACTTTTAAATAAAACATTTTATTGACAAAGATTTGAATCTATAGTATACTTTTTAAGTAAGCTGATTTAGCTCAGTAGGCAGAGCGCATCCATGGTAAGGATGAGGTCGCCGGTTCGATCCCGGCAATTAGCATTGTTCATCAGTTCCTTGGTATAGGAACTTTTTTTATTGACATTTTATTGACCTTATAGTAAAATAAAACTTGCGATGAGTCGATATGTAGCGAGAGCTACTATTGAGCAAAGGAGGTCATAACGCAGGAGCGGACCTTGAGAAATTGTGTGAACCGGTTTTTCACATGGAGATGCCTCTCAAAGCTTTCTGGTTTTCCAGAGAGCTTTTTTTATTTCCCTAAACGCCACTAAATCCTATCTGGGTTTAGTCGTAAAGATACTAAGATGACCAATGAAATCTCTAATTACAGCAAAAGTTACAGGGCAAACTGTATTATATACCTTAGCATTGAAAGGAAAATGATATATTTTACCCCTCGTAACAAAAAAAGACCTATCATACAAGCTATAAAGCTTGATATGATAGGTTTTTTAATATTAGATTAACGTACAGTGCGGATACGCATTGTGTTAGTACGAACTGCTTCACCAAGTGGCACACCTGCAACGATAACGATATCGTCACCAGATTGTACAAGACCTGCTTCAACTGCTTTACGTTCTGCAATTTCAAACATGTCATCAGTTGATGATGGAGCTTCTGTCAACATTGGGATAACACCCCAGTTCAACATCAATCCACGTTCTGTCAATTCGTCAAATGTCAATGCCAAGATATCAGCATTTGGACGATATTTAGAGATCAAACGTGCTGTGTGACCAGTCTTAGTAAGAGTTACAACCAATTTGATGTCCATTGAGTTTGTAGCGTCTTTAACTGCTGAAGCCATAACTTCTGTCTTAGAGTTACGTTCAAATGAATCTGAGTTCAAACGTCCGTATTCGTTAAGAAGAGTTTGAGCGTTCTTATCGATAGTTGCCATTGTACGAACAGACTCAAGTGGGTATTTACCATTTGCTGACTCACCTGAAAGCATTGTAGCATCAGTTCCGTCGATAACAGCGTTGAATACGTCTGATACTTCTGAACGGGTTGCACGTGGTTTTTCAGTCATTGTTTCAAGCATGTTTGTTGCAGTGATGACAACTTTACCAGCAGCGTTCACTTTAGTGATGATCATTTTTTGGTAAACTGGAACCATTTCAAATGGTACTTCGATACCCATGTCACCACGAGCGATCATGATACCATCAGCAGCTTCAATGATTTCGTCCAAGTTATCGATACCTTGTTGGTTTTCGATTTTAGCGAACAATTGAACGTGACCGTTACCAGTTTCTTCACAGATTGCACGAACTTCGTTCACGTCTTTTGCAGTACGTACGAATGAGATCGCGATAAAGTTGATACCTTGTTCAAGACCGAAGCGGATATCAGCGTTATCACGTTCAGCAAGAGCTGGGAAAGGAATTTTAGTGTTAGGGATGTTTACACCTTTTTGTTTAGCGATAACACCGTCGTTTTCAACTTCAACGACAAATTCACGAGTTGCATCGTCTTTTTCTACAACACGAAGACCAAGTTTACCATCGTCAACCAATACTTGGCGACCAACTTCAACGTCATCATAGATGTCAAGAGCTCCAGCAACGTTCAAAGCAATCACTTCACGAGTTGATTTGATACCTTGTTTAGTTGCAACACGGATTTTTTCACCAGTTTTGTATGAGTACTCTTTAGCTTCACCTTCGAACAATTCAGTACGGATTTCTGGTCCTTTAGTATCAAGAAGGAAACCAACTTTTTTACCTGCAAGTTTTTCTGCAAGTTTAACAGTTGCCATACGGTCACCTTGTTCTTGGTGGTCACCGTGTGAGAAGTTGAAACGGAAAGTGTTAGCTCCTGCTTCAATCAATTGAGCAATGTTTTTAGCTGAAGCTTCAACGTCAAGTTTTTCACCCCAGTATCCGTCTTCACCGAATTTTTTACCACCACGGATTTCTACCGCAGGACCCAAAGTTGCAACGATTTTTACACGTTTGTTCATGATTTTTGTGACTCCTTTATATAATTTGACCTTTTATGGTCATTTTACCAGTTTAGTTAAAGTTGATTATGACAAGCTCTTGTTCAAAGCAGAAAGTTCAAGGTCAGCTTTATGAGGGTTGTTAACAACGATATTACCATCAGCTGTTAGGCTAAACAAAGCTCCTTCTTCTGCAGTTCCAAGAATTGGATTTTCAACCATTTTCTCGTTACGGATACCAACAGCGACACCACCGATTCCTTGTTTAAGAAGTTTAACAGCGTGTGCACCCATGCGTGACGCCAATACACGGTCACGAGCAGTTGGAGATCCACCACGTTGGATATGACCAAGTTCAGTTACACGAAGGTCGCTTGTATCTCCAGCTTCTTTTAGCTTTTGACCAAATTCAGCCGCTGACATAACACCTTCTGCCAAAACGATAATGTTGTGTTTCTTACCGTGTTCATATCCAGCTTTGATACTTGCTACGATGTCTTCCATCTTGAAGCCTTCTTCAGGGATGATAATTTCATCAGCACCAGTGGCAATACCAGCCCAAAGAGCGATATCTCCAGCATTACGTCCCATAACTTCAACTACGAAAGTACGACGGTGACTTGATGAGGTATCACGAATCTTATCGATGGCATCCATTGCAGTTGTAACTGCAGTATCAAATCCGATTGTGAAATCAGTACCTACGATATCGTTATCGATTGTTCCTGGAAGTCCAATAGCAGGGAATCCATGCTCAGTCAAGCGCATAGCTCCGTGATAAGAACCGTCACCACCGATAACCACGACACCTTCGATACCGTGTTTTTTCAACTGCTCAATCCCTTTAAGTTGACCTTCGAGTTTTGCAAACTCAGGATAACGAGCAGAGTGAAGGAAAGTACCACCACGTGAAATGATGTCTCCTACTGAAGCAGCATCAAGTGGATAAATCTCACCAGCAACCATACCAGCGTATCCATCATAGATACCAAAAACTTCCATTCCTTCTGAGATTGCTTGACGAACTACTGCACGGATGGCAGCATTCATACCAGGGGCGTCTCCACCACTAGTCAAAACAGCAATACGTTTCATTTGGTTTTGCTCCTTTTTCTTTTAACATTCTAACTGATTATACCATAATTAAAGTTAAAATTCTTTTATTTTCATTGATTTTTAACGATAAATCGTTTTCATAGTTATTTGACTCAAAGATTCCTGCAAACTAACATCTTTTGCAACAAAATAGCCCGACAAAAGAACATTTTTTTGTTCATTTTCGTAGCGAATAATGACTGGAATTTGTCCCTTGTATTGTTCTAAAATATGATAAATTTCAGAATCATGTTCATGATCAGCAGCCTGAATCCAAAATCGTTCACTCACTGCTTCTTTTAGATTATTTAATACTAACTGAAGGCGACCGTCTCTTGCCTGCACTTTTCCATTAAGGTAGTAAAATCTTCCTTCATGTAAGAGATTGTTAAATTGACGATACTGGTCAGAAAAAACTGTGACTTCAAGCTTCGTTTTACTATCACTAACTTTCAGAAAAGCCATGTTTTCACCTTTTTTAGTACGAATGACACGAATGGATTCTATCTCAACGAGTACTGTAGCTGTCTGTCCTTCAGATAGTTCAGACAAACTCACAATTGGATAGAGGGGATTCTTTGCTAAAATCAGTAAGGGATGCGGACTGATACCGACTCCAAGCCACTCCTGTTCCTTACGAAACTTTTCGACTTGCGTAAAATCCTCACTCTCAAGCCAATTGTAGCTATTATCTGCAAATAAACTACCCAATTCTTCCACAAAAATAAACAAAGTAGGTAAATTGGATAAGATTTTTTGGCGATTTTTTTCAAAACTATCAAATAAACCAATCTCGACTAGGGAAGTTAAAAGACTCAACTTCTGATAATTTTTAGGCAAGCGAGTGACAAAATCTTCGACACTACTAAAAGGACGATTCTCTATAATCCAATAGGCAAAATCTCGAGACATCCCCTTGATACTCTTAAGTCCCAAGTAAATAGTCTTGTCTGTTAATTTATCCTGATATGGGATTGTATTGATAGATAGTGGTGTCAGTTCAAAGCCCATTTCAAGGGCATCGAGAATATAATCTCCACTGGCATAGTTGAGCATGACTTGATAAAAGATAGCTGGGTAATGTGTTTTAAAATAAGCAAGCTGGAAGGCTAAAGCCGCATAAGCATAGGCATGTGATCGGTTGAAACCATAACCAGCAAATTTTTCCATGACAGCAAAAACCTGCTGAGCCTGTTCCTTTCCATGACCTTTTTCGAGTGCACCTTGGATAAAACTCTCCTCCATTCGGTGCATCTCGGCCGCATTCTTTTTCCCCATAGCACGACGTAAAATGTCGGCCTTCCCAAGGCTGAAACCAGCGTAACGCTGTGCCACTTGCATCACCTGTTCTTGGTAAAGCATAATTCCATAAGTTGGAGCTAAAATATCTTCCAAAACTGGGTCCAGAACTGTTACCTTTTCTTTACCATGTTTTCGAGCCACAAAGTTGTCGATATAGTCACTCGCTCCCGGTCTGTTGAGGGAAGTCGTTGCCACTACTTCTTCAAAGCTTTCTGGTTTCACGCGCTTTAATAAGCGAATAGCACCAGGTTGTTCAAATTGAAAGATTCCCTTTGTCTTCCCAGCTGCAAAAAGAGCCAAAGTTTCCCTATCCTCAAGGTCAATATCCTCAATCTTTAGCTGAATTCCTTGAGTTTCAAATAAGAGCTCCTGCATTTTTTGAGCGAAGGTGAGGTTTCGTAAGCCCAAGAAATCCATCTTGAGCAAGCCATTTCCTTCAACTCCATGAGCATCATACTGGGTAATGAGCATATCCTCACCATACTTAAGAGGAATATAGTCCGTTAGATTTTTATCACTAATCACGACACCCGCAGCATGGATGGAAGTTTGCCGAGGATAGCCTTCTATATTTTTAGCAATTTCAAAAGCCTTTTGGTACTCAATCTTACCTTGAATTAGTTGTCTAAATCCTAGATTCCCTTCATAGGCGCTTGTCAAGGTATCTTTGAAACCAATTTTCTTGGTTATGGATGTCAACTCGTACTCGGGAACACCATACCGTTTAAAAACATCTCGGATAGCCTGTTTGGCACCAAAAGTCGAGTAGGTGACTATCTGAGCAGCGTGAATACTACCATAACGGTCACGAACATAGCGGATAAATTCAGGACGATAAATATCAGGAATATCAATATCGATATCAGGCATGGTATAGCGTTCACGATTTAAAAAGCGCTCAAAGATGAGATTCTTAGCCACAGGGTCAATACCAGTGATATCTAGAGCATAGGCCACTAGACTTCCAACTGCAGATCCACGTCCCATCCCCATATAATATCCTTGAGAACGACCGAAACGTAAGAGATCCCAGACAACCAAGAAATAGTCATCGAATCCCATGTCATGAATCACAGATAGTTCTTCTTCCAAACGTTCCTGATAAACTGAATCGAGTAAGCCTTTCTGTTCCAAGCCCTTAATAGCTTTTTCGCGCAACTCTTCAACAGCAGGACGCTCTGGATTGAAGCGTGGAAGCTTGAGACTACTATCAATCTCATAAGTAGTTGCTCCAATCAGTTCAGAAAGATTTTCTAAGGCTTGCGGAAACTTTTCTTGAAATACTTGCTCTAAGCGATCAGCAGGTAAAAACAAGCCTTGTTGCGATTGAACATCTACCTCTCGCAAGGTCACATTTTCCTTAATCGCCTTGAGCATTTGAAGCGTTTCCAAATCCTCAGATTCGAAGGAATTAACACGATAAAGTGGGAGAATGGGGTGAGAAAAATTCGACTGAGGTGTATCTGGATACACTCCGATATAATAGTCATGCCCTAAGTCCAAGGAATCAATTGCAGAATAATAGGAAACAATAACACAAACATCTTCTAGATAGGGAGAAAAATCAGTCCATTCCTTTTTACCTGTCATTTTTAGAGTCGAAAGCTTCATGAGATTTCGATAGCCATGATTTGACAAGGCTAAAAATCGAAGGTTAACGAGTTCCTCCTTATGATGAACAGTCACCTCAAGACCTAATAAAGGCTGAATCCCTTGCTTTTGGCACTCTTTGATAAAATAATAAGCTCCATATAGATTGTCAACATCCATGATTCCAAGTGCTGAGTAGCCATATTCCTTCCCTTGACTGACATATCTCTTAATCGAAACCATGCTCTCCATGAAACTATAGACTGTTTTGGTATCCAGTTGGGCAATCATTCTTTCTCACCTCCCTTATTCTTTCTCTATTATACCATTTTAGAAAATAGAAAAACAATTTCTTTCTTCCCTTGGAAAAAAGAACCACAGTTGAATTAACCGTGATTCCCATTCATTATTCTACCTCTAGGATAGGATTTGTAGCTATAAATGACTGATCATGCCACTGACACCAAAATATTCCTCAATTTTAGTATGTAATTCTAGCATTGCTTCTCGAGCTCGTGATGCCTGCTCTTCATTGATAGCTTCAATGACTAAAATAGCATCTTTGTTTTGGTTCTTTGGGCTTCACGCCAGTTTAAACAGCGACAAATCGCACCTTGTTCATCAAAATAAATCATTTCATCAGCTAAGGCAGGAGCATCACTTTCGGCCCCTAGTGGAAAGAAGGATTCATTCCCTTGAGCTCTTCCAAGACATAAGTCACTAACAATCTTAGCTAAATTCTTTCCCCCACAAGGAACAGCATAAGAAAGTGAAACACTATTATAAATATCTACCAAAGGATTTATTAGATTACATTCTCTTCCTTGACTTACACGCTTTAATAAAGCTTCAAGAAAGAACGAGCACATTTTTGAATTTTGAATTAAGTGAATGCCTGACGCCATTCTTGACTCACTTCATTCTGAGTGAAATTTTCATCTGGTATAAAAATCCGTGCTTTTTTGTTCCTTCATCTAGTAAAGTTTTAAAATATGGATCTTCACTCTCATCAATAGTATTGTTGAGAACTTTTTCCACCAATACACTGATTTGAGCATCTGGAAACAGGTGCCAAAAATCATCTTTTACATAAACTTCCCTGACCTTGCTCTATTCTTTTTCTTTGATTCTACTACAAATAAAAAAAACGAGTAGCATACAAGCTACTCGATAGGAACTATAATGAATTCTCACGAATTACTTCTACCTTGTATCCATCTGGATCTTTGATAAAATAATAGTTTGGTTGAGTCCCTGGAAGTCCATTAGGCGCTGTCACTTCATAGCCTTTATCGCTATGTTCTTTATGAAGAGCCTCAAGATCAGGTGTGCTTAGGGCGATGTGAGCAAAACCGTCACCGACAACATAAGGTCCGTGATCATAGTTGTAAGTCAACTCTAACTCATAATCATCACCTTCAAGTCCAAGATAAACAATAGTGAAAGCATAGTCTGGAAAGTCCTTGCGACGTAATTCCTTAAAACCAAAAGCATCTTGATAAAAAGCGATTGATTTTTCAAGATTTTCAACTCGTAAGCATGTGTGTAGCATTTTTGAAGCCATATTTTTCTCCTTTGTTTAAAAAAGACTGGGACAAACTTGCACCAGTCTTATGAATAATTATTTACCAAGTTTTGCTTTAGCTGCATCTGCAAGAGCTGTGAAAGCTTCTGCATCGTTAACAGCCAAGTCAGCAAGCATTTTACGGTTAACTTCGATCTCAGCCAATTTCAAACCATGCATCAATTGTGAGTATGAAAGTCCGTTCAAACGAGCTGCCGCATTGATACGTGTGATCCACAATTTACGGAAGTCACGTTTCTTTTGACGACGGTCACGGTATGCATAGTAGTAAGAGTTCATTACTTGTTCTTTTGCAGTACGGAACAAGATGTGTTTAGCTCCATAGTAACCTTTTGCTAATTTAAGAATACGTTTACGACGTTTGCGTGATACAACGCCACCTTTAACACGTGCCATTTATATTTCCTCCAAATATTTCCTAGAATAGTTTACTTACTGTCGGGCTATTATTTCAAGCGAGTAAGCATTGCTTTGATACGTTTGAAATCTCCTGAATGCACCATAGATGCTTTACGAAGATGACGACGTTGTTTTTTAGTTTTTCCGTGGAAACGGTGAGATGTGTAAGCACGGAAACGTTTAAGTCCACCAGAACCTGTACGTTTGAAACGTTTAGCTGATGCGCGGTGTGTTTTTTGTTTTGGCATGATTTTTTCTCCTTTATTTAACTTTCTGACAATTATTTTTTGTCAGTTGCTGGCGCCAATTGCATGAACATTTGGCGTCCATCCATTTTAGCACGTTGTTCAATGATAGCAATATCTTGAGTTGCTTCAGCGAACTCGGCTAAAACTTTTGCACCAATCTCTTTATGGGTGATCATACGCCCCTTAAAGCGAATGGATACCTTCACTTTATTCCCTTTTTCAAGGAATTTGCGAGCATTGCGAAGTTTAGTTTCGAAGTCACCCTTGTCAATAACCGGGCTCAAACGAACTTCTTTCACGGTCACAACGCTTTGTTTTTTGCGTTGTTCTTTTTGTTTCTTCTGGTACTCAAATTTGAACTTGCCGTAGTCCATAATTTTTGCAACAGGAGGTTTAGCTTGAGGTTGAATGAGAACCAAGTCCACATTAGCTTCGTCCGCAAGTACTTGCGCTTCGCTTAGTGGTTTGATACCCAATTGCTCACCTTCAAGACCGATTAAGCGAACTTCGCGTACACGAATTTCATCATTGATGAATAAGTCTTGCTTTGCTATGGTTTTCACCTCTTTTTTTAATTTAGAGAAAAACAAGAGCGGACTTGCTAACGCAAACCCGCACTACATGATTGTATTTCATTACTGAAACTTGATCCGTAGGGGCCAGACAACGTTAGTCGCAAGGCGAGAAGTTCTCACTTCTGCTTTTCTCAACTTTTATATGATATCAAGTTTTCCCTTACTTGTCAAGATTAAAACTATCTTTTTTTAATTTTTTTCTACTTTTGCCGACTTACAATCTATTGATTACGAGAATAATAAATCTCATGTGGCTTCAAACGAGTATTCAGTAGCTCTGATACAGTCACGAAACTATAGCCTTGTTCCTGTAAATACTCAATTACTTTTGGAAGCGAATTTACTGACGGCTGATGGATATCGTGCATTAAAATGATAGATCCATTGCTTGCCTGGCGCTGAATTTCTGTCAAAATTGCTGCTTCATTTTTACTCTTCCAATCCAAACTATCCACATCCCACATGATAAAGCTTAAATCAAGACTATTGCGAATATCATCTGAGATTGCACCGTATGGTGGTCGCATCAATTTAGAGCTTTTCCCAAGTACTTTTGTAATAGCATCTTCTGTATCCGTAATTTGTTTCTTAGCATCTTCCAATGACAGTTTTGTTAAAACCGGGTGATTCCAACTATGGTTTCCAACTTCATGACCTTCAGACTGCATACGTTTAAGGATTGACTCATTGCCTGCAATATTCTTTCCTTGAACAAAGAAGGTTGCTTTGATTTTATACTTGGCTAAAATATCTAAAGCTTGTGGAGTTGTCTTTCCATCTGGTCCATCATCAAAGGTAAGAGCTACTACTTTTTTATTTTTCTCAGCCTGAGCCTTCTTATAAAGTTCTGCATCCTTTTCAGTTAGATAGGACGATTGGATAACATCAAAGAAGTCTGAAATAGGCAAAGCTATTTCTTCTACATTATTGGTTGCTTTGATTGGATAAAGAAGCAATTGACTATCTTTGTAAGCAAACTTCCAAGATGATAAATCGCTAGCTGAAAAATCGGCTGTTACTTGATCAACAAGTGTTTGTTCAATCTTTTTATCTTGGAGCGTTGACTTGATATCCTCAAGAAACTTCTCTTTAGCTTTGCTAGCATCTGTAAAGAGCTGGTCTAATGTAAACAGAGTCCCATCTTCCTTAAGATAAAGCTGATCTAACGACGTATTTTCTAATTCCACAACAGTAGAATCACTCAGGTCATAGGCCTGTTTTTTTACAAGATGGCTCTCCACACCTTTGATAGAGGATGAATCTTTTTCAGAATAGTAAAAAATCAAATGTTCTTTATCTTCTACCTTATCCGTAATATCTTTTACAATGATATCCTGAACAGAGGTAATGACCTTGTCCCCAGTCATAGGATAGTAGGTGATGATTTCTGCCTGCCCCTTACGAAAATTCTCTTTCTGACTTCCTTGTGAATAGGAATCATCTTTTTCTTTTTTCAGTGCTTCAATTTTTTGCTCAAAAGCTTGCTTGGTCAAGACTTTATAAGCAATACCTGCACCTAATGTTAGGATTGTGAAGAATAGAAGCCCCACAATAATCCATAAATTTCTTTTCTTCTTGTCATTTGTTTTACAATTTGTTCTTTTTTTAGTCATAGTCTTATCATATCAAATCAGGCCTATAATTTCAATGATAAATAGGAAAATGTCCATTTTTTAAGAAAAGAAAGGTAAAAGAAAAGGCCTAGACTTCTCTAGGACTTTCTTTTGATTCACAAAAATATGTATATCTGTGTTTACGATTACCAACCAAGATAACCATCACCTTTTGAGTCACGATTTTCGCCACCAAATCCATTTTGAGTGTTCCAATCAGATACAGCTTTATTAGTTCTTTTAACATCATCTTGTGTAATTTCTTTATAACTATTTGATGATGGCGCCGGAGTATATGATGAGGATGCAGGTTCTTCATATGCAGGTTCAGCATAATTTGGAGTTGGCTCTTCATACGTTGATGTATTAGCATCAGATGTATATGATGACGTAGATGGTTCGTAGACAGGTTCACTAGTTTGCTTGTCTTCTGTAGTAGAAGTTGATGATGAAGCTGATGTACTAGTAGAAGAAGCCTTCTCAGTTTCAGAAGATTGGCTAGTTTTTTCTTGAGAGCTAGTAGATGTATCCTTGCTTACATCCTTTGTTTTTTGTGATGATGCATCCTTAGTTTTCGATTCATTCACAATGGTAGCTTCTTTATTGTCAGATGCTCCTAAAAAAGAAAAAACTACAAGTATCAGAAGTATAAGAGCACCAATAAGACCATAGATCATTTTCTTGTGCTTGTTGAGTATTTTTTGTAGTTTTGTATTCATAATTAACCTCATATGTTTAGTCATTAGTTTTAATATATCAAAGAATCTTGAATTCGTCAACCATGCCAAATATTTTTGAAAGGGGCGTGAATTTTTGATCTTATTGTATATTGAATAGTACACTGTCGCTTCTAAAACATTACTAAAAATTATTTTGACTTTCCTAATCTCTCTGTTTATATTTTATTTCATACTCTTCGAAAATCAAATTCAAACCACGTCAGCGTCTCCTTACCGTACTCAAGTACAGCTTGCGGCTAGCTTCCTAGTTTGCTCTTTGATTTTCATTGAGTATCAATCCACTATACTATACATCGTAACTTCTAAAACATTGCTAGAAATTGTCTTGATTTACCTAGACAATTTGTTCAGATTTTATTTCATTACACTGCACTTTGATATCTATGTTCTTTACTCACATAAAAACACCCCAAAAGTTTAGATTTTTCTATCTAACTTTTAGGGTGCAATTCGGATTTCTATATAATTTTCTTAATTAAAATCGAATGATTTCTCTTGTTTTTTCATATGAGGAAACAAAGCGATTTGTTACCCCTGGTTCAGCAACTTCCAAAGCTTGGGAAATCTTTTCGAAAGATGCTTGATAATCAAAGGCATTTTCAAAGATTTCTAAAGATTCGTGGAAGGCTTGTTGAATCCCTTCATCAAATGATCTGTAGCGGTTAGAGTATTGAAGTAATTGTTCAGTCAAGGTAGCATGTTGTACGATGCTGTATGTTTCTGTTTCCAGAATTTCCATATCGTGAGTTGCAATTTCTAAAATACGGTTGACAGACTCAATGTTGACTTGCGACTGTTCTAACTCTGCCATCAAGTCTTCGGTACTGTGGCTAGCTGCAAAGAACAATTTCAAGAAGCTCTGTGGGATTCCTGGAAGATTTCTCTTTTCCATGTAGCGCTTGATCGTGTGGAGGCGATTGACGTAAACATTTGCCTTTTGACGAGCATTAACATCATCTTTTTCAATTTGCACCAGACGTTCGCTCACTGAAACTTGATCATCTTCAATTTCTTTTAATGTAGCTTGAACATTTTCTAAACGTTCTTCCAATACAGAGTAAGCTTCTGAATATTCCTCTTGTTCTGAAGTCAAATCACTAACTGTAACTTCTAGGGAATCCAAATCCACTTGAAGACGACGGACGTGATTGACATCACTCTCAGACATCAAGTAAGTTTTGCTCAAGCGTTCAATATCTTTTACCAAGACCTGATTGTTGTCTTTTAAGTGGTCAAGATAGGTTGGAAGTGTTGACAACAAGTTTTCAACAACCTTTTGAGAAGCAATCTCTCGTGTGAAAATATTATAGAGAGCATTGATTTCTTCTTGAATCTGAGTGTTTTCATATTCAGCATTATCCAATTCCAATTTTTTAATATTTTCTTGGTTATTTTTCAATGCTTCATACAACAACTGCAAACGTGATTCAATGTCAGTTTCTACAAAGTGATAGTTGGCATCAAGCAACTTACGATAGCCAACCTCCAGATCTTCAAGTTGATCAGGGAGTTCTGTCGTTAGTTTAGTAACAATTGCTGGAATTCTCTCTACGATATGTGTCAAAGCGAGAATATGGTTTTCAGCATTATCCAAAATTCCTGCTGCTTCAACTGGATCTCCTGAAGAGTTTAGCGTCACAAATTGAGAAAATTCAGATTGGATGTTCTCCAATTGTTTTTCAATTTCAGGAAGTGCTTGACCATATTTCTCAGAATCTTCTGCGACCGCCTTCTGTAAGCTTTCAAATAAATCTAAAGCATGCAAGACACGACCACTATTTTTTGATTCTTGTTTTTCTAGATCTGCCAAAGCATTTCGAATGGAAGCAATATCTTCTTCGATAAGGGTAATCTGGCTTTCAATTTGATCAATTTTGTGTTGAGCTTTCAAGAAGCGAAATGAATTATTGTACCCTTCTGCTTCAAACAGATTATTCTCAATATCCGCAAATGAGTTGAGGGATAGGTCTACCCATTTTTGATTCCACTCTCTAAATGCAATCTGACTTTGACCAATCAGATGCATATTCTTAACAGCTTCTACTTCATCGTTAACTGGAAGGTTATACAACTCTTCCTTTCTTCCTTCTAGTACTGCGAGCCTCTTTTCATTTCGTTTGCGTAACAAAATCGCTACAACATAAGCAATGATCAGAAGAGTCGCGATTACAATCATAATAATAATCAACAGATTATCAGACATATCAAACTCCTTTTTATACTTGAAACAATTGTAATGATTATATCATATTTTTCAAACCATGGGAACTATTTCCAAATTTTTTTAAACGTCAAGCGTACTGTAAACAGCATTTTCTTCAATAAATTCTCGACGTGGTTCTACGCGGTCGCCCATGAGCATATCAAAGATTTTATCTGCTTCTGCAGCATCATCAACTGATACACGCGCCATGAGACGATGTTCTGGGTTCATAGTTGTTTCCCAAAGTTGATGGTCATCCATTTCTCCAAGACCTTTATAACGCTGAATAGTTGGTTTTGAACGTCCTTCACTATAGCGAGCTAAGGCTTCCTGTAGACGGATTTCTTGATCTGCTCCAGGTTGGATGTATTCTTTAATTTCACTGCCGACCTTAACACCGTAAATTGGTGGTTGAGCGATATAAACATAACCTGCTTCTAAAACGGGTTTCATATAACGATAAATCAAGGTTAACAAGAGAGTACGGATGTGAGCTCCATCGACATCGGCATCCGTCATGATAACGAGTTTTTGGTAACGGGCCTTGCTGACATCAAATTCGGCACCAAAGCCTGTTCCCATAGCTGTGAAAAGGCTACGGATTTCTTCATTGGCAAGGATTTTATCCATGCTGGCCTTTTCAACGTTGAGGATTTTACCGCGAATCGGTAAAATCGCTTGGAATTCACGGTCACGACCAGACTTTGCAGAACCTCCCGCTGAATCTCCTTCGACGATGAAAAGTTCAGTTTCAGCTGGATTATTTGAAGAACAGTCTGCTAATTTCCCTGGAAGGTTTGAAATTTCTAAACCTGACTTCTTACGGGTAACTTCACGCGCACGCTTGGCTGCTACACGCGCCTTAGCTGCCAAAATCCCTTTTTCAACAATCCGCTTAGCAATCTGTGGATTTTCCATTAGGAAGTCTGAAAATGCTTCACTAAATAGGCGGTTAGTAATCTTGACAACTTCACTATTTCCAAGTTTAGTTTTCGTTTGTCCTTCAAACTGAGGATTTGGATGTTTCACAGAGATAACGGCAGTCAATCCTTCACGGACATCCTCACCTGTCAGATTATCTTCGTTATCTTTCAGCAATTTGTTTTTACGAGCGTAGTCATTGATGACACGAGTTAGGGCTGTACGGAAACCTTGTTCATGTGTTCCACCTTCATGGGTATGAATGTTATTGGCGAAACTCATGACATTTTCATGGTAGCCAGTTGTGTACTGCATCGCAACTTCGACTGTGATGTCATCCATTTCACCATCTGTGTAGATTGGTGTATCAAAGATAACATCCTTGTTTTCGTTTATGTACTCAACGTAGCTCGCAATCCCACCTTCGTAGTGGTAGTTTTTTGTTTGTTCAAGTCCCTCACGTTTGTCAGTGATGGAAATTTGAAGGCCACGGTTCAAAAAGGCTAGCTCCTGGATCCGCTTGTTTAATTTATCAAAATCAAAAGTTGTTGTTTCTGTAAAAATCTCTGGGTCTGGCGTGAAGTGTACGGTTGTACCTGTTTTATCTGTATCTCCAATCACCTCAAGGTCAGCAACAACATGTCCACGACGATATTCTTGGTAATGGATTTTCCCGTTTTTATGAACACGAACATCCAACTGAGTTGAGAGGGCATTTACAACCGATGAACCTACACCGTGGAGTCCACCTGAAACCTTGTAACCGCCACCGCCAAATTTACCTCCAGCGTGAAGAACGGTAAAGACAGTTTCAACGGCAGGGCGACCTGTCTTTTCTTGAATATCAACAGGGATACCACGTCCATCATCAACAACCGTAATAGAGTCATCTGGCTCAATAAAGACCTGAATATGACTAGCAAATCCCGCCAAGGCCTCATCGATAGAGTTATCAACGATTTCCCAGACTAGGTGGTGAAGACCTTCTTTTGAAGTCGATCCGATATACATTCCAGGACGCATACGAACGGCTTCCAGACCTTCCAAAACTTGAATCTGACTGGCATCATAATCCTGTGCCTGTTGGTTTTTGATTTCTTCTGTCATTTTTTCCCTTTTTCTTTTTTTCCTTTTTCTTACATGTCTAATACTTGTCTCAATGTCACGATATTTTTAAAGAGATGCGTCGCTAAGCCTGCTGCTTGTCCAGCTTCAATATCGATAGAACGGTCACCAATAACGATACCAGAACTAATCTTATACTTATCTCGCAAATAGATCATAGACTCTGGATTTGGTTTTCTCTTAAAACCAGAGCTAGCTGTTACTACTTCTGTAAAATAGCCAGCAATACCTGTCTTTTCAAGAATATCCAAAACTTGGTCATTGCGATGCGAAACTAAAAAGTTCCGTCCTCCCTGATCTGAGATTTCCTCCAATAAAGCAGGTACTCCCTCAAACAAGGCAGGATGTTCAAGCTCTCGCGCTTCGTTTTCCTTATATTTTTCTAAAAAATGCTCTATTGTTGGGGCAAATTGGTCAATCGCAAAAGCAGTTGAGACTTTCAAAGCATTGTAAACTTTATCATGTTCTTCTTCGATTCCAAATTGAGCTAATGTTTCCACAAAAGCAGCGGTCGAAGTCTCATAATTATCAAGTAAAGTTCCACCTAAATCCCAGATGTAATCGTGATATTTCATACCCTTCATTATAGCATTTTTTTATGAAAAATGCGACGATTTCCTTCTATTTTAACAGTAAAAAACGAGAAGAATCCCCTCATTGATAGATTCCTCTCGTTTTAGTTAATCTAATCCAAACACATCACGATAGAGCATGGCTTCTCTCAAAGCATCAGCATCGCCACCAAGTTGTTCCACTAGGTTATAAGCAAAGGCAAGTGCAGTAGCTGGCCCGCGACTAGTAGTCAGCTGACCATCAACAACTACTGTTTCCTTGTGATAGTGACCATCAGCAATTTGCTCTTGGACACCATCATAGCAGGTGAACCCTTTATTCTTGAGGAGTCCAGCTCGATTCAGTACAATTGGTGCTGCACAAATGGCTGCTACTTTTTTACCAACTTGCTCAAATTTTTGAAGTTCAGCAATCAATTGCTCATTATCACGCAAGTGAGCTGAACCTGGCATACCTCCTGGTAAGACAATCATGTCGTAGTCAGATAAATCACCATCAAACACACGATCTGCTTGTACTTGGATGGCATGTGATCCCGTCACTCGGGCTTCAAAACCAACCATATGACAAGTAATATTGGCACGACGTAATACATCCACAACTGTTAGGGCTTCGATTTCTTCAAAGCCATCTGCTAAGATAACTGCTACTTTAGCCATGATTTACTCCTTATTTAACTTTTTTCAAAACAACTTTCTTCCGTTTAAATCTTGTCTTACCGCTCTTTTCTTCGGCTAGATGCGTTTGATAACTCATCGATAGAAGCAAACCAACACCAATCAGATTACTGATAATGGCTGATCCCCCTTGGGAAATGAACGGCAGAGGAATCCCTGTCAGAGGAAGGAGGCCTGTCACCGCACCGATATTTTCAAAGATATGGAACAAGAGCATCATAATGAAGCCAGTTGAAATGTAGGTATAAAATTGATTATTGGACTTCAGAGTGATTTTTAACATTCGATAGATAAGTAGAAGATAAAGTGTAATTACGAGGACAGAACCAATAAAACCAAAATCTTCTGCAATGACTGTAAAAATCATATCACTCTCACGAACGGGAATGAGGAGATTGGATACATTAAATCCTTGACCAAACAAGCCTCCACTACCGATGGCGATTTGCCCTTGGGCCTGTTGATAGGTGGTCGTTTGTGCATAATCAAATGGATTGAGCCAAGCAAGGATACGGTTAATCTGATAGGTTGGCATCCCGATTTGATGTATGAAAGCACGCCCATCTTTTGTGATGAAAATTGCCAAAAATCCTGCAATTCCCGATACAGCTGTTACAAAAATTGGAATGATGATTTTCCATGATACTCCAGAAAGCAAGACCAGTCCCGCAAAGATTGCGACAAAGACCAAGGCCGTTCCTAAGTCACTCTGCAGGGCCAGTAAACCTAAGACTGGCAGCGTGAAGATAATCATCCACAGTATCAAGAGGAAATCTAAAGGAATCGTTCGTTCACTTTCCTTGTGTTTCTGTGTGAATTGAACAACAACCCGAGCCAAGATCAAAATATAGGAAATTTTCATGAATTCGGAAGGTTGGAAAAGTGTCACTCCTCCAATTGACACCCAGTTTTTAGCCCCTGTTGCTGCCACTAAATTAGGATTGTAAAAAATCAAGGGTAAAACCATAAGGGCTAGACCTAGGGCATAAAGATAGGGAGTCGCCTGCCATAAAAATTTTGTATTAAAGAACATGACTACAAAGCTGATGATAATTCCCAAGACGATCCATGCTAGTTGCTGACCGAGAATTGGCCAAATATTATGTGGATAGTCATGACTGACAGCTATGTAAATAGCCACAACTCCAATCACCAGCAAACAAAATACTGGTAAAATCAAACTATAATCGACTCGAGAGTCGAGAGAACGTTTCATAAAGGTCTCCTTCATTCTTTCAGATGTTTATTTTATTTTTTGTGTAAAAATTCTTGAACTTTTGAGAATACTTGCTCTTTGCCAACTTCTCTCACTCGACTAGTCTGTGACAAGGCCTTGCTAATCTGCTTTCCATATCGCTTGCTTGTCATTCGGCTATCCAAGATAAGGACAGATGAGCGCTGTCCAAGACGACGCATGGTTCTACCAATCGCTTGTTTGAGGCGAATAATAGCCATAGGAAGTTGATAGTCATAGAAAGGATTTTTCCCTTCAAGGCGGAGTTCCTGATTCATTTTTTTCGTAAAGGGATCTTCTGGATTTTGGAAGGGCAAGCGTGTCACCACTTCAATCACTCGAGGATGAGTCGCAAAATCAACTCCCTCCCAAAAACTTCCTGTCCCTAGTAAGAGTTGAGAGTCTCCTCTTTCAAATCGTTTCTTGAGTTGAGCAGGATCTCCGTTCTTATACTGGGCTAGATGAGAAAGAGATAGAGAGGCTGATACCTGCAACAAAAGGTCTTTTGAAGTAAATAAAACGAGCATGGGTTCCTCAAGATAGGACAAATCTTCCAGCAATTCTACGAGAGCTTGAGCATAGTCTTCTTGAGAGGTTTCTGTCACCAATGGAAAATCCTTAACGACCAAAATTTCTTGATTTTCTTGAAAATTCTCATCCAGTCTGTCAAAAGCTGCATGCGAGAATCCCATTAGTTCTGGTAAAGATACTCTGCTACTAATTTCCAAGGTTGCAGAGACAGCTAATAGCTGACAAGTCTCTGGAAAAATTTCAGAAAAGAGCAGACGTTGATTGCGACTGGAAGAAATGACAACCTTCTTGCTAGACAAGTCTGAGGCTGATAGCCAAAATTCTCCATCAGTGCAGAAAAATCGCTGATAATCTTGGAAACTTTGAACTTCTAACTCTGAGAAATCCTGTTGGAGCTGTGCCATTGTTGTCGCAGGGCATATTCTTCGTTTGCCAGATAGGAACTGGTCCATCAAGTGACAAAGCTCAAAGCGAATACTCTCCATCAAGCGTCTCTGAAGCGTCCCTTTTTCTCGAACTAAGGCTTGATCTAGCTGGTCTACTATGTCGTTTAAAACGAAACTCTTCTGCGAAAGATTTTCCAAAGTTAATAAGATCTTCTGGGCTTCATCTAAGATCAAGAGACGGCCCTCTAGTAGACTGGGATCGTCCTCAAGTCGGGTAACGAGATAAGCATGATTGGTCACAAGGAGCTGGCAAGAGCGAGCTTTTTTCTGCCACCGTCTCCAAAAATCCTCCAACCAAAAGAGAGAAACTTTGGGAAGATTCCCATCATGCACCAAGTTTGGCAAAAATTGCTGGTAACGGTAAAGCTGGCCAATCTCATCTAGGTCCCCCGTTTCTGTTTCAGTCAACCAAACTAGAAGTTGCATCTTGAAACGTGTGTACAAGCGATTGGACTCTTCTTCCTCTAGCGCTGCGTGAAAGGCATCTAGTTTTAAGTAATTTTGTGGTCCTTTCAGACTATGAATCGAAAGGTGAAAAACCTCTTCCAATCTACGAGCCTCTTCTTGCATCACTTGATTTTGTAGAACTTTAGTAGGAACACTGATGAGGATTCCTTTTTCGTTTTCTAGTGATAAGGCTGGCAGGAGATAGCCGTAGGTTTTTCCAATTCCAGTCTGAGCTTGAACAAAGGCAATTTTCTCATTCTGTAGAAAATCTTGAACCTTTTGAGCAAAGCTAGCTTGCGGGGCTCTATCTTCCAAATCCAACAAGGCAATATTGGTTTGGAAATCTTTTGAGAGTTTGCGTGGAGAAAGGGCTGGTTTTTCCTTTTTCAAAAACAGACCCTGCACCTCAACTAAGTCATGTTCTACAAGGATGGACTGCTTCTGATAAACTTCCTCAATGACCAGATAGGACTCATATAATAAACCATCTGACAAACTTAACAAGCGCTCCAATAAGCCTTTTGGCAATTGAAACATTTTTTGTCGCATACAGAGAAATAGTTCTGCTGTTGCTTGAGCATCTGATAGGGCCGTATGGGCTTTTTCTAGTGAAATCCCCAACTCTTGACAGAGAATCCCCAGGTTATATTTTTCCAGCTGAGGATAAAACACCTGAGCCAACTCGACTGTATCGATACGAGGAGTGCGCAATTCATAGCCCTCAAAAAAGAGAAATTCTGCCAACAAATTGGCATCGAACTGGACATTGTGCGCAACAAAAACACCGTCCTTGACCAAGTCAAAAATTTTTCCAGCCACCTGAGAAAACTCTGGTGCCTCTGCTAGTCTCTGGTCGGTCAAACCCGTTAATTCTTTGATATGAGAATCCAATGGTTCATGGGGATTGATATCCGTGGCATATTGGTCAACAATCTCGCCATTTTCAATGACCACGATTCCTACTTGGATAATTTTTGCCTTGCTTCCGGTACTGGTCGCTTCTAAATCCACGACAACATACCGATCATTTCTAAAATTCATCATTAAAAATTATATCAAAATTTACAGCATTTGACATCCATGAACTTGATTAGAAGGGTCAAGTTTCTTGCAAGTTTTGAACAAAAATGATTGAATAGAAGTGTAGAAAAGGAGGGACGTCATGAATCCATTAGATTTGTTTAATCAAGTAAAAGAGCTAATCGAGAAAAAAGATTTGGCTGCCGCAAAAACCTTTGTCGAAGAAAATAAGGACCAACTCGGTGAGTATCTTAACCAAGCACAAGCTTTGGTTTCAGGCTCAGAAGGACTTAACGGTCTTGTAAATAAGGTCAAAGACCTCTTCTAATCCTTAAAAGGCACCTGAAAAATTCAGGTGTCTTTTTGTATTTTCTTCATGAAGGCTGGGATATATTGACTGATCGTGGTTGGCAGAACTACAAAATTGTCCTCAGCCAGTTCTTGGGCAATTGCTGAATGTAAATAGGTTGCTACCGTCACTCTTTCGTAGAGACTAACTTGAGGAAATTGACCTGCAAAACCGGCGATCATCCCAGCTAAGGTATCTCCCATTCCCCCAGTCGCTTGATAGGGACCTCCAACTCCCAGCTGATAAAAATCAGTTTGATCAGCTTGCCAGATTCGAGTAGCTGGACCTTTTTGAACCAAAATCGTTCCTGAAGGAAATCTCATCAAAGTCTCTCCTGTTTCCTCAGCTCCTTGAGAAGTCAATTCTAATCCTGACAAGACTTGCCATTCCCTTTGGTGAGGCGTTAAAACAAGCTGAGCTTTAGGAAATTTCAATCCCGTCTTAGCAAAAATGGATAAAGCTCCGCCATCCAGTATGAGAGTCTGGTCTTGACTTAAATGATGAAAGACTGTTTGGAGAAGCTGTTCTCCACGCTTATCATCCACTAGTCCAGGTCCAACTAAGACAACATTCGCTTTCTCTAACTGTTGCTCAAGTAATCGCTGATCATCAAGGCCAAAAGCCATAGCCTCCGGAAGATGGCTATGCAGAGCTGGAATATTCTCTTTATCCGTAGCCACTGTAACCAAGCCTGCGCCACTTCTAACAGCCCCTAAGGCAGCCATAATAATCGCTCCCCCATAGGGATAAGTCCCTCCAATCAAGAGAAGACGACCATAGTCTCCCTTATGACTAGAACGAGGACGCTCAATGATAACCTTTGCTAGTAGAGCTTGATCAATCTCTTTCATACACTACTCCTTCAACTTAACCTTACTATGTAACACTTGATTAACCTTAGTATTCCAAGCCTGTAACCCTTCTCCTTCATAGTCTAGGTAAATCACTCTATCTTGTAATTGACAAGGAATCAAACCTTCAAAACAAGACTTATCTTTTGAAGGAATAACACACAAATGAAGAAAGGTATCCAAATCTAAACTATCTCTTACCTTCGCAACATGATAGCCATCAAAGATATAACCTGGCGCTTGAATTAATTCTTCATACAGAAAATGAAAACTAACGCCAGGAATGAACTTTTCTTGCAATTCCTCCTCAGACGGTGCCCGTCCTAACAAACGCTCCATAGCGAGTCGGTAACCCGAAGTCGTATTAGACCATCCAAACATGATATAGTCAAAATAGTCTGCTGGATCAGAAGCTGCATTACGACTATCTGTAACTAGTTCAGCCCCACTTTTACCAAATACTTTTACCGCCGACATGAGTTTTCCAGTCTGAAAAATAGCCTGAGCCACTTCAACTGTACAAGTATGACTACAATAATTTGAAGTAACCAACTTCCTCTGAATATCATAGGTAGAAGCTACAAGGCGATGACTTGGTCTGTAGGGAGGAAAAAAGCTATACTCTTGCAAGTAATCATGAATTTGTATATTTAATTCAAAATCCTCACATTCTACAATGGTCTGACGATGATGGTCCTGTTCGTAAGCAATAAACTTTGCTAGCTTCTCCAATTCCCATTCTTGAATCTGAGGATAGTTTTCAAGAGCAAATTGATACATCCCATCCCACTGGAGACTAAAATCTGCATTATAAACTTTTACAATCATGGTCCTTCTCCTCACATTCTCTTACTTTCATTATACACCTCACTACCCAATTAATAAAGGAGAAGACTATGCTATCTTCTCCTTCTTTTATAATGATTTGCTTTTTCAGAGCTATGAGTTATCAACCTTACTTTTCTTTACGTTTAACAGTTAGTAGAGCCACTGATAAAACAAGACTGAGACTTGCTAGGAAGGCAGCTGTATCAGATCGACTTTCACCTGTTTCTGGAAGTCTTGTTGAATCTACTTTCTCCGAAGCATTTTCAAAGTTTTCTCCATTAATTGCTGGTTCTTGATCTGATGCTACTGGTTCTTGATTTTGCTCTTTATAGACAATCGCATAAAGTCCTAGATCTTTGGTTGTAAATTCAATCATATCACCTACAAGTGTCACCTTTTGAAGCTGCAAACCTTGATCTAAGCTCATGTGATAAACTCCTTGAACCTGACCCTTGACTGGCAATCTCACTAAGACAGCACCTTCAAGTTCAACTTCTTGGTTGTTCTTATCTAGCAATTTCACTTGATAAGCATCGTAGTGCTTACCAGCTAATTCTTGGCGTAGAACCTTTTGCACTTGAAGCTTGAGGTCTTTAGGTAACTCTTTAGTTAGCCCTGCTACCAGAACTCCAGTTTCCTTATCAGACAAGATTTGAACCTCTTCGGCTGGTTTAACAAGACTTGATGCAGCCTCATTTCCAGCTGTAGCCACTGTTCCTGTATATTCTGGTAACTCGTTTTTAGCGGCTTCTACTGCATTAACGCTACCTGTAAATTCTGAGACTTCGTTCTTAGGGGCTTCTACTGCATTGACACCACCCTTGAATTCTGGGATTTCTACTACTGGAGCTGGTTCGTCGCCTACTGTGCCGATTGCATCTGTATATTCTGGTAACTCATGCTTAGCGGCTTCTACTGCATTGACACCACCCTCAAATTCTGGCACTTCTACTACCGGAGCTGGTTCGTCGCCTTCTGTGCCGATTGCATCTGTGTACTCTGGTAACTCATGCTTAGCGGCTTCTACTGCATTGACACCGCCCTCAAATTCTGGCACTTCTACTACTGGAGCTGGATCCTCACCTGCTGTACCAACTGCCTCTGTGTATTCTGGCAACTCATGCTTAGCGGCTTCTACTGCATTGACACCACCCTCAAATTCTGGAACTTCTACTACCGGAGCTGGATCCTCACCTGCTGTACCGATTGCTTCTGTGTATTCTGGCAACTCGTTTTTAGCAGCTTCTACTGCATTGACACCACCTTCAAATTCTGGCACTTCTACTACCGGAGCTGGATCGTCTCCTTTACTTGTTATCGGTGCTGGATCGTTTTCCACTTCTTGATAGAAGGTAGTCATTTCGTAGAACTCTGGTTCTCCACCTTCCCAAGAAACTTTTACATCGAGAATCCGTGGATTTTTTCCTGAAAGGGCAAAGGTTTGGAAACTTGATCTTACTTCACCCAAGTTTTTCCAAACTGATTCACCAGCTTCATTCAAGGTACGAACTTGGACATTTACTTTTGCACCTTCTGGCAAGTCAGCAATCAAGCGAACATGATTGACCGTGGTTTCTTCAGATAAATGATAAACAAGCTCTCCTTTATCTTCAGTAGCTGCATAGCTTGTCAATACATTACCGTCAGTCATATTTTTCTTCAGGTTATCCGCTGCTTCGCTACCATTTCCTGTCACTGTAGGATTATTTTCAGGATTGATAAATTCACCATCATTAATCACGATTTCGCTAAATCCTACAAAACGAGCATTATAATCCGCTGTAAAGAGAACACGCATAAACTTAGCGGTTATAGGTTGATCCAGAATACCTTCAATATAACGGTTGCCTGGGTTTGCAGAATCATGTGTCCAGCCGTCGGTCAATGAATTATCACGAATTTCATTTTCCACACCATCTCCGACTGTTACAACATCTGTCCAGTTCTTACCATCTTCACTGACTTGTATCTTCCCATCACGCAAATAATTACGCTGAGCATCCTGAATATAGGCACGAATCTTCTTGATTTGACGAGTTGTGCCTAGTTTCATGACAATTTCCCCGTTTTTACGTTGGTAATCAGAAAATTCTACAAAATTATTAAAGTCCCCATCAAACAGTTGACCTAAATTGTGAATGCGACGAACATCATTAGCACCATAATATTGGTGAATACCCATAGTGGTTGATGAGAGTTCAGTTGGGTCCACTTCTTTTGTCTTAACGACTAATTTTCCAGTAGGAAGCGCTTGGTCCTTATCTGTCTTGTTCACGATACGTACATAGCGTACCAAGGCGTGTTCTGGAAGTTGGTCAGCGCTCATCCATTCCACTTCATTTGCTGAATATTCCAGCGTCAATCCTGTTTCTCCTGCACCTTCAAGTGCAATTGAACTAGCTTCATGGAGTCGATCCAATTTCAAGCCAAGATAGCCATTTGCTGGAAGATGACTCCTTTGAGGTAAGGTCATTTCATAACGACCACGGCTGTCCACTACTGGCGTTTCCTTCAAGCTGTCGACATTGGTGACGGTCAAATCAGTATTTGGTGTATCGACATCAACCGTAAAGTTCGCAATTCTCCACCATTTGCTGAGAACTTGTGTATTACGGACACGAACGTATTGGGCTGTGAAGTCTTGACTAATATCTGAAATTCGATCCCCAGCTAAGGTCTGAAGTGTCTTCCAGTTTGTACCGTCTGTAGAATATTCGATGACACCAGCTGCTAGTTTGTCACCTTCCCCTTGAACTAGATGAACATGTTTCACTTTCTTAGCTCCACCCAAGTCCATTTGAACCCAAGCATTTTCTGGAGTCACATTCGTTTGATTAGCATGAGCCATCATGGATTCGGTGTTATCTTTGCCATCTTGCATTTGAAGTACACTGGTTCCATACTTGTAAACTAAGTTTGGACTTAGGGTAATGGTTCCTTTTACCTTCTTGCTTCCAAGTTCGAGCGGTCTATTGACAGCAATCTCACGCATGGCAAGCCAAGCATTATCTTTTTTAGCAGTGGCACGCATACGAACTGCTTGTGCCGTAATATCAAGATTAGTAAATTCAAGCGTACGTTCTCTACCTGTGTAGGCTGGACTTGTGAGTGCTACCCAGTCGCCCTGTTCGTTTTGATACTCGACAAGGGCATTTCCGAAGGTATAATTATCGGCTGTCTTTGTTCCTGTAGCAAAACCTAGCGTATGAACCTTAATGGCTTTATTGAAACGAAGACCTACATAATCATCTCGTTCAATAACGGTTGTCGTCTTGACAATCGCATGAGTATCCAAGTCGCCATCTGTTACTTCTGCAAGACCTCCTTCAATCCCCGCACGGTTGGTAATAAAGGTGGTCACAAGTTTATCAGGATGCAGCATAGTCTGGATATGCGTAGCCAAGTATTCCTTTAAGTTATTGATAAATGGACGAATATGTTGCACTCCAAACTCTGCCCGTTCATAATGGTCTACATAGAAGAAGGAATAACTAATGGACTGATCGTAATACTTAACCCCAGCATAATAATGCTCCCAAACCTTAGCATCATTCTTTTCAGCCAGACCTTCTGTCGCTGTCAGCAAAGCTTCTAAAGCATCCATCTGATCCACTGTATTGTCTAACCAGTAGTGGATTTGGTCAATAAGCTTCTTGTCCCCTTTTTCTTTCAGAAGGAGGGCGTCAGCCTTCAAGTTTGCAAAGATATCCTTTAATTCTTTTCTCTCTGCATCTACATTTTGACCAGTCTTCAATTTGTTATAAAAGTCTGTCAATTTAGGTGCAAGCTCAACAGATTCTTCCAATTTTGTGACATGTGGAGGGCGGTTTTGGTTGCGCATATGCTTACCAAGTTCACGAAAGGCTTTTGATACTTCGCTTTCTTCAAAGTTTCCATTGACCACATAGTTAAAGGCCATATCATTGATTTTTTCAGCTTCTTCCGCACTTCTCCATTGCTTCCAACCATACTGAGCTACATCAAAAAGGGCTACCTTTGAAGCTTCGGATTGTTGCATCGGATTTAGCATAATGCCCTGCGCCAAGGACAAATCAACATTGGGATGTAAGAATTTTTCACCACCACCTAGAATCAAGTGTTGCTTGGTATTATCATTACAAGGCCAGTTAATCCAGAAATGAATCGGACGATACTTCTTGCCACCTTCTGTCAAATTCTTCTTCAAATTTGTTAGGAAGGTTTGGTCAACTGCACCCCATACCTTACCCCCTGTTAGGGTTAAATGAACCGTTTCTGGAAGGCGTTCGTTGAGCGTACGAAGTTCATCTTCTGTCCCTTGTCCCATATACCAGGCTGGAACGAAAATCATATCTTTACGAAGGCCACTGTATTTTGTTTCTTGTTCAGTTAGCCAATTTGTCAGGTCGGTCATTAACCGAACATAACTATTGTAGCCACCAACAGGCCAGGCCGCATCATCAGCTAGAACCCCAAATTCACGCACACCTGCATCCAGCAATTGGGTGAATTTCGCTTTAATGACATCTAAATCCTGTTTATATAATTCATCCGTATCAAAACGCATCTTATTATGCATAAATGGATGGATGGTCCATACATAACGAGTCTTTGTTTCATTCCCCACACGAGCTAGATCACGAATCTCTGACATTTTTTCTTCTGGATAGAGTTCACGCCATTTAGCATTGTGATAGGGATCGTCTTTAGGCGCAAAGAAGTACTGAGTTAACTTCAAGTCACCACCATAGCGCATCAACTCTTCACGGTTTTCCTTGGTCCAAGGATTTCCGTAATACCCTTCGATAAAGCCACGGTTCTTCACTTCTGCATAGTCTTCTACGGTCACATCTCGAAGAACTGGAACAGGACTCTCCTTCAGCATCTGTTTCAAGGTTGTTAGTCCAAAGAAGACAGCATCCGTATCCTTTCCGACGATCGAAATTTTATTGTCCTTCACACGCAAGACATAGGCATCAATTTTATCGTATAGACCAGACGAAATATCTTGGACTTCTTTTTCTGCCAGAGGAGCTTCCCCACGCACTCCAAGGAAAATGTTGGTTGCCCCTTCTGTAGCTTTTGTACTGGTAGTGTAAGACACATTACTAGCTTGGAGAACTTCTTTGGCACGGTTACGTGTATAGATATCTAAGCCATCGCTAAAGACAAGATTTACCTTTCCTTCTAGAGCAGTAACCCCATCGCCATAAGTAACCTTTTGAGGTCTTGGAAATACCGTATATTCCTTTTTAGCTACTTGAGATTTTGCGGCATCAATTTCTGCTTTACTTGCAGGTTTGTCTGCTGTAAATGAATCAGCTTTCTCCACCGTTCCATTTACTTCAGCTGGTTTCGTAGGTTCTGTTACTGCATTGGTCTCAGTAGGAGCTACTTCTGTAGAAGCATTTTCTACGGTGGTACTTTTCTCCTCTACTGTAGAATTTTTAGTTTCTACTGGTTTTGAAGAAGTTTCTTCGAGAACTTGGGACTTAGCCACTTTAGTCTCTGAAACAAAGTCTGCCTCTGCACTTTTAATAGCGCCTGCCAATTCTGGTGATAACTTATCCTCTGGTGGAAGCTGTGTAAGACTTGTTTCTGCTTCTAGTGCGGGCTCTGTCTCTGCAGCTTGTACCATACTGGCTCCAAAGATACTCGCGCCAACCATAACTGAAGCTGCTCCTATTGCAAATTTTCGAATGCTATAATGACAACGTTTCTCAAAAAATTGATGATCCATCTTTCTTCTATTCCTTTCCTCCAACCACTCATCTAAGCGGTTTCATCCCTATTTAAAAAAATGGAGAGAACCTAGAGGTCCTCTCCATATGGTTGTAGCATTTTTCCATCCTATCCACTGGGATAGTCCAAGTATTTCTACAATCAATCAGCAATGTAGAGTTCCAAACTCTATTTTTCTTTACGTTTAACAGTTAGTAGAGCTACTGATAAAACAAGACTGAGACTTGCTAGGAAGGCAGCTGTATCAGATCGACTTTCACCTGTTTCTGGAAGTCTTGCTGCACTTGCTTTTCCTGGATTATTTCCAGAAACCTCCCCATGAGCTTGTTCTACTGGTTCTTGGTTTTGTTCTTTATAGACAATCGCATAAAGTCCTAGATCTTTGGTGACAAATTCAACTGTGTCACCTACAAGCGTCACCTTTTGAACCTGCAAGCCTTGATCTAAGCTCATGTGATAAACTCCTTGAACCTGACCCTTAACTGGTAATCTCACTAGGACAGCACCTTTTGGATCAACCATTTGGCTATCTTTATCCAGCAATTTCACTTGATAAGCATCGTAGTGTTTGACAGCTAATTCTTGGCGTAGAACCTTTTGAACTTGAAGCTTGAGATTAGCATCCAAGTCTTGAGATAGTCCTGCTACCAATACTCCAGTTTCCTTATCAGATAAGATTTGAACCTCTTCGGCTGGTTTTTCCACACTTGGAGCTGGATCATTTCCCACTGTAGCCAATGTTCCTGTATATTCTGGTAATTCATTCTTAGCGGCTTCTACCGCGTTAACCCCACCATCAAATTCTGGGACTTCTACCACTGGAGCTGGTGCGTCGCCTACTGTGCCGATTACATCTGTGTATTCTGGCAACTCATGCTTAGCGGCTTCTACTGCATTGACACCATCTGAAAATTCTGGGACTTCTACTACTGGAGCTGGTTCGTCACCTACTGTGCCGATTGCTTCTGTGTATTCTGGCAACTCATTCTTAGCCGCTTCTACTGCATTGACACCACCTTCAAATTCTGGCACTTCTACTACTGGAGCTGGTTCGTCGCCTACTGTGCCGATTGCTTCTGTGTACTCTGGCAACTCATTTTTAGCGGCTTCTACTGCATTGACACCACCTTCAAATTCTGGCACTTCTACTACTGGAGCTGGTTCGTTGCCTACTGTGCCGATTGCTTCTGTGTATTCTGGCAACTCGTTTTTAGCGGCTTC
Organism: Streptococcus sp. 27098_8_91; assembly: GCF_041432385.1. Taxonomy (NCBI): domain Bacteria; kingdom Bacillati; phylum Bacillota; class Bacilli; order Lactobacillales; family Streptococcaceae; genus Streptococcus; species Streptococcus sp. 27098_8_91. The sequence goes on from NZ_JAPVZN010000001.1 coordinate 59,908, forward strand.
TACTGCATTGACTCCGCCCTCAAATTCTGGCACTTCTACTACAGGAGCTGGTTCGTCGCCTACTGTGCCGATTGCTTCTGTGTATTCTGGCAATTCATTCTTAGCGGCTTCTAGAGCATTGACGCCACCTGTAAATTCTGGGACTTCATTCTTAGCTGCCTCTACTGCATTGACACCACCCTTGAATTCTGGGATTTCTACTACTGGAGCTGGCTCATCGCCTACTGTGCCAACTGCCTCTGTGTATTCTGGCAACTCGTTTTTAGCGGCTTCTATTGCATTGACGCCGCCCTCAAATTCTGGAACTTCTACGACTGGAGCTGGCTCGTCACCTTTGCTAGTAGTAATGACAGGTTTGACCTTAACTTCAACAATTCGATCTTGCGCCTCAGTCGTATCTGTATGAACAGTTGTACGGTTAGATCCTAAGACTTCAACATAATCAACTCTTTCACCGTTCTTACCTTCTGAGATTACACGACGTTCATCTTGATCTAAATCATTGTTTTCACGTATGATTTCTTTAAATAGAATTGGAGTCTTCACAACTTCTAGACTTGGTCGTTCGAGAACAGGACTTTGGTCGCCTTCTTCAGGAACTATACGGTGACTAGGTTTGAAGTGAATACGATATTCCTTGACAAGACTACCATCCTTAGCAAGAAGACGGACAAGAGTAGGAAGGTTATCCTGACTAGACTCAACAACCGTTGTCACACCGTGACCACTTGCTTGAGCAGTCACCTGTGGTTTAGTTCCATTTAAGTTCACTGTATAATCTGAAACCTCAGGATCAAAGTTTTCTAATGCTTTTCCAGCAACCGAAATGGATACTGAAGGAGTTTCCTCATCTCTTACTTTAGCAGGAGAGTAAGCACTAAATTCGACCATTGCTAGACCATTAGTTGTAGATTTACGAGTCATGCGTGCTCGAATAGCTGTTGTCTGAATCGGATCAAAGGTAAATTCGATTGGTTTACCAGCCACGATTTCTCCAGATGCTTTATAAGGAATTTCTTGCCAGTTTTCTGCTTTATTAAATGGATGATCCGCATTTTCTTCATAACGAGAAATGGTACTTGGTTCTGTATAGGCAGGCCCAACATATCTTTCTAATACCATTGTCGCTGGTGTGTCTGTTCCACTGTCTTTAAAGAACTGAATAGCTACTTTTCCAACAGACTGAGGTGTAATCTGACCATTCTTCTTAAAGAGAATTCCCACAGAAGTTTCTTGGTCTTTCGGAGTTCGAGACCAGTTAGTCCAACGTCCATCCTCGTTAAAGTGACCATCGTTGATATAGAAAATTTTATCCCGAGAAGCTGCTTGTGTATCATTTGTAGTAGACGCAAAGGCTTTAGAATCTGTCGCATTATTGCTTGGATTTTCTGAGATAACTTGATTACCTTTTGTAACAACTGTTACTTGCATCTTGGTTGTTAAGTCTGTTCCTAGAACATGACCAAGCACTTCAAAGTTACCTTCTTGGGCAGTCGCATGTTCTGGAATTGCATCCCATTGGACAGCAAGTTTAGCTTTAACCCAGCCATCTTGTGATGGATAGTAGACTGTTACTTCGGCAGGCAATTGAAGTTGATCGCCAACATTCAAGGTCTGGGCACTATTTTCCGCAGCTACTGGTTGTGTTGACTCTTTTTCGTCATCACGGAAGATACGATATTCTTTAAGAACAGTTCCATCCTCAGCTTTCAAAATAAGACGTGTCGCACCTTTTTCACTTGTTGCAGGAACAACCGTTACCAAACCGTTGTTGCTGGCTGTGGCAGTGATTTCCTTGCTTGTTTGAGGAATATAATAATCTGTCTTAGATGGATTGAAATGTTCGAGCTTCTTACCATCTACTTGGATAGAAATTTCTGAGCTGGTAGCACTTGGAACCTTACTTCCTAAAATAGTGATTTCTGTCAAACCGACACCAGCAGTTCCATCTGCCTTCTTCATACGCATACGAACAGCATAAGTTTCAACCTTGTCAAATGTAAAGTGGTTTGTTTGACCTGCAGATAATTGTCCAGGAGCGTGAAGATTTTCTACAGCCTTCCAGTTGGCAGCATTGTTGAATGGATGCTTGGTATCTCCTTGAGCATGATTGACATCGTTTGGAAGATCTGGAACTTCTTGACCAACATAATATTCGATGACATATTCTTTTGGAAATCCGATAGCTCCGTCTGTGTAGAAATCAACGGATAGATTGTCGACAAAGCGTTTAGTCAAATCTCCTGAATTACCAAACAAGATAGACGCCCAATCATTATCTGTGCCTGTTTGCCATGTAGTCCATCGATTCTTAACATCTGTAGGCGTTCTTGACACAGTCAAGTCGTTCAAAGTATTCGCCGAATCATCACCACCCGTATTGGATACAATAGCAGCTGGCAATTGAGAACCAGTCCACTGTTTAGAGATATTATTTCCAGCAACAACTTGACTAGAAACACGGACATGGGCCTTGGTAGTTAGATGGCTACCCACTAATTGACCCTTGATTTCATAGATGCCTTCAGTCTGACTAAAGTTTTCAGGAACCTTATCCCAAAGGACATCTTTATAGACAGTTGTTCCATTAGAATGATAAGCACGAACACTAGCAGGTAATTGAACAGTTTCACCCTTAGGAAGAGTGAGGCTGATTTCTTCTGCAACCTGCAAACCTTCAACAGTTACATTTGCTACAGCTTCAATATCTGTACCTTCGACATGACCTTTAAGGGTAAAGCTATGATAGTAACCAAGTTCTTTGGCATCTACCTTGTCCCAAGTTACAGTTACCTTACGAGGCAAGCCCTTATCAAATTCTGCTCCGATTTGATCAGGCAAATTCGGTTGCTGATTGATATCTGTAGAGATAGAAACAGGATGTAGTTTGACAATTTTCTTGTCTACTGTATTTTCTTTTATCACAAGTTCAGTTGCTACAGACTGAGTCTTATCAGTTTGATTGTCAATACGAGGAGTGAGGGTTACGCTACCTTTCTTGTAAAGAAGTAAGTTCTGACCATTCACCTCAAGATGTCCACCATCAGCTGACTTAGCTTCCAAATGGATATCTGACGCTGAAAATTCAGTTTGTGAACCATCTTCGTAGTGCCCAATGACATGATAAGGGAGAACTTGGTCTTCTGTTGCAGTCTCTTTTCCTTCAACGCTTACTTCCAAGCGTGTCAAGGCAGGCGCTTCTTTCACAAATTGAATCAAGTAAGTTTGAACCAATTCACCCTTTTGGTCACTCAAAAATACAGAAGCCTGATAATCATTAGCTGCTGAAGCTTGTTGAACTGTAACCTGATAGCCTCTTGTCTGTGCTCCAACACTTGGGATTTTAGCAGTATAAGGAAGGGATACTCGATAATAGGTCTTTCCAGACTCAAAGTTTTCAAGAACCTTATCACCAACAGTGAGACCTGTAACAGTACTTTCTGTTTCCTTATCACTTGCGATAAAGGTTGCCGTCACCTCATAGTCATTGCCTTCCAATTTACCTGTTGCTTCAGTACGTCCACCTTCTTTTGTCAAGGCAGATGGATCTTTCAAGGTCCAAGAAACGACATTCGCATCAACCAAGTTACCATCTGACAAAACAGCCGTTACCGTTTTATCCAAATCTTCTGCTGCTGTTCCCACTGGGACAGTCGCAACTTTAGGCAACCACTTATCGAGTGCAACCACCTTAACAAGGGCTTCAGCCTTGGCTTCGAGTCCTTCCACACTACCAAGGACTTTTTTCTCACCAGCACTTGAAAGGAGATCTTCTGGGATGTCCCAAGTCACAGCTTTTTCTTCGACACTACCATCGCTATAAATAGCTGTCACAGTCTCTGGCAATTTTGGATCCTCGCTGACATCAGTTCTTGCCTTAACTGGAGCATAGGCTACAAAGTGACGATTTTCTTTCTTGCCTGAAACGGTTGTGACTGTTGCCTGATCTGAAGCCAAGCCTGCAGAATCCGCATAAAGAGTGAATTTACCTTCTTTTTCAGTAGATTTTACAATGACAACACCTTTACCATTGAAGGCTTTTCTTTGCCATGTACCATCTTTCTGAGCCTTATAACGTTCACGGCTAGCTTGTTCCCCATTGTCCACACCAACGATTTGGCCTTGGCCATGAAGATTGAAATGAACAAGATTATTGGCAGTTGGTACAACATTGCCGTCTTCATCAACGATTTCATAATGGATATAAGACAAATCTTTGCCATCTGCAGTGATGACATGCTCTTCCTTGGTGAGACGAACTCTAGCTGGCTCCCCTGCTGTTGTCACACTATCACGCGCAATCTCTTTACCATTTTCATCACGAGCAATAGCAGTTAAGGTACCTGGTTTATAGTCCACCAACCACTCAAGATATAATTCACTTGGTTTAGCTCCCTCGTGATAAGGGCGACCATCTTCAGTTGTTTTCTTAACAAATTCTTTCTTACCGAGGGACTCATTGTTCAAGAACAATTCTACACTAGCGGCATTTGAGAAGGTCCGAACTGGAACCTTACCATTGACCAGCATATTACGTTCCTTGAGCGTTTCTTCAGTCCAATTCCAGTGAGGCATGATACGAACAGTTGGTTTTTCTTCGGCACTATACCATTCACTACGATAGAGATAGAAATCATTCTTAGGCAAGCCCGCCGTATCAATGATACCAAAATAAGAGCTTTTTACTGGTGTATTATCTTGGTTATGCCATGGTGTAGGTTCACCGATATAGTCAAAACCAGTCCAGATGAACTGACCTGCATAGCCAGCACGATCACGGTCAAAAGTCCAAGATTCAGTAGCTGTTCTACCCCAGGCTACACGGTCATTACCATAGTCTGATTGTTCATAGTGACGATTTGGGCGATTGTCGTGCCAGAGTAAATGAGCAGGATCAAAATAAGAATCTCGAGTTCGAGTCGCTGAAGAGGTTTCAGAACCATAAATCAACCAATCTGGATGGGCTTTACGAACTGCATCATAATTCCGTTCCCCATAGTTCATACCAACAGCATCCATGATTGCTGCTAATTCTAAGAACAAGCCGCTTGATCTACGACTGAATTTGTTTTCACCCATGGTCACATAGCGTTCTGTATCGATTGCTTTGATGATGGCTTTCAAACGCTTGGCTGTTTCTAGCGAACGCTCACCACCATCTGCTTCATCAACTTCGTTACCGAGTGACCACATAACGATAGATGGATTATTTTTATCACGTTCAACCATGGTTCTAAGGTCAAAATCAGACCACTTCTCACCCTTCTTAGCTTCTGGGTGAGTTGCATCTTGGTCAAAGAAACGTCCATAGTCATACGTTTTCTTGCCACGATACCAAGTATCAAAGGCTTCTTCTTGAACCAAAAGTCCTAGACTTGCCGCAGCATCAAGCAACTGTGGACTTGCTGGATTGTGGGTTGTACGGATAGAGTTAACTCCCATATCTTTCAGAAGTTTTAATTTACGGTAGGTTGCCTTATAGTTTTCTTCTGCCCCCAAGGCACCGTTATCATGGTGGATACTAACTCCATGGAATTTCATTCTCTCACCGTTCAAAGAGAATCCTTCTTTGGCTGTCCAGTTAAAATAACGATAACCAAAAGTATCTTCTGTTACATCAACTAGTTGACCTTCTTTATAAACCTTGGTTTTCAGAACATAGAGCTGAGGATGATAGCTTTTGGTTGTCCAGAGGGTTGGCTTATTAACCAAAATCGTTTGCTTAAAGTCAGCTGTCTCATTTCCTGCTAGGCTCTTAGTTACAGAACGAACCAAATCTGAAACTGCCTTACCTTCCTTAGTAAAAATCTGTTGCTCTACAAATACCTTAGCTAGAGTCTTGGCAGTATTTTTGATCTTGCTTTGAATTTGTGTTTCAACATTGCCATCTTTTTGTTCAGCTAGTTTTGGAGTTGTGATATGATTTCCATTTTCAGCTACCTGCACCTTGTCGCGATAGCTTAAAGTCACATCGCGATAGATACCACTTCCTGAGTACCAACGACTACTTGGTTGCTTATTGGTAACTTGGACAGCAATGGTATTTTCACTACCATCTTTATTTAAAAATTCAGTAATATCGTATGAAAAATGATTGTAACCACTTGGATAATGACCCACAAATTTACCATTTACATAGACCTTAGAGTCCATGTAGACACCATCAAAGTTGATCCGAACATCCTTGTCCTTGGCAGCTTCGTCAACCGTGAAGGTCTTACGATACCAGGCAGTACCCCCGTTTAATTGACCACCCTCATTTCGAGCAGGAGACTTGTGATCAAAATCAAAATAGATACTCCAGTCATGAGGAAGGTTCAACTTAGACCAGTCATGAACATCCACATCTTTCTTAGAAAAGTCACCCTGAGCGTTTAGTTTAAAATACCAGTCTTTGTTGAAATTTTGTTTTCTTTCTTCAAGGAGCTGATTTTCTTTTTCCTTTTCTTTTGTGGCTTGAGGTGATTCACTTGCAGAAGCTTTTTCTTCCTTGCTTTTATCGTCCGTTACAGGTTTATTCTGGTTAGTTGTATCTGTATGTTCTTCTCGAACTACTGGCTTTTCAGCACTTGCTTCTGAAACTGTAGACTCTTTCCCATTCGCTTCAGCAGCAGGTTTTTCAGTTTTTTCAACTTTGTCTTCTTTAGGGCTGACTACTTCTGCTTCCTTTTCTTCCTTAGGACTTGTTGCCTCAGTCACCTTTTCTTCAGTTGCTGGTTTTACGGATTCAACCGTATCATTTCCTTCTTCTTCAGTAGCGGAATCTTGTGGGCCATTTTGCTCAGCTTTTGCAATGGCTACAGCAACCTCATCTGGAAGCTTATCTAAAGGTTGAACTTGATGAATCGTTTCCTCGCTGGGACTTGCTATTTCGGTTTCAGCTGCTTGAGCCACCTGAAGACCAAATATACTAGCTCCAATCATAACTGAAGCCGCACCAATGGCAAATTTACGAATACTATAATGACACCGTTTTTCAAAAAATCTCTTATCCATTATTGTTCCTTTCCAATATTCTAGTAAGCGATTACATTTTACTCCAAAAAATAAACCTCCCTCTAGACGCTTACTTATTTTATCCATATAAACATTGATGCTTTTAATATATCAAAATAGTAGAGTTTTTTCAATAATTTGTAGAAGTTTTACTGTAATTTTATTAAAAGAAGTGCAAGAAAAAACAAGTTCATTTTTTAGAACTTGTTTCTTCACTATATAAAATCAATGCTTGTATTATCTATCCAAACTACGCAATGCAGCCTGATAAGTCTGCTCCATCAGCATGGTAATGGTCATAGGCCCAACTCCACCAGGTACAGGTGTGATATGGCTAGTGATTGGCGCAACAGCATCATAGTCAACATCGCCACAGAGCTTGCCATTTTCATCTCGGTTCATCCCCACATCAATGACAACTGCTCCAGGTTTGACAAAGTCAGCAGTCACAAACTTAGCACGACCGATTGCTACGACAAGAATATCCGCCTTAGAAGCTACCTTGGCAAGATTGTGTGTTCGTGAGTGGGTCAAGGTTACAGTTGCATTCTTAGCTAATAACAACTGGGCCATTGGTTTACCGACAATATTAGAACGACCAATGACAACTGCATTCTTACCTTCTAGTTCAATCCCATACTCGTGAAACATTTCCATGATGCCAGCTGGAGTTGAAGGGATCATAACTGGATGACCAGACCAAAGGCGCCCCATGTTGAGCGGATGAAAACCATCCACGTCCTTTTCTGGATCAATAGCCAATAAAACAGCTTCTTCATCGATGTGTTTTGGTAATGGTAACTGCACCAAAATACCATGCCAAGCTGGATCTTGATTGTATTTGGCAATCAAATCCAACAATTCCTCTTGGGTAATGGTTTCAGGAACTCGCACAACTTCACTTTGGAAACCTGCAGCTATCGCTGAACGTTCCTTGTTACGAACGTAAACCTGACTGGCTGGATTGTCCCCAACCAAAATAACCACCAAACCAGGCACCAAACCTGTCTCTTCCTTCAATTTCGCAGTCTTTTCAGCCAATTGTCCTTGTAGCTTGGCTGCTAAAGCCTTGCCATCAATAATCTGTGTCATGTGTTTTCTCTTTTCTAACAAATATCTTCTATTATATCAAAAAAACACTTGTCCCTCTAACACTTCTTACCTAAGAGACCTTATAGTCTGAAACTATAAGAAAAAGCCCACTTGGAGCTTTTCATGATATTCTTACAAAACCTTACTCAAGAAATCCTTGGTTCTTTGTTCTTGGGTTTGTTCAAAGACTTGCTCTGGAGTTCCATCTTCGACAACAACACCGTCAGCCATAAAGATGACACGGTCTGCCACTTCACGCGCAAAGCCCATCTCATGCGTCACGATGACCATGGTCATTCCTGACTTAGCAAGTTCTTGCATAACCGCTAGTACTTCCCCTACCATTTCTGGGTCTAGGGCAGAAGTCGGTTCATCAAAGAGTAGGACATCTGGTTCCATGGCAAGACCACGAGCAATAGCGATACGTTGTTGCTGCCCACCAGACAAACTTTGTGGATAAGCATCTGCCTTATCTGGTAAACCAACCTTTTCCAAGAGCTCATGCGCTCTCTTCTCAGCAACTTCCTTACTTTCTCCTTTGGTCTTGATAGGAGAAAGCGTGATGTTATCCTTCACTGTCATATTAGGGAAGAGATTGAACTGTTGGAAAACCATTCCCATCTTTTCACGCATGGCAAAGAGGTCATTTTTCTTATCTGTAATGTCTACTCCTTCAAAGATAACCTTTCCTTTTGTCGCTTCTTCAAGGAGATTCATAGAGCGAAGGAGGGTTGACTTACCGCTCCCAGATGGTCCGATAATCACCACAACTTCCCCTTTTTTGATTTCAAGATCAATCCCTTTTAAAACTTCATTCTTCCCAAAGTTTTTATGAAGGTTTTCAATTTTTATAAGCGTTTCAGTCATTATTTTTTCTCTCCTTGTCCCATACGATTTTCAAAAGCTTTCAAGGCTAGTGTCAAGATAGAGGTCATAATCAAGTAGTAAAAGGCTGCAAATAAGAGTGGAGTTAAAGGCAAGTAGGTGGTTGTTGACACCGTAGTAGCTCCATTCCACAATTCCATGACACCGATTGCTGACAAGAGTGAACTATCCTTGATAATGGTAATAAACTCATTCCCCAAGGCTGGCAAGATATTCTTGATAGCCTGTGGCAAGATGACATAGCGCATGGCATTTTTAGGACGAATCCCTAGAGAGTAAGCCGCCTCTAATTGTCCTTTAGGTACTGCATTGATACCAGCACGAACTGTTTCTGATACATAGGCACCACTATTCATAGAGATAATGATAATACCTGGAATCAAACGTGAAAAATCAACTCCCAAAACTCCAATCTGAATTGTCGGAGCATTGATATGCATAAGAGCAAAAGCAATCATGATCTGTACCATCATAGGTGTTCCACGGAAAATCCAAATATAAACATTGGCAAGCCAAGATATGGGCTTTATTTTAGAACGTTGAGCAAAAGCCAAGACTACCCCTAAAATTGTCCCAAAAAAGACAACCAAAACAGAGATCAAGACTGTTACAAGAGCACCATAGTTAAAATATGGCAGATATTTAGGTAAAAAAGAAAAATTCATAAATCCACTACTTTCTAATTTCTAACTTAAAACTTGTATGAGTATAACATGTTTTGAATAAAAATTCAATCTTTTTCCTTTCATTTTCAATAAAATTTCAAAGAAAACAGAAATAGCGAGAAATCTTAGTTTTTTCTAGTCAAGTGGATACTCTTTATGGTAAAATAGTAACGATAAGAAATGGAGGAGAATCAAAATGGAATCACATTTGGTTAGAATCATCAACCGCCTAGAAGCAATGACAAAAGATGGTGGTAACTTAAAACGTAACTTTGAACGCGAGGGAGTTGTTGTAGCTGAAGTTGCTTTTAACCATGATGAAGAAAATGGCCCAATCTTTACACTTCGTGATGTTGAAGCTCGTGAAACATATACTTTTGACAGCATCGACTTGATTGCGATGGAAATTTACGAACTTCTATACTAATAATAGATATACAGAGGTTGGGACAAAAGATCCCGACCTCACTTTTTATTAGCAATCAAACTTTGACGCGGTAGCTGATTGGACTTTTCGTTCGTCTTTTAGACTCCCAAAACTCCTAATCATCTTCGCGGGGCTGGGACTACGAAATCGAGACTTTGTCTATCGATTTCTGTCCCACCGCCTTTCACCAACGAGAATCCTTTTTGCATGACAAATTGGATTTTTTTCTTATACTCAAGACTTAACTATATTTAAGCGAACTCAATGAAAAATCAAAAATTAGCTAGAAGTAGCTCTTAATTTTACTTTTAAATTAGAAAAAACTGATGCGATCCGTAAAAAGACTAACTCAAGTGATGCTGACCTAGTTTAAAAGATTTAAAAAACATTAGCACTCTATCGTTAAAAGTGCTAATACCCAATCTTTTTACTTGAATTGACCAATAATCATGATATAATGAAACTATACAGTCATTTGACTATTTTTGACCTTTCAGATTTAGTCAGTGCTAAGAAAGAAATGAGGTGGCGGTATGCTCTGTCAAAACTGCAAAATCAATGACTCAACAATCCATCTTTATACCAATCTCAATGGTCAACAAAAGCAAATCGATCTCTGTCAAAATTGCTACAAAATTATCAAAACTGATCCTAACAATAGCTTATTTAAAGGAATTACAGATTTAAACAACCGTGATTTTGATCCCTTTGGAGACTTCTTTAACGATCTCAACAACTTTAGACCTTCTTCTAATAACAACAATATCCCCCCAACCCAGTCAGGCGGCGGTTACGGTGGTAATGGTGGTTACGGCCCTCAAAATCGTGAACCAGTTCAAACTCCCCCACCTAGCCAAGAAAAAGGACTTTTGGAAGAATACGGTATCAATGTAACTGAGATTGCTCGTCGTGGAAATGTTGACCCTGTTATCGGTCGTGACGAGGAAATCATCCGCGTCATTGAAATTCTTAACCGTAGAACAAAAAACAACCCAGTCCTTATTGGAGAACCTGGTGTTGGTAAGACCGCTGTTGTTGAAGGCTTAGCTCAAAAAATTGTAGACGGTGATGTCCCTCATAAACTGCAAGGGAAAGAAGTTATTCGCTTAGATGTCGTTAGTCTTGTCCAAGGCACAGGTATTCGTGGTCAGTTTGAAGAACGCATGCAAAAACTCATGGAGGAAATTCGCAAACGCGATGATATCATCCTCTTCATTGACGAGATTCATGAGATTGTTGGAGCTGGTTCTGCAGGAGATGGCAATATGGATGCAGGAAATATCCTCAAACCAGCTCTTGCACGTGGCGAACTCCAACTGGTTGGTGCTACTACCCTCAATGAATATCGCATCATCGAAAAAGATGCTGCCCTTGAGCGCCGTATGCAACCTGTTAAAGTTGATGAACCAACCGTTGAAGAAACCATTATTATCCTGAAAGGTATCCAAAAGAAATACGAAGATTACCACCACGTTCATTATACTGACGGCGCTATCGAAGCAGCTGCTACTCTTTCAAACCGCTACATCCAAGACCGTTTCTTGCCAGACAAGGCCATTGATCTTCTAGATGAAGCTGGTTCAAAAATGAACTTAACCTTGAATTTTGTAGATCCTAAGGTCATCGACCAACGCTTAATCGAAGCAGAAAATCTTAAAACTCAGGCAACTCGTGATGAAGACTTTGAAAAAGCGGCCTACTTCCGTGATCAGATTGCCAAGTATAAGGAAATGCAAAAAACCAAGGTAACGGATCAGGATACCCCAATCATCAGTGAAAAAACAATTGAACACATCATCGAACAAAAGACCAATATCCCAGTTGGTGATCTCAAAGAAAAAGAACAGTCTCAACTTATCAATCTAGCAGATGACCTCAAGGCTCATGTTATTGGCCAAGACGATGCTGTAGATAAGATTGCTAAGGCTATCCGTCGTAACCGTGTTGGTCTTGGTTCTCCAAATCGTCCAATTGGTAGCTTCCTCTTTGTTGGTCCTACAGGTGTCGGTAAAACAGAACTTTCTAAACAACTGGCCATCGAACTCTTTGGTTCTGCTGATAGTATGATTCGCTTTGATATGAGCGAATACATGGAAAAACACAGCGTTGCTAAACTCGTTGGTGCCCCTCCGGGATACGTAGGTTATGATGAAGCTGGACAATTGACTGAAAAAGTTCGTCGTAACCCCTACTCACTGATCCTCCTAGACGAGGTTGAAAAAGCCCATCCAGATGTCATGCATATGTTCCTTCAGGTCTTAGATGACGGGCGCTTAACGGATGGTCAAGGTCGTACTGTTAGCTTTAAAGACGCCATCATTATCATGACCTCAAATGCAGGTACAGGTAAGGCAGAAGCTAGTGTTGGATTTGGTGCTGCTAGAGAAGGCCGTACTAACTCTGTCCTTGGGGAATTAGGCAACTTCTTTAGTCCAGAATTTATGAACCGTTTTGATGGCATTATCGAATTCAAGGCTCTCAGCAAGGAAAATCTCCTTCAAATCGTTGACCTCATGTTAGATGATGTCAATAAACGACTCTCAAGTAATAACATCCATTTAGATGTGACAGATAAGGTTAAAGAGAAACTCGTAGACCTTGGTTATGATCCAAAAATGGGAGCTCGCCCGCTCCGTCGTACAATCCAAGATTATATCGAAGATGCGATTACAGACTATTACCTTGAAAATCCAAGCGAGAAAAACCTCAAAGCCGTCATGACTAGCAATGGTAAAATCATGATTAAATCAAAAAATAAATTGGAAACAGTTGACTCAAATGACTAATTCCACATACTAAAAGAATGTTCTTACTTGACAGTAAGAGCATTCTTTACTATTATAGTAAGAAAGCGCACACATAAAGGAGAAATTTATGACAAATCCAACCTTTGGAGAAAAAAAAGAGGGCGTAACCTACAAGACTCGCTACGGTGTTTATGCAGTCATTCCTGATTCAAAACATGAAAAGATTATCCTCGTTCAAGCTCCAAATGGTGCTTGGTTCTTGCCAGGTGGCGAAATCGAAGAAGGTGAAGACCACTTTGAAGCTCTCAAACGAGAATTGATTGAAGAATTAGGCTTTACGGCTGAAATCGGTAGCTATTATGGTCAGGCTGACGAATATTTTTATTCTAGCCATCGCGATACTCACTACTACAATCCAGCCTATCTCTACGAAGCAACTTCTTTCCAAGAAGTTCAAAAACCCTTGGAAGACTTCAATCATCTAGCCTGGTTCCCAATTGATGAAGCTATTGCTATCCTCAAACGTGGAAGTCATAAATGGGCTATCGAATCTTGGAAAAAACAACATCAAATTTAAGTTAACTTTCCCAATTTTTCCAAAAAGTGCTATAATAGACATAGAAACTCAGGAGGAAACCCTATGAAGCTCATCAACACTACTAATTCACACTCGCAACTTGTTAAAAGTCAGTTAGAAAGCACCGATGCAACACTTGTAGAGGTTTATTCTGCGGGTAATACAGATGTTATTTTTACCCAGGCACCGCTTCATTACGAAATCCTCATTTCAAATAAACATCGCGCTATCCGCGAAAAAGAGATGGAGAAAATCCAAGAATTTTTCTTAAATCGTAAGATTGACAAGCAAAATATCGATGAAGCTAATATCAAGACCCTCTACTCTGAAAAATTGATTGAAATCTCAATCCCAACAAAATAAAAATCAGTTTAACAACTGATTCAGATAGAAGACAAAGTCCTTGGAACTAAAGTTTCTAAGGGCTTTTCTTTGTGTAAAGTCGTATAATAGAGGTAAGAAGAGTTGTGAGGTGTTCCCTATGTTTCACAAAGAAAAACCTGATTATAATCGTAAGCAATATGGTTTCTATACAATAGACGAATTGGTCCCTAAAGATCACTTTCTTCGACAAGTTGATTCAAAAGTTGATTTTGACTTTATTTATGATTTGGTAGAAGATACCTATAGTCCAAATAACGGTCGTCCTAGTCTTGATCCCGTCATGTTAGTCAAAATTCCTTTGATTAAATGTTTTTATGGTATCCGTTCCATGCGCCAAACTATGAAAGAGATTGAAGTAAACGTGGCCTATCGTTGGTTTCTCGGACTAACTTTAGATGATAAGGTTCCTCATTTTACTACCTATGGGAAAAATTACAGTCGTCGTTTTCAAGATAAAGAACTCATTTCTGAGATTTTTTCCCAAGTTCTCAATCAAGCTTTGTATGCAGGTTTAATTGATCCTTCTGAAATATTTGTGGATGGTACCCATATCAAAGCAGCGGCTAATAGTCACAAGTATCGTAAGGAAATGGTAGAGCAACAAGCTAAATTTATGAGTGAACAATTGGCAGTTGAGATTGATTTAGATCGGAAAAAACACGCAAAAAAGTCCTTAAAGCCCGCAAAAGAAAGTGAGGCTAAGGAAAAGAAAATCTCAACAACAGATCCCGAGTGTGGTTGGTTTCACAAGGGCGAACACAAGGAAGTATTTGCCTATTCTGCCCAAGTTGCTTGTGATAAGCATGGTTGGGCCTTATCTTATACGGTTGAAGCAGGAAATGTTCATGACAGTCAGGCTTTCCCTGCCTTATTTTCAAAGTTAGAGCCTTTCTCCCCACGCTATATAATTGCGGATTCAGGCTACAAAACCCCAACTATTGCTCATTATTTATTAGAACGTAATATCATTCCTGTCTTCCCTTATACTCGTCCAAAGGGAGTAAAGGGGAACTTAAGACCTAGTCAGTTTGTTTATGATGCAAGTGATGATTGTTATGTCTGTCCAGAAAATCAAGTATTAAACTATCGCACTACCACTCGAGAAGGCTACCGTGAGTATAAGAGTAATCCCAAAGTATGTGTTGCCTGTCCTTTATTATCCGTTTGTACCCACAGCCAAAATCATCAAAAAGTAGTAACGAGACATGTCTGGAAAGATGCCCTTGAATTTTGTGAGGAGATTCGTCACCAAAGAGAAATGAAAGAACTCTATAAGAAGCGCAAAGAAACAATTGAACGGCTCTTTGGGACGGCTAAGGAGTACCATAATTTAAGATACACTAGAGAGAAAGGAAAGTCCAAAATGGAGGATCAGGTTGGGCTTACTTTGGCATGCTTAAATATCAAAAAACTGGTGAAATGGATAGAGAATATCCCTTTTTATTTTGTTCTAAATCCGATTTTTGAATGGAATATCAGATGATGAGACAACATATTTTTGAAAACAGAAAAATACAAACGCCAAAAATGACGTTTGTCTTCGTTCTGAATCAGTTTAACAACTGATTTTATATGCAAAAAGATTGGTAGTTGTACCAATCTTTTTTAATATTATTTAACTGCTTCTTTCAAGGCGTCAACCTTATCCAAGCGTTCCCATGGAAGATCGATATCTGTACGTCCCATGTGTCCATAAGCCGCTGTTTGACGGTAGATTGGACGTTTGAGATCAAGCATTTGGATGATTCCTGCTGGACGAAGGTCAAAGATTTGACGCGCTGCTTTTTCAAGCTTGCTTTCAGCTACTGTTCCAGTACCGAAGGTATCGATACGAACAGATACAGGTTGGGCTACACCAATGGCATAAGCCAATTGAACTTCTGCTTTCTTAGCCAGACCTGCAGCAACGATGTTTTTGGCAATGTAGCGAGCTGCATAAGAAGCTGAACGGTCAACCTTAGTCGCATCCTTACCAGAGAAGGCACCACCACCGTGACGTGAGTAACCACCATAAGTATCCACGATAATCTTACGACCAGTCAAACCTGAGTCTCCTTGAGGTCCTCCGATAACGAAACGACCTGTTGGATTGATGAAGAATTTAGTTTCGTCGTCAAGATAAGAAGCTGGAATCACTTCTTTGATAACCTTGTTAATCACATCTTCATGGATTTGTTCATTGCTAACTTCTGGATCGTGTTGAGTTGAAATAACGACTGTATCCACGCGCACTGGCTGGTCATTTTCATCATATTCAACAGTGACTTGAGATTTGGCATCTGGACGAAGATAGCTAATTTCACCAGATTTGCGGAGCTCTGCCAAACGACGAACCAACTTGTGGCTGAGTGAGATTGGCAATGGCATGAGTTCTTCAGTTTCATTAACCGCAAAACCAAACATGAGACCTTGGTCTCCAGCTCCAATCAAATCAAGTGGATCTTGATCTGCGTTTCCACGAACTTCCAAGGCTTCATTAACCCCTTGGGCGATATCAGGAGATTGCTCTACCAATGATGGATGAACTCCTACTGTTTCAGCTGAGAATCCATACTCAGTGTTGGTATAGCCAATCTCTGCAATCGTATCACGTACCACACGGTTAATATCTACATAGGCATTGGTTGAAATTTCACCAAAAACATGAACTGAACCAGTATAAACAGCTGTTTCAGCAGCAACGTGGGCTTCTGGATCTTGCTCTAAAATAGCATCCAAGATAGCATCTGAAATTTGGTCTGCAATCTTATCTGGATGCCCCTCAGATACAGATTCAGACGTGAATAATTTACGTTCTGACATAAAAATGTCCCCCCTTAAAAAATATTCGTTATAGAGTTACAAAGTACTGGTAGAGAATCGATAAACGACCTTCACTACCACCTTATCGGGACCATATAACCTAACTATTATAACACGAATCTTTGAAAAATACTCGTATGATTACTATTTTTCTCAGAAGGAAAATATTTTCTAATCCAAACCAAATAAAAAACTCTTAAAGTAGATCTGATTTTACTTCAAGAGTATTGTTAAAACTAATTATTTTCTAGATAAAACTCAAAACGTTCTCCGACGTATTGGCTCTTTACATACTCGAAAGCTGTACCATCATCAAAGTAAGAAACTTGAGTAAGCCCTAAAATTGCATGCCCCTTTTCCACTTCCAGATAATGAGCAATTTTTTCCTTGGCTAAGCGAGCATATATAGTCTGGTGAGATTTACCAATCCGATAACCATGTTTCTGCAAGGTTTGAAAGAAGTGCTTGGTTACTTCTTCTTTCTTAAATTTTTTGATAAATTTCTCAGGAATAGAAGCTACCTCGTAGACTACAGGAACTTGATCTGCATAACGAACACGTTCCATCCGGATAATATTTTCAGTGGCCTTGATCCCTAATTTTTCAACTTCTTGCTCATTAGGGATCGTTCGACGATAGGAAATCAGATGACTCGATGGTGTTTTACCCTGAGCTTTTACAATCTCCGTAAAACTAGTTGTCCCACGCATTTTTTCCTGAACACGAGTACTAGAAACAAAGGTCCCACTGCCCACACGACGCTCCAAGACCCCCTCCTCGACTAAAAGGGAGATGGCTTGACGCAGAGTCATACGGCTAACTTCAAATTCCTCAGCTAAATCTCGCTCACTTGGAAGTCTTTCCCCAATTTTCCAACTTCCCTCATCAATGTCTTTCTTGATTTGGTCGTGGATTTTCATATAAGCTGGTAACATGCTTGATCACTTCTTTTCTTTATTTTTTCCATTGTACCCTATCTCATAGGGAAAAGTCAAACCGCACTTGTTTGGTTGGTAATTCTAACCCTTTTATGATAGAATATTCAAGAAGATATTTCTTTTAAGAAAGGGAAAAGATGAGCAACATTTCAACTGATTTGCAAGATGTCGAAAAGATCATCGTACTGGACTATGGTAGCCAGTACAATCAACTCATCTCACGTCGTATCCGTGAGATTGGTGTCTTTTCAGAACTAAAAAGTCACAAGATTTCGGCTGACGAAGTCCGCGCTATCAATCCTATCGGGATTGTACTTTCAGGTGGTCCAAACTCTGTTTATGAAGAAGGATCATTTGATATTGATTCAGAGATTTTTGAACTTGGAATTCCAATTTTAGGAATCTGCTACGGTATGCAGCTATTGACTCACAAGCTTGGTGGTAAGGTTGTTCCTGCAGGCGATGCTGGTAACCGTGAATACGGTCAATCAACATTGACTCACACAGAATCAGCTCTTTTTGCGGGTACTCCAGATGAGCAACTGGTCTTGATGAGCCATGGGGATGCTGTTACAGAAATTCCTGCTGATTTTGTCCGTACTGGAACTTCTGCTGACTGTCCTTACGCATCTATTGAAAATCCAGACAAGAAAATCTATGGTATCCAATTCCACCCTGAAGTTCGCCACTCAGTACACGGTTATGATATCCTCCGTAACTTTGCCTTGAACATCTGTGGTGCCAAAGGCGACTGGACAATGGATAACTTCATCGAGATGCAAATCAAACAAATCCGTGAGAAAGTTGGAGACAAACGTGTTCTCCTAGGACTTTCTGGTGGTGTTGACTCTTCTGTTGTTGGGGTTCTTCTCCAAAAAGCCATCGGGGATCAATTAATCTGTATTTTTGTAGACCACGGTCTTCTCCGTAAAGGGGAAGCTGATCAAGTTATGGATATGCTTGGTGGTAAGTTTGGTTTGAATATCGTTAAAGCAGATGCTGCTAAACGTTTCTTGGATAAACTTGCTAGTGTATCTGATCCTGAACAAAAACGTAAGATTATCGGTAACGAGTTTGTCTATGTCTTTGATGATGAAGCAAGCAAGCTAACAGACGTGAAATTCCTTGCTCAAGGAACTCTTTATACTGACGTGATTGAGTCTGGTACGGATACTGCTCAAACCATCAAGTCTCACCACAACGTTGGTGGACTTCCAGAAGACATGCAGTTTGAACTTATCGAGCCACTCAACACTCTTTACAAAGATGAAGTTCGTGCCCTTGGTACAGAACTTGGTATGCCAGACCACATCGTGTGGCGCCAACCATTCCCAGGACCAGGACTTGCTATCCGTGTCATGGGAGAAATCACTGAAGAAAAACTTGAAACAGTTCGTGAATCAGACGCTATCCTTCGTGAAGAAATCGCTAAAGCTGGCCTTGACCGCGACATCTGGCAATACTTCACTGTTAACACTGGCGTTCGTTCAGTAGGTGTTATGGGAGATGGCCGTACTTACGACTACACCATCGCTATCCGTGCTATCACTTCTATCGATGGAATGACTGCAGACTTCGCTAAGATTCCTTGGGAAGTTCTCCAGAAAATATCAGTTCGTATCGTAAACGAAGTCGACCACGTTAACCGCATCGTCTACGATATTACAAGTAAACCACCTGCAACTGTTGAGTGGGAGTAAAATCATAATATTAAAGTCTAAAATCCCATCAGAGAATTTCTGATGGGATTTTAATATTTCATGATAATTCTTACCAGAAAAACTTTCGATAAATTCTAGCAATCGTTAAAAAGATAGCATAAAGTATGCCTAAGATAGTTAAAACTATTTTTCCAGTACTCACTTCTGAACCGATGACCAATATATGAAAGAGAGGAGCGAGACCAGTACACACATATATCAAATAAACAATAACATTTATTTCACCAATCCCAGCAATAAAGTCTTTCATTTTTATTTTCATTTACCTTCTCCAATAATCTACTTTTAATTTAAGTATATTATAAACTTCAGAAATTTAAAAGAATGATCTGATTAAATTTTAAGTTTTTAACATCATCTACTTATGAATTCTGACAATCCAGATGTAGAACTATCCAAAACAGTAAAACCACTGGTTCTACTGTTTCATTTTTAAAATGTTTGACGTTTTGCCTTACGCTCTGCACGTCCACGGGCACGACTTTCAGCACGCTTGGTTTTACGGCGTTTTTCATCGACAGCCCACTGGATTTTTTTCTTATAGCCTGGCTTGACTTTTTTCTTTTTCTTTTTAACCAAGCCAATCATTTCGATGTCCAGTTTTTCCTGTTTCTTCTCACGATTAGCACGGCGGTCACGGTCATAAGTATCTTGGAACTCCCCGTCTTTAACCATCTTAGGAGTAAACTTGATTCCTAGTTTTTCCAACTCACGAATATCTGAGTCATCACTAGGCTGATAGAGGGTAATAGCTGTTCCTGGTAGACCATTACGTCCAGTTCGTCCAACACGGTGAACAAAGAAGGATAAGTCTTGAGGAATGGCATCATTAATAACGTGGCTGACACCTTCGATGTCAATCCCACGCGCAGCCAGGTCAGTTGCTACGATATACTCAAAATCAAGATTTTTGACCTGATTCATGATCCGTTTACGTTCACGAGGAGCAATATCCCCATGAATCTTAGCAACCTTCAAGCCTTGGGCTGTTAAGTATGTATGCAATTCATCTGCCCGTGTCTTAGTATTGACAAAAATCATGGCTAAGTATGGCTGCATGACTTGAGTCAACTCATAAATCTGAGCGTTCTTGTCTCGTCCCTTGGTCGAAATCAACCAGTTATCAATGGTATCTGAGATAACTGTTTTGTTCTTGATTTTTTCCATAACTGGATTAGACAAGTATTTTTTCAAGAATGGTTGCAGTTTTTGTGGGATAGTCGCTGAAAAGACCATAAACTGTAAGTCTTTCGAAAGACTTCCTGCAATCTTATCAACTGTTTCCAAGAATCCCATATCCAAGGTCATGTCAGCTTCATCGACTACAAAGGTCTTAGCCTTGTGGATAGCCAAATCGCCTGATTTTACCAAATCATAGATACGACCTGGTGTTCCGATGACGATATGGGGCTGATTGCTGGCAAGTTTTTCAATCTGACGCGCCTTGTCTGTACCCCCAACATAGTTAACGACACGTACTTCTACATCCGAGTGGCCTGCAATTTGACGAGCAGCTTGATAAATCTGTGTTGCTAACTCACGACTCGGAGCTGTGATAACTGCCTGCACGCTATCGCTCTCTTCATCCAACTGTTGGAAAATTGGAAGCAAGAAGGTATGAGTTTTCCCTGAACCTGTTTTTGATTCACCAACCAAGTCACGACCTGCCAGGACAATAGGAATTAACTTATCTTGCACCTCTGTTGGAGTGGTAAACTTCAACTCCTCCAAGGCTTCTTCTATATATTTTTTAAACTTAAATTTCGTAAATGACATAATATCCTCGATTCTATCTATCTACTCATTATACCACATTTTGATGCATTTCAGTTAAACTTTCGGTTTAGATAAACCCACGGAAATTTCAAAACATACCCGATTAAAGATAAGGAAAATACTCTCTGTCCATCATGAACAAAGAGTACTAGATTTTTACGTAAGCTTCCACTCTTTCGTTAGCCAATCACAAAAATGTTGATAGCGTTGGTCGAGAGCTTCATGATGCCCATAAGCATCAAAGGTGGAATAAGCTGAGGGAACTTTCTCTGAAATTAGATTATGAATATCACTTGCAAAAAGGGGAGCCTTAGACAGACGATTGGAATGATTGGCACCTTCTGTCTGACCATTTTGCAGATAAATCAGGCTTTGGCTCTGCATCAAGGTATGTTCCCTGCAAAAATCTGTAAAGTCTGGATACCAGAAAGAACCACAGATAGAAAAGATACAGGTCACAGGAAGATTATTGCTATAGAGACTATAGACAGCAGCAAGCCCCCCCAGCGAATAGCCACCATAAGCAATCCTACTTTCATCAATCAAGTAGTCTTTCTTTAGAATTTTTAAAATTCCTTGAAAGAGCTTTTGATGGTAGTCGTCTACCTTCCCACCAAAGTCTGGTGCCCCTTCTTTCAATGCATCAGACTGCCAGGGTGTAAAGTCATTCAAGCGATTTTCTGGAATCAAACCCACCAAAATTACAGATTGAGATAGGTCTGACAAATAGTCTAGTTCCCCATCATTTAAAAGCACAACTGGATAGGCTTGTTGAGGATCATAGTTTGAAGGAAGGCTGACCCTAACCTGAATCCCTTCCCAGTTAAACTCCTTATTTCTTGATAAAGTCATTGATTTTTTCAAGTGAATCAATTACTGCTGGACCGTAGTCCATCAACTCATCGTAAGAGATGGTCATGATTTTTTGATTCTTGATTGCTGGGACATTTTCCAAAACAGCATTTGCCTTCATCAAATCCACTGCTTTTTCATCCAACTTTTGATTGCGGTCGCTGGTTACATAGATAATCAACTCTGGATCCATTGATACTAGATTTTCCAAGGTCAAACCAGATGTTCCTGTTGCGACATTGGTATAACCAAGTTGGTTGAGCAAACTTTCTTGTAGGGCTGACTTGTAAGCACCAAAGGTTTCGTCATTGTAGGCCACCATAATCAAAGCCTTTTTCTTTTCACCTTGTGTTTCTGGGTTGGCTTTTTTAACCGCATCGATTTTAGCTTGTAATTGTTCGGCATATTGGTTAGCCTTGTCTTGGACATTGAAAATGGTACCAAGATTTTTCACATCTTCTACAATATTTCCTAAATCTTGTTGGATAGTTGAAAGTGAAGCTTTTTGCGTATAAACAGGGATTTTGTTTTCGTTCCAAGCACTAATAGTTCCCATTGACTTTTCAGAGAACATCATGTTGCGTCCCATCAAGGCATCAGGTTCATAAGAAAGAACTGTTTCTTGTGAGACAGATTTTTTATCGCCAATGTGGGGGATAGCTTCAATGGCTTCCTTGTATTTACCAGTTACAGCATTATCAGGATTGAGCATACCGGCAATTTTATCCTTCAAACCGAGTTCAAGTAGGATTTCAGTTGTTGAAAGATTGTTGGTGATGACCTTTTCAGGTGCCTTTTCAAAGACTTGTTCGACTTCATTTCCTTTAGCATCATACGTTTTGATGGTTACGGGATAGCTGGTTTCTGTAGTAGCTTTTTGACTAGCTTCTGTTGTAGCTGGTGCCGTTGCTGTTTCTTTAGATGCGTTACCACAAGCTACCAAAGATAAGGTAGCTACTGTTACGAGCAAAATACTGAGTGATTTTTTCATGTTTTTCTTTTCCTTTTTAATATTTATAAATAGTGAATCATGGCTTGCTGATCTTCTGTCCAAGTTACCTTACTTTGAACGCCATAGACAGCCTGCAATGACTCGGGTGTGATGGTCTCTTTTGGAGTCCCTTGGTAAACAATCTCCCCTTCTTTCATTAGATAGAGATAGTCTGAATAGCGACAAGCCAGCTGAATATCATGCAAGACAGCTAGCACATTGATCTGAAGATTTTTGACAATGGTCAATAAGTCTAGCTGATACTTGATATCCAAATGATTGGTCGGTTCATCTAAGAGCAAGAGGGTCGGCTCTTGGGCCAAGGCGCGTGCCAATAAAACCCGTTGTTTCTCTCCTCCTGACAAAGAAGAGTAGAGTCGATTTCTCTTTTCAAGCAGATCTACCTTGACCAAAGCATCCTCAACCAAGGCAAAGTCTTTTTCTTTTTCCTTTTGTAAGAAAGAGAGATGGGGCGTTCTACCCAGCATAACAATTTCTTCAACCGTGCAATCAAACTGGAGTTGATTAAACTGCGTGATGACGGCCATCTGTTTTGCCGTTTCCTTAACGCTCATTTGGTCCAAGGGTTTCCCATCAAGGGAAATCAGGCCCTGATCAGGCTTTTCCTGTCGATAGAGGAGTTTCAGTAGGCTTGTTTTCCCACTGCCATTGGGTCCTAAAATAGTATGAAATTGGTTGCCCTCAAGTTTAAGTGAGACTCCTTTAAGAATCTTTTTTTCTCCGATTCCAAAGTGAATGTCCTGACACATTAAGTCCATATCAGACTCTCACCTCCCTTCGTCTACTTGCAACCATGTAGATAAAGAAAGGTGCACCTACTAGGGCTGTGAAAATTCCAATCGGTAGTTCAGCATTTTGAATCAAAACTCGAGCAAAGACATCTGCCCAAACGACAAAGAGGGCGCCGAGTAAGGTTGCTATCGGAAAAAGCCTTCTGTAGTTTGTACCCACCAAACTTCTCGCCAAATGTGGGGTAATAAGACCAACGAAGCCGATAATTCCACAGGTCGATACCAAGATAGCTGTCAGCACAGCCACAATAGCCACATAGAGATACCAGTAAAAACGTAGAGGAATCCCCAAAGTCAAGGCTGCCTCATCACCCATCATCATGGCATTAAAAACACGGTATTGGGTAGAGAAAAATAAGAAAGCTATTCCCACTACTACTGTTGGCAAAGTTAAGTGAGCCCAGGAGGTTCCCGCTAAGGAACCCATGGTCCAAAACTTGATAGTCATAACACTATCTGCATTAGCGCCAATTGAGATAATAAAATTTGAAAAAGCCAAAAATAGTGCATTCACGACCGTTCCTGATAAAATCAGGCTGGAAGTTGTCATCCTGCCTTGCATGGAAGCGATCAGAAGGACTGCAAGTGTTGCTAAAATCGCTCCAAGGAAAGAGCCTAGACCAATCATGACCTTAAACCCAAGAATAATACTCAAAGTCGCACCAAAGGTTGCCCCAGCAGAAATTCCTAACACATAGGGCTCTGCGATTGGATTATTGACTGTTGACTGCATAACACTGCCACACATGGAAAGGCCTGCCCCAACTATTAAAGCAAGAAAAACCCGTGGCAATCTCATATTCCAGACAATCGCAAGTGTCGACTTCGAAAGGTCTCCTATATCCAACGGAGCTCCCATCTTACTCAATATAATCCGATAGGTATCACTCAAACTAATTTGAACTGAACCCATAGAAACAGCCAAAAATAGAGAAACTCCCAAAGTTCCGAGCAACAGAGATAGGAGAAAAACATACCGCAGGTTTTGATGGCTTCCAGAAGATTTGGAAATCATAAAACTCTCCCTTAATAAAATTAAAAATTTTGACAATTTTAATAAACAGTATACCACATTTCTAAATCATGAGCAAGACTAGAAAAATGCACACAAAAAAGCCCTCTGAAGCCAGAGGGCTAATTTGAGATCGGGCTAAAATCCTAGTAAACTAAAAAATCTCCACGATCAGAAAAGTCTCTATCGTGCCATTTTCATACATGATGTATAGTCCAAGTAGAATGAATACTAAGGGCGCAATGATTCGCTCATATTTTTCAATTGTCTCGGATATTAACGGCATAGAGGATAGCACACGACTAAGCTCGCAAAAGATAATTATGCCGATTGCAAACACAAGCAACGCCACGAGTGTCTGTGACCAATCTAACGAAGCAAAATAAGGTATATAGATACCTAAATTATCTCCGCCAGACGCAATTGTCAACAATGTAACTGTCCAAAACAGTTGATTTGCCTTGCTTTGTTCTAATCTTTCAATAATTTCTTCCTCTTCTTCCTCACCTTCTCCAACAATTGCAAAGCGAATCCCTAAATAGATAGGGATTAAACCAAGCAATCCAACCATCCATTCTTCAGGCACGAAATTAACGACATAAGCAGCAACTAAACTCGCCCCTACAAGTAAGCCTGTGCCTAGATATTGCCCCGCATAAATATGCCATTTTTGTTTATTCTGTGATAGCTGTGCAAATAAAATAAGTAAAATAATTAAATAATCGATACTGGTGGAAATATAAACACCAATAGCAGATATGATTGTCTGTCCCATAAAAACCTCCTGTATTAGTCAGTAATAAATCAGCAGATTTTAGGAGAGCACAGACACATTAATTTAGCTATCGCTAATGGGTAATGTCGAACGTAGGAAAGCATTTTACTCCTCCTCAAAACGTAGTTACAAAGTAATTTCTAACTGGAATTCGGTGACTACTTCCATGTAAAGTATAACATACTATACTTTACTTCGTAAAGTGTGGGCTCTCCGAGGGTCTTGCAGACTACTACCATTTGAGGGTCTTGCAGACTACTACCATTTGAGGTTTTTGTAGTCTCCAAAATTGTGGCCGATAAAACTTGCCATTATGAAAGCTTTATCAGAGACTAGTTTTTGTAGTCTCCAAAATTGTGGCCGATAAAACCTCAATAAAAAAGCTCCCTGAAGTCAGAGAGCTTGATTCTTGCTGGATAAAACGTTTGTAGACTATACGGCAAGCCAAAGATTGTACAAAAATGTTAGTAAAACAAAAAATCTCCCCGAAGGGAGATCATTCTGATTTATTTTACCTTACAGTGCTAGGAACCGTAACCGAAGAACATACTTGAGTATATCGAGGTAAGGTGACAAAAATAAAAAGCTACTCAACTAGAGTAGCCTTATTTTCAAGATATGCTCAATTGAACACGGCCTAAGCACTTGGCAAAAAAGATAAAATCTCCTAGAAACTGAAGTTTCTTCGTCAATTTTCCTATTTTTGCTTTATGCTTTTGACGGCCTTTGTATCTTGAATTAGCGACGAAGTCCAAGAGAGTTGATCAACTCACGGTAACGGTTAACGTCGTTTTTACGCAAGTATGCAAGCAAGTTACGACGGCGACCGATTTTCTTCATCAATCCACGGTAAGTAGCGTGGTCTTTTTTGTGTTGTTTGATGTGTTCGTTAAGGTGGTTGATTTCCCATGTAAGGACAGCAACTTGAACCTCTACTGAACCTGTATCACCTTCGTGACGTGCATATTGTGCAATGATTTCATTTTTTTTCTCTTTTGAGATTGCCATGATGTTTCTCCTTTTTATTTGGCTTCATCCGAGTGACAGGTTGGCATGCCTGTAACCAAGAAGAAGTTATTTGTCTTTACGACATTTCTTATTCTACCAAGAACTAAGTTCTTTGTCAACTGATTTACCATTCTTACCGCAAAAGTGCTATAATAGTTATAGGAAGGATATCTAAGTTGACATCTTGAAAAGAGAGGTGATTACCATGCGTAAATTCTCGCAATATCTCCCCTACTATCTGGTCATATTTTTCTTTTATTGGCCACTTTATGAGCTGTTATTATGGACTATTACTGAAAACTATATCTTGAAGGAGCTCACCATCGGCAACGTTATTATCTTCTCTCCACTGGTGACTTTCATAGTATCACTATTCTACTCTTATCGTTTCAAGTTCTCAGTTTGGTGGTTAATTGAAGTTGGCTTGCTCTTTTGCTTTACCATCATTACTTTCGGAGAATTTATCCTTCTCTACTTCCTAGCCTATGAAATCTTTGCCCTCGCGGGTATGGCTGTCGGTGTAGCTATTAAGAATCTAGTGCAAAAACTGAAAAGGAAAAACTTTCACAAAATCCTTGAAAAATCTCACAATCATGCTATAATAATGCATAGAGACAAGTCACTTAGCCCCTTTCTACCAGAGAGTGCGTGGTTGCTGAGAACGCATAGGAAGCCTAAACTGATACTACTCTACTGACTTTTATGCAAACATAAAACGGTGGCCACGTTAGAGCCAATCAGAGGTGTCCCTCTTTTTTGAGGAACATAAATGAAGGTGGAACCACGTTGCGACGTCCTTTTTAGGATGTCGCTTTTTGTTTTTCTTGATTTAAGACTGCAAAATAGGGAAACACCTCTGCTTTATAAATAATGGATAACCAATATAAGGAGAAAATCATGATTCAAATTACTTTCCCAGATGGCGCTGTTCGTGAATTCGAATCTGGCGTTACAACTTTTGAAATTGCTCAATCCATCAGCAATTCTCTAGCTAAAAAAACTCTTGCTGGTAAATTCAACGGCAAACTCATCGACACTACTCGTGCGATCACTGAAGATGGAAGCATTGAAATCGTGACACCTGATCACGAAGACGCTCTTGACATCTTGCGTCACTCAGCTGCACACTTGTTTGCACAAGCCGCTCGTCGCCTTTTCCCAGACATTCACTTGGGGGTTGGTCCAGCTATCGAAGATGGTTTCTACTACGATACTGATAACCAAGCTGGTCAAATCTCTAACGAAGATCTTCCTCGTATCGAAGAAGAAATGCAAAAAATCGTTAAAGAAAACTTCCCATCTATTCGTGAGGAAGTGACTAAAGACGAGGCGCGTGAAATCTTCAAGAACGACCCATATAAATTGGAATTGATTGAGGAGCACTCAGAAGACGAGGGTGGCTTGACCATCTACCGTCAAGGTGAATACGTGGACCTTTGCCGTGGCCCACACGTCCCATCAACAGGCCGCATCCAAATCTTCCACCTTCTCCATGTAGCTGGTGCCTACTGGCGTGGAAATAGCGACAATGCTATGATGCAACGTATTTACGGTACAGCTTGGTTCGACAAGAAAGACTTGAAAAACTACCTTCAAATGCGTGAAGAAGCCAAAGAACGTGACCACCGTAAACTTGGTAAAGAGCTTGATCTCTTCATGATTTCTCAAGAGGTTGGTCAAGGGCTTCCATTCTGGTTGCCAAATGGGGCTACTATCCGTCGTGAATTGGAGCGCTACATCGTCGACAAGGAAATCGCTGCTGGTTACCAACACGTCTACACTCCACCAATTGCCTCAGTAGAACTTTACAAGACTTCTGGTCACTGGGATCACTACCGTGAAGATATGTTCCCAACTATGGATATGGGTGATGGGGAAGAATTCGTTCTTCGTCCAATGAACTGTCCTCACCATATCGAAGTCTTTAAACACCACGTTCACTCTTACCGTGAATTGCCAATCCGTATTGCTGAAATCGGTATGATGCACCGCTATGAAAAATCTGGTGCTCTCACAGGGCTTCAACGTGTACGTGAAATGTCACTTAATGACGGTCACACTTTCGTAACACCTGAACAAATTAAAGATGAGTTCCAACGTACGCTTCAATTGATTATAGATGTTTACGAAGATTTCAACTTGACTGACTATCGTTTCCGTTTATCATATCGTGATCCTCAAGATACTCACAAATATTTTGATAATGATGAAATGTGGGAAAATGCTCAACGTATGTTGAAATCAGCTATGGATGACATGGGACTTGACTACTTTGAAGCTGAAGGGGAAGCAGCCTTCTACGGACCAAAATTGGATATCCAAGTTAAGACTGCCCTTGGTAAAGAAGAAACTCTTTCTACCATCCAGCTTGACTTCTTGCTTCCAGAACGCTTCGACCTTAAATACATCGGAGCTGATGGTGAAGAACACCGTCCAGTTATGATTCACCGTGGTGTTATCTCAACTATGGAACGCTTCACAGCTATCTTGATTGAAAACTACAAGGGTGCCTTCCCAACATGGCTTGCCCCTCACCAAGTAACTCTTATCCCAGTTTCTAACGAAAAACACGTGGACTACGCTTGGGAAGTAGCTAAGAAACTCCGTGACCGTGGTGTTCGTGCCGATGTGGATGAGCGCAATGAAAAAATGCAGTTCAAGATCCGTGCATCACAAACTCAAAAAATTCCTTACCAATTAATCGTTGGTGATAAGGAAATGGAAGAGCAAGCCGTAAACGTTCGCCGCTATGGTCAAAAAGAAACAAAAACCATGCCAGTAGATGCATTTGTAGAATTGATTCTTGCTGATATCGCCAACAAATCACGAGTTGAAAAATAAACGATAAAACCTGGGATAAAAATTCCAGCTACATAAAAAAGCAACAACTGAAAACGTTGTTGCTTTTTTATGTAGCCTGAGCTATTAGTGATTGGTCAAACTTCCACAAATGTATCCTCATCAACGATCCTTTCTATCCACTAACTTTTGGATATAGGATATCCTCCCAAGATTTGCTTCCTCGAGTTAGATAAGTTGACTATCCTCAGTCCTTGTCTGCCTCAATTTCTTTTACGATGTCATCTTGTGAATCTTTTTCAGAGAGTTTTTGATCGATATACTTGTCAATGTTTTCGTAAAATTCCTTGATCGTCTCACTATCTAATTTTGTCGAATTGTTGAATTGCTTGACTTTCAATTGAACAGATTGAATACCGTAAGAGGCTTGTTTTTGGCGAATGGTTTCTAATTCTTCTTCTGAAATCGGATCTCCAACAACTGTCAAGACTAATTCATTGCTACTTGACTTGTAGACTTGATTAATGACCGTATGATTGGCGAACTCTTTTCCTACAAACTGTTTGATTCCTTCTTTTCGCGCTTGATCTATCGTCAGAGTGACTGCTGAATAACTAGCTGGAAGAATCAATAATACAATCAAGGAGATCAAGCCAATTCTCATTTTAATATTTAGCTCTTTAAATGAACTTAAGGGAGATTTTCTCATCAAAATTCTTGTTCCAATAATGTTGGCTAGCATGATAAAGACACAGTTGATCAAGAAAAGATAGAGAGCCCCAAATAAAAATCGTACATTTCCGTTAGCTAAACCATATCCTGCAGTACAGATAGGTGGCATCAGAGCTGTTGCAATGGCTACTCCTGGCACGATATTGTTTGCTTCTTTTTTCCTTGACCCAATTACACCTGCTATCCCACCAGCAATAGCAATGAGAACATCCCAAATGGTTGGAGAGGTTCGTGCAATCAACTCGCTACTTGCATAAGATAAGGGGGAAATCCAGAAATACAAAGTCGAGACAAGCAAACTGACCAATATTTGAGTAAATAAAACCTCTAAAGATTGCTTGATTAAACGCGTATCAAAAATAGCTAAACCAAATCCGAGTCCAACAATCGATGTCATAAGAGGGGAAATCAGCATGGCTCCAATAATGACAGCTGTTGAATTCATATTTAAACCTATAGAGGCAATAAAAATCGCACACATCAAAATCACTGTATCTCTTAATCGAACATGAAGATCATCATATAATTTCTCACGGTATTCCCGTGTTGAATAATTGGCAGTCATTTGTCCTCTCCTCTTTCCTTATTTAAATCGGTATAATAATTAATAATAACAGCTGATAAACAGCCAAAAAATATGAGCCCATAAATCGTCAAGAAGACACTGGTAATCCTTCCAATCAAGGTCACAGCTAGGAGATCCCCGTAGCCGACAGTCGTCGAAGTCACAAAAGCATACCAAAGACCGTCTCCGTAATTTGTGATAGCAGGTTCAACTAGGAAAAGCACGCCTCCTGACCCAAAAACAAAGGTCACAAAACTCAGAGCAAACCGAGTAAAACCCGTAACCTGTATAATATGCCATAACATTTTTAAACGTCTCATTTGTTCTCCTTATTCATACTAGCTCCTGACCGAGCCGTTTTTTCCAATAATCAAAGTGAAGATAGGACATGATCTCCATCAGAGAAAGATAGACAAACTGATAGATCTGATTTAAGCTGATTATCAACTGATATTGTTTGAAAAATGACTGGAAGAAAGACCAGATATGACTGTCTTGAATCAGTCCCTTCTTAACATCAGACAGGATATTAGCTAAAGCTCCCAAGGACTGAAACGGTAAATCCTTGACATTTATATAGATCCGGTCCACCACATCATTCAGACTGGTATCTTGGATGGCATGAAATTCTCCAAAGAGAACTCCTGCCGCTCCAAGAGTAGAAACAAATTCCACCAAATAATTTCTGAGGAAATTTTCTCAACCTTTTCCCATAATGTGTTTAGTGCCATCCATAACGATCCCAACCAGAAAAAGAAAAGAAAACAAGCAAAGAAATTTTGCCGTAAATCCCAAAAAGCTTCAAGACTTGGTGTTGTTGGTTTTTCTAACTCTAAAATCAAGATGGTCATAATAATTGCTAGAACAGCATCTGTCAATACAATTAATCTGTCTTTCTTCATCGGATTGCATCCCCTTTCTTTTTTGTAACATTCTATCTTATCGCATAATATTGGATATTCTTTCATAATCCGACTACAAACAAAAATAAACCAAAAAGTCTGTCCCTATTATGCTATATTTAACTCTAGAAGTATTCATCCATCTAATTAATAAGTATATCATATTTCACAATAAATGAATACTATCAAAGATTCATCCCCTTTCACTTCATCATTTAGTGTTGCTTAGATTTATCAAAAACAACCAAATTTGTATTAATTTCAAGTATCACCTAGTTACAAAAATTTGGGGTGAACAGAAAAAGCATCCCGTATTTTTGATACGAAATGCTTTCAATAAGTTTAAATAAGTTTTAACGTTTACTAAATTGTGATGCTTTACGAGCTTTTTTCAAGCCTGGTTTGGAAAGTATGAATTTCAGTTGGACTAAAAACAGCGTAATATCAAGACTTTTCTCCGCTTTTATAAAAGCGTTTTTCCAATCAAATTCAACTAATTTTATCTAAATGGTGTGGATTTTACCCCCAAAATTACAGAGAATGGAGCTGATAAACACTAAACGTTCACACCATTAGTTAAATGATTTTTTTCATCATTTTTCTTAGATGATAGAACTTCTAATTTATTTCTTATTCAAGCAAAAACAACCTGCTATAAGTAAGAAAGAGGAAGATACAAGAAAAACACGGCGTAAAAACCGATTCAGTTCATTGTCCTCAATCCTTGTCTGCTTCATTTTCTTTTACGAGATCGTTTTGTGAATCTTTTTCAGAGAGTTTTTGATCAATATACTTGTCAATGTTTTCATAAAATTCCTTGGTCGCTTCACTATCTAATGTTGGCGAGTTCTGAACTTGATTCACTTTCAATTGAACAGATTGAATACCGTAAGAGGCTTGTTTTTGGTGGAGTGTTTCTAATTCTTCTTCTGAAATCGGATCTCCAACAACCGTCAAGACTAATTCATTGCTACTTGACTTGTAGACTTGATTAATGACCGTATGATTGGCGAACTCATTTTCTACAAACTGTTTGATCCCTTCTTTTCGCGCTTGATCCATCGTCAGAGTGACTGCTGAATAGCTGGCTGGAAGGACCAATAATACAATCAAGGATATCAACCCAATTTTCATTTTAATGTTTAGCTCATTAAATGAACTTAAGGGAGATTTTCTCATAAAAATTCTTGTTCCAACAATGTTGATTAGCATGATAAAGACACAGTTGATCAAGAAAAGATAAAGAGCCCCAAATAAAAATCGTACATTTCCATTAGCTAAACCATATCCTGCAGTGCAGATAGGTGGCATCAGAGCTGTTGCAATGGCTACTCCTGGTACGATATTGTTTGCTTCTTTTTTCCTTGAACCAATGAAACCTGCTATCCCACCCGCGATAGCAATGAGAACATCCCAAATGGTTGGAGAGGTTCGTGCAATCAACTCGCTACTTGCATAAGATAAGGGGGAAATCCAGAAATACAGTGTCGAGACAAGCAAACTGACCAATACTTGAGTAAATAAAACCTCTAGAGATTGCTTGATTAAACGCGTATCAAAAATAGCTAAACCGAATCCCAGTCCAACAATCGGTGTCATAAGAGGGGAAATCAGCATGGCTCCAATAATGACAGCTGTTGAATTCATATTTAGACCTATAGAGGCAATAAAAATCGCACACATCAAAATCAATGTATCTCTTAATCGAACATGAAGGTCATCATATAGTTTCTCGCGGAATTCACGTGTTGAATAGTTTCCGGACATTGGTTACTCTTTTTATTTCATATAATCTTGTTTCTGCATGGATGATGGTAGAGAGACATCTGTCCAATCTTACATATTTTTAATTCTCACCTGTCATTCTTTTGAAAATTATCCTTTATACTCAATGAAAATCAAAGAGCAAACTAGGAAGCTAGCCGCAGGCTGTACTTGAGTACGGTAAGGCGACGCTGACGTGGTTTGAATTTGATTTTCGAAGAGTATTAAATATCCATCAGTCTATCCTTGATATTATATCAAAAATTTTACAGCCTTTCTCTGAAGAAATCAATTAATTTAAAAGATAGAGAAAAGAAGAAATTTTTGTATCCTTATCCGAATAAGAAGAAGAAAAACGATATCTCCTCTGAAAGTGAATACCGTTTTAATGTTTAAACATGATGAGTTTGTAGCAGCAATCCTAGCTGATATCGCCAACAAATCACGTGTTGAGAAATAAGAGATAAAACCTGGTACAAAATTCTAGCTACTAAAAAAGAGGCCGGGACAAAAGTCCTAACCTCTCAATTGTCTTTGGATTGTCGAGCAAGACGCAGTGGTCGAGTGGGCTCTACTACGCTGATTTCATCAGCTTTTACAGCCCTACTCAACTGTGCGGAGGTGGGACGACGAAATCGCATTCTAACGAATTAACGATTTCTGTCCCACTCTCTTTTTTGATGTTTCTGTTTTTACATTTGAACAATTCTACGATAGCTTCTTGAAGTAATCATAAAGATAAGTACGTAGATGAGGGCAAAGATACCACAAATAGAAAGTGTTACACTTAACATCATAGCTGTATCTACTACCCCAATGACCTTAAGAATCAAACTTAACATATGATAGGCAAAAGCCAAGTGTAGGAAAGCAAAGATTACGGGGAGGAAGAAAACAGTCAAGACCTGCTTGTTAATGGTTTGTTTGATTTGTTTTTGGTCCAAGCCCACTTTTTGCAGGATGACAAAGCGTTCACGATCCTCATAACCTTCTGAGATTTGTTTATAGTAGATAACGAGTACAGTTCCAATCATAAAGATGATAGAGAGGAAAATACCAATAAAGAGAACTCCGCCAAAGAGAGCATTCATTTGGGCAATTGCGTCACTCGCAGTATTTCCACCGTATACCATACCACCTTCGCTCTTAAGATTATGACTGAAATTATTCACATACTCATGAAAATCGTCAGCTAGCTTTAACTGTTCCTCTTGACTGGCGGTTACATCCATACCACCGTATAACTGAGTATAAATAGCAGAATCCTGATATTTTTCTAAAAAGATTTGAAGATCTGGTACGACAAGGTAGTTATAATCCGAAATCAAGAGAACATACTGATTTGAAACATGATTGATGATAAAATCTTGCTGGATTTCTTCCTTGATACGATACTCTTGATTGTTAAGACTGAATGTTTTCTGACCTTTTAGTTGGTCATTTTTAGCCCAAAGACCAACTTCGTTATCCGTTAAATGAAGCTTTTGTCCAGTCATTTTCTCATAGTCTTTTTGTTCAAAAACTAGGAAGACTGTCTTAGGCATGACATTGTTTTGCCCTTTTTCAAAGATGGTTAATTTGGTCCCATCTTGACTAGAAAGACCAAAACTTGAAAAGCTGAGAACATCCTTATTGCTGATCGTTAGATTCTTTTCACTGGCATATTGACTCAATAGTTGGTCTAAATCCTCAACTTCTACATTTTGTCCTGAAACTGACATATCGTGAGGATATAGGATTTTTTTCATATTTTCAGATCCGTTGTAGATACTAGTAGCTGCAGACATAGTAACCAAAACCATGGTTGAAAGGATGGCAATTGTTGCTAATCCGACAGCATTTTTCTTCATACGAAAGATAAGGTTAGAAACAGAGATGAGGTTGTTAGGTTGGTAGTAATATCTCTTGTTTTTCTTGAGCAACTGTAAGAAAACTGTAATACCAGCATTGAATAAGAGATAGGTCCCTACAATAACTAACATAACCGCAATAAAGAAAGTAGCGATAGCTTTGAAAGCATCTGTTACGCTTAGTGCTAAGTAGTAGCCACCACCTAGTGCAATTAGCCCTACAAGTGTCTGAAGGACTAGGAAACGCCCCTTCTTCTCACCTTTTGCTTTCTCACGAGAAAGTTGCAGAGCATCCATTCGGATAATGCGGATAGCATTTAGGAAGACAAGGGCTAAAAAGATAAAACCGAATACCAGAAGGATTGAAAGCACTACGGACCATTGGAAAGTTGCAACTAACTCCACTTTCATCTTTGAAAGTTTGAGCAATAAAGCGAAAATCAGATTGTCAAAGAGAGCACCAATCCCAATCCCAGCAGTGACTGTTACTAGACCAAAAATCAGGAGTTCCTTAAAGGTCATACCAATTAAATGGCGCTTTTCTAGTCCCAACATACCATAGACACCCAGTTCTTTTGAGCGATTTTTCATGACAAAACTGTTGGCATAAAGCACGATAATGGCAGATGCAAGTGTCACAACGACAAGCCCTAGTTGTAGGGTAAATTGAATAGCAGATGCACCACGTAAATCCACAATTTTAGGATTAAAGGCTAGGGAATAAAAGAGATAGCTAATTGTGACTGCCAAAATGACAGACAAAGCAAACGGATAATAGAGTTTGCGGTTTTTAATTAAGTTGGATATGGCCAACTTATTGGTTAATCGAAACATACTAGTTCACCTCACTTGCCATAACAGTCAAGGTATCAGAGATTTCTTGGAACATCTGACGATCCGTCTTTTCACCACGGTAGATTTGATTATAGAGAATACCGTCCTTGATGAAAAGAACACGTTTTGCACGGCTAGCCGCTGCTGTTGAGTGGGTCACCATGAGAATGGTTTGCCCTTGCTCGTTGATCTGATCAAAGATATCAAGGAGGGCTGCAGACGATTTAGAGTCTAGGGCACCTGTTGGCTCGTCCGCAAGAAGAATTTCTGGTTCTGTGATGATAGCCCGTGCAACTGCAACCCTTTGTTTTTGCCCTCCAGAGATTTCATAAGGGTACTTCTCCTGCAATTGATTGATGCCAAGATTTTCGGCCGTCACGACCAATTTTTTCATCATTTCTGTAATAGGCTTTCTAGACAATACCAAAGGGAGTAAGATATTGTCTTTAACAGAAAGCGTATCTAACAAATTGAAGTCTTGGAAGACAAAGCCTAACTTTTCACGACGGAAGCTTGATGCTTCAGAATTTTTAATGGTAGCTGTGTCAGTTCCGTTTAGGAAGACCTGACCACGCGTTGGCTTGTCAAGCATAGCAAGAATATTCAGTAGAGTAGATTTACCGGATCCAGATTCACCCATAATAGCAACGTAGTCGCCTTTTTCAACGGTAAAGTGAATATCTTTCAGGGCTTCTACTTGGTTGCCTTGAAAGCGAGTTTTATAAATCTTTTGAACGTGTTTTACATCTAATAGTGTCATTTTAACTTCTCCTTTTTAATATCCCATTAATTGAAACTGAGCTTGCATCATTTCGATGCCGATTTGAACTCGCTCGATATCCTTTGGACTCGGCTTACTTGTATGTTTCTTTTGTAAAATTGTTTTCATGGTTCCTCTCCTTTTTCTTTATGCTCTAAGTTTACTCCAAAAAAAGATGGCTTACCATAACATAACCTTACAAAAGAGGCCTTTAATCTTACATTTTTGTAAGATTACATTTTTATCTAATTGAAGCCTTTTTTCTCACTAGATCAAGGTCTAAAGAAGAGCTTGAAAGGTTTCTTCCAAGCTCTTCACAATTCTTTTCATTCAATCAGTAAATTCACTTCAGAGAACTTAATCCTCACAGTTGTTCCTTGCCCAAGTTCGGATTCTATTTGAATCTGATGTCCTAATTCTTGGCTGATTTTCTGGGTTAGATAGAGCCCAAGTCCAGATGACTGTTGGGTCATTCGACCATTATATCCTGAAAATCCACGTTCAAAGACTCGCAACCGATCACTGTTTTTGATACCAATCCCAGTATCCTTGATGCAAAGTTCTTGATCGTCCATATAGATTTCAATTCCACCTTCATTTGTGTATTTGAGGCTATTTGATAGGATTTGTTCAATGACTACCAACAGCCATTTTTTATCCGTCACAATCCTTCTGTCCAAGTCATGCAGATTAATACTTAGATCTTTCTGGATAAAGAAAATAGCATATTTGCGAATGACTTCCTTGACCAGATCTTCTATATTCTCTTTCTTCAAAACCAAATCATCATGGAAGCTTTCTAATCGTAGATATTGGAGTACGAGATTGGTATATGAATCAATCTTAAAAATTTCCTGTTCCAACTGTTGTTTCAATTGGCGATCTGCCACCTCGCTCACGAGGAGTTTACTGGCTGAAATGGGTGTTTTTATCTGATGCACCCAGAGTGTATAGTAATCCACCAAATCATTATAGCGGTTTTCCGCATCTGATTTCTTTTGGTAGAGTTCCTCTTCACTTTTCTCTAATTTTTCAGTCAATAGAGCCTCCATTGGGGACTTGGCTTCTCTTTTTCCGTAAAACAATTCCTTGCGATAGCGTTGCAATTCTATCAAGAAATCATAGACCAAAAACAGAAGTGTCAAAAATGTAGATAGAAAGAAGAAATAGTTAAAGTAAGGCACTTGGTTATCAAATAAGACCTCAAAGAGAAAAAGTAAACCTGTAAGTAAGAGAATAAAAGCGAAAAAACGGCTGCGCGAACGGATATAAGCTAGAAAAAAACTTTTGAAATCAAGCATGTTTCAATCCGTACCCTATTCCTTTCTTGGTTTCAATAAAACCAATCAAACCTTCTTCTTCCAATTTCTTACGCAGACGGGCGACATTAACGGATAAGGTATTATCATCGATAAAAAAGTCACTATTCCAAAGCTCCCGCATCAAGTCGTCACGCGCTACGATATTTCCCGCATGCTCAAATAAGACACGTAAAATCTGAAATTCATTCTTGGTTAAACTGATAGCTTTGCCATTGACATGCACATCCATAGACTTGGTGTTGAGGATAACTCCAGCATACTCTAGGAGACTTTCATCCCGTCCAAACTCATAGGAACGACGCAACAAGCCCTGTACCTTGGCTAAAAGAACCTGTTGGTCAAAAGGCTTGGTCACAAAATCATCCGCCCCCATATTAATAGCCATCACAATGTCCATAGCCTGGTCTCTCGAAGACAGAAACATAATGGGAACTTTAGAAATCTTGCGAATCTCTTGGCACCAGTGATAACCATTAAAGAGAGGCAAGCCGATATCCATGAGAACTAGATGTGGCTCAGACTGAACAAATAGGGTTAGAACTTCCATGAAGTCTTCTACCATGACTACCTCAAACCCCCATTCAGAGAGCATTTTCCCAACTTGTTGACGGATAACTGGATCATCTTCTACTAGTAAAATCTTATGCATCTGCTCCTCCTTTTTCTATATTATAGCAAAATTCTCCTCACTACTAGCGAAATTGATGCAAATCTGATAAGATAAAAGTAAAGAAAGGAGTTCCCATGTCCAATATTTTCGACTACCTAACTGACGTTCAATACGATTCTTTTTACGATCTTCCCTTGAATGAACTGGATATACTTGCTTTTACAGAGCTGACCTATCTTTCTTTTGATAACCTATTGGACCAGCCTGTCAATCGTTTAAGCGATGTCGCAACACGTGTCCCGCGAGAAAGCACCATGTTGACCAATAAAGAACGTCTGCAACTCTTAGACCAGCTTGCCCAGCACAAACGTTTTAAAAATAGCAAACTCTCTAACTTTGTCAACGAAATTGATACCGAGCAACAGAAACAGTTCGCTGCTATGACCTATCGCCTTGATTTAGATACTTATCTGATTGTCTTTCGAGGTACAGACGATAGTATTATTGGTTGGAAGGAAGATTTCCATATGACCTACATGAAGGAAATCCCTGCCCAAAAGCATGCTCTTGAATACTTGGAGGATTTCTTTACCCAACATCCAAAACAAAAAGTGATTGTAGCTGGACATTCTAAAGGTGGGAATCTGGCTGTCTATGCTGCCAGTCAAATTCGACCTGAATTGCAAGACAAGATATCTGCAGTTTATACCTATGATGCCCCTGGTTTGCAGGCTCATCTGACTGAGACCACTGGTTATCAAGATGTTATTCCAAAAATTCACCGTTTCATCCCACAAGGTTCTGTCATTGGCATGATGCTGGAAGTTCCTGATACTCCTATCGTCGTCAAATCTACAGCTCTTGGTGGCATCGCCCAACACAGCACCTTTAGTTGGCAAACTGAGGATAATCACTTTGTCCAACTAGAAGAAATCAGCAGTGAGAGTCTCCAAATTAAAGACACTCTCAAAGAATGGGTGGACAGTGTTCCTGATGAGGAATTGGAGCTCTACATCGATCTCTTCTTTGGTACCATTCTAGAATCTGGAATCAGTTCCATTAATGAACTGTCTTCTAAAAATGCTATTGACCATGTTCAACAACTTGTTTCTCAAGCCCAGACACTGGAGCCTGAACAAGTTGAAATCTTAAAAAATCTGACACAACTCCTGCTGGATGCTCGTTTCCAAGCCTGGAAGAATCATTTTTAATTTATCAAAAAGTCCTTCCTTTACGGAGGGACTTTCTTGTTGATTCCTTATTTTATTCTTCTGTGTTATACTAGAAACTGTAAATCTTTGAAAGAGGAAATCCTATGAAAATCCATAAAACTGTGAATCCTGTCGCCTATGAAAATACTTATTATCTTGAAGGGGAGCAACACCTGATTGTGATCGATCCTGGTAGCCATTGGGAGGTCATTCGCAAAACTATCGAAACCATCAATAAACCGGTCTGTGCCATTCTTCTGACCCATACCCACTACGACCATATTATGAGTCTAGACTTGGTCAGAGATACTTTCGGAAATCCTCCCGTATATGTGTCAGAAAGCGAAGCTGCTTGGCTCTTTACTCCTGTCGACAATCTTTCTGGCCTTCCTCGACACGACGATATGGCAGATGTCGTATGTAGACCAGCCGAACAGACCTTTGTCTTTCATGAAGAATACCAGATTGAGGAATTCCGCTTTACTGTATTACCAACTCCAGGCCATTCTATCGGTGGAGTTTCATTTGTTTTCCCAGATGGACACTTGGTCTTAACGGGAGATGCCCTTTTCCGAGAAACCATTGGTCGAACAGATCTACCTACAGGTAGCATGGAACAACTCCTTCATAGTGTCCAAACCCAGCTCTTCACCCTTCCAAACTACGATGTCTATCCAGGGCACGGACCTGCTACTACCATCGCTCACGAAAAAACCTTCAATCCATTTTTCTAAAACATAAAAACCAAGGACAATTATCCTTGGTTTTTGTATAGCTTCAATTTCTACATCACTACTTGCTCGGTAGAATCAAAATTGACTAGAAAAATAATTTAAAACTAATTAGTTGGATTCAATTCTTTCCAGTCAATGTTAGACAAATCAAGCTTTTCAGAAGAAATATCTAAAACTTGCTCTGCTTTTTCATTACCACCGATTTGAATAGTTGCTTCTTTAATCTTCTGCACTCCATTTTTATCAAACGAATATAGAGCCAGGTTCATTTCTGGACGAGTTGACTGCCAGTCTGCATAAGAGACTAGACCATTTTCGTAAATAACAAAGCCTGAGCGAAAACCACCTGCAGAAGCTACATAAGCTGTGTGAAGTAAGTTTGGTTTTTGATTTTCCAAATAATAAATGGCTGAAACGAATTTTTCATCCCCAATAAGTAACTCATCTTGCCCATCCTTATTCAAATCAAGAAGGGCATATTTAAAGTCTGGTGCATTTTGATAATCCATTCGAGAGAAAATCATGCCATATTCTTCTGATGCAATCTTGTGTTGTTTATTTTCCTCGTATAAATCTTCTCTATTACCTTGTTTTAAAAGCTCTGTATAGTGATTATAACGTTCAATCACTTCTTTATACAAATCTGGTCCCGTTTCCTTCTTATTTTCAGCAGTTGATTGTGACGCTTTGGTTGACGATTCGCTTGTATTTTCAGTCTTTGCTTCTGTTGATGTACTAGACTTATCGTCTTTGGAAACAGATGATAGTGCAGATGAAGGTTCTGTATTGCTATTATTTTTATTGAGACCACAAGATGCCAAAACTGAAATCGAAAGAATAGATGAGAGCATCATTAAAAATTTCTTCATATTAACCTCGATAGCATTGCATTTTCAGATGTATAAACTTCAAAAATGAATCATTCACGTCAAGTTATACTTGGTTAAGAAATCATTTTACCAAATAATCACACGGTCTTCTGGTGAACGCCACATTCCGTCGCCTTCTTTGACATCATAGGTCGTAAAGAAGTCGTCAAAGTTTGGCACTTGGACGTTAACACGGAGTTTAGCTGGCGCGTGTACGTCAACGCTAGCCATGAGTTTCATCAACTCTGGGCGACCTTTCATACGCCAGATACGAGCAAAGTTATGGAAGAACTCTTCAGCTGAGAAATCTGGCTCTCTCTTAGCAGCTTCTAGCGCTGCAGCGATTCCTCCTAGATCGGCAACGTTTTCGGATACAGTTAATTTCCCATTGATTTTTGCGCCGTAAGATTCTTGGCCATCAAACTGGTCGATAACCTTCTGTGTCTTTTCTTTAAAGGCTGCATAATCGCTCTCTGTCCACCAATCCTTGAGACTTCCATTTTCATCAAAGGAAGCCCCATTTGTATCAAAGGCATGAGAAATTTCATGGGCGATAACCGCTCCGATCCCACCATAGTTGGCAGAAGATGACTGATGCAAGTCATAGAATGGTGCCTGTAAAATAGCAGCAGGGAAGACAATCAAGTTCTTTTGTGGATTGTAGTAGGCATTGACCATATGAGCAGGCATTCCCCACTCCTTGTAGTCAACTGGCTGATTCCACTTACTCCAGCTGTGTTTGATTTCCACGCGCGCAAAAGATAGGGCATTCTCAAAGAGGCTAGCAGATTCGTCCACTACCTTATCCTTGTAGCGAGCTGGTAGTTCTTCTGGATAACCGATATAAGGCTTGATGACATTGAGTTTAACGATAGCTTTTTCTCGTGTTTCAGGAGTCAGCCAGTCGTTCTTAGCCAAGCGTTCCTTATAAACGTCAATCATAGTTGCTACTTTTTTCTCTACATCCGCCTTGGCTTCTGGAGAGAATTTTTCATGGGCATACCAAAGTCCGAGAGCTTGTTTGAATGGTCCTTGCGCTAAGTGGTAAGCA
Organism: Streptococcus sp. 27098_8_91; assembly: GCF_041432385.1. Taxonomy (NCBI): domain Bacteria; kingdom Bacillati; phylum Bacillota; class Bacilli; order Lactobacillales; family Streptococcaceae; genus Streptococcus; species Streptococcus sp. 27098_8_91. The sequence continues at coordinate 102,371 of NZ_JAPVZN010000001.1, forward strand.
GCCTTGCGTTTATCTTGGGCTTCTGGAACACCTGAAAGAGCACGGCCATAAGCACCTGACAAGATACGAATCTCATCTGTCAAATAGCTAGTTGAAAGGTTGACCACACTCAAGATCAAGCTTGCCTTGAGCAAAGGCCAAGCTTCTTCACTATAGAATTGCTCTGCTGCTTGCCAGAAACGTTCCTCATCTACGATAACCTTATCAGGTACTTGCCCAATCACTGCTTGGAAGAAGTCGTCGAGAGGTAAAGCTGGTGCAAACTTTTTGAAATCTTCATAAGAGTATGGATGATAGAGTTTGGCATACTCTGAACTTTCTTCGTTTGATAGTACAACTGCTGCGATACGGCGGTCCAATTCCAATCGTTTCTCTAAAAGATCTTCGATTTCTTCATCTGAGAAGTTATAGGCTTTGAGGAGATTAGCAGTACTTTCTTTCCAAAGGTTCAATAATTCCTCACGCTGTGGATGGTCTTCCGCATAGTAGGTTGTGTCAGGCAAGATAGTTCCTGGAGCACTAGCCCAGAGAACATTGGTTCTAGCATCCATAAAGTCTGGTGATACTCCAAATGGAAGGAAGTTTGGTTTACCAGCTAATTCAAATGCATCTAGTTTACTTGCGAAATCCGCAAAACTTTCCAAATCTTGGTATTCCTTCAATAAAGGAAAGACTGGCTCAATTCCATCTGCTTCTCGTTTGTCAAAATCTCTGACCATACGATGGTACTTAACAAAATTTGCCAAGATAGCATCTTCTGGAACATCTTCTCCAGCCAACCACTTGTCAGTCGTCGTTAGCATCAACTCTTCGATTTCTTCGTCAAGGTCGATAAAACCACCTGTTCTCGATTTATCGGCTGGAATAACAGCAGTCTTTTCCCACTCACCATTTATTGCATCATAAAAATCATCTTGATAACGTGTCATCTTGTTCTCGCTTTCATTTTTCACTTATTCTTAGCTTAGCAAAAATCCCTGGGGAATGCAATTAAAAATGCCGTCTTCTTCTGATTGTTTTCTAGTTAATATTTTAAATATTTACAAAAATTAACTTGACTTAATTTTTATTTTAAGGTATATTAAAAGATAGGAGGAATATAACTGTATGATACGTATCGAAAACCTCAGTGTCTCCTACAAAGAAACGTTGGCACTAAAGGATATTTCACTAGTGCTCCAAGGACCAACGATTACCGGAATTATTGGCCCAAACGGCGCTGGGAAATCAACATTATTAAAAGGTATGCTGGGAATTATCCCACATCAAGGTCAGGCATTTCTCGATGACAAGGAAGTTAAAAAATCCTTACATCGAATCGCCTATGTCGAACAAAAAATCAATATCGACTACAACTTTCCCATCAAGGTCAAGGAATGCGTCTCGTTAGGACTGTTTCCCTCTATTCCTCTCTTTCGAAGTTTAAATGCTAAACATTGGAAGAAAGTGCAAGAGGCCCTTGAAATCGTCGACCTAGCTGACTACGCTGAACGGCAAATCAGTCAACTCTCTGGAGGTCAATTCCAGCGGGTCTTGATTGCCAGATGTTTGGTGCAGGAAGCCGACTATATCCTCTTGGATGAACCCTTTGTTGGGATTGACTCAGTCAGTGAGGAAATCATCATGAATACGCTGAGAGATCTGAAAAAAGCTGGGAAGACGGTTCTCATCGTCCACCACGACCTCAGCAAGGTTCCCCACTACTTCGATCAAGTCTTGCTTGTCAATCGAGAAGTGATTGCCTTTGGTCCGACCAAAGAAACTTTTACCGAAGCCAATCTAAAAGAAGCTTACGGTAATCGACTCTTTTTCAATGGAGGTGACCTATGATTGCAGAATTTATCGATGGATTGCAAAAATTCCATTTCCTACAAAATGCCTTGATAACAGCTATTGTCGTCGGGGTCGTAGCTGGAGCTGTGGGATGTTTCATCATTCTACGCGGGATGTCACTCATGGGAGATGCCATTTCACATGCTGTCTTGCCAGGTGTAGCCCTCTCCTTCATCTTGGGCCTTGACTTCTTTATCGGAGCCATTGTCTTTGGATTGCTAGCTGCCATCATCATTACCTACATCAAGGGGAACTCGATTATCAAAAGCGATACCGCCATCGGCATTACCTTTTCTTCTTTCTTAGCCCTCGGTATCATCTTGATTAGTGTCGCTAAAAGTTCAACTGACCTTTTCCATATCCTTTTTGGTAATATCCTAGCCGTCCAAGATACGGATATGTTTATTACTATGGGTGTAGGGGTAGCCATTCTCTTGTTAATCTGGATTTTCTTCAAGCAACTCTTGATCACTTCCTTTGATGAACTCTTGGCTAAGGCCATGGGAATGCCTGTCAATTTCTATCACTACTTACTCATGGTACTCCTAACTCTCGTGTCTGTGACAGCTATGCAAAGTGTCGGAACTATCCTGATTGTAGCCATGCTGATTACCCCAGCAGCAACTGCTTATCTCTATGCTAATAGCCTGAAAAGTATGATTTTCCTTTCCTCAACCTTTGGAGCTACAGCTTCAGTTTTGGGACTCTTTATCGGCTATAGCTTTAACGTTGCGGCAGGTTCTAGTATCGTGCTTACAGCCGCTAGTTTCTTTCTTATTAGCTTCTTTATCGCTCCAAAACAACGATATTTGAAACTGAAAAATAAACATTTGTTAAAATAAGGGGCAGAACCCCACTAAATTGGAGGATCTAATGAAAAAATTAGGTACATTACTCGTTCTCTTTCTTTCTGTCATTGCTCTTGTAGCATGTGCTAGCGGAAAAAAAGATGCAGCTTCTGGTCAAAAACTAAAAGTTGTTGCTACAAACTCAATCATCGCTGATATTACTAAAAATATTGCTGGTGACAAAATTGATCTTCACAGTATCGTTCCTGTTGGTCAAGACCCACACGAATACGAACCACTTCCTGAAGACGTTAAGAAAACTTCTCAAGCTGATTTGATTTTCTATAACGGTATCAACCTTGAAACAGGTGGCAATGCTTGGTTTACAAAATTGGTAGAAAATGCCAAGAAAACTGAAAACAAAGACTACTTTGCAGTCAGCGAAGGTGTTGATGTTATCTACCTTGAAGGCCAAAACGAAAAAGGCAAAGAAGACCCACACGCTTGGCTCAACCTTGAAAATGGGATCATCTTTGCTAAAAATATCGCAAAACAATTGAGCGCTAAAGACCCTAGCAACAAGGAATTCTACGAAAAAAATCTCAAAGAATATACTGAAAAACTAGACAAACTTGATAAGGAAGCTAAAGAGAAATTTAACAACATCCCTGCTGAGAAAAAACTCATCGTAACCAGCGAAGGATGCTTCAAATACTTCTCTAAAGCTTACGGTGTACCAAGTGCCTACATCTGGGAAATCAATACTGAAGAAGAAGGAACACCTGACCAAATCAAGACCTTGGTTGAAAAACTTCGCCAAACAAAAACTCCTTCCCTCTTTGTCGAATCCAGTGTCGATGACCGTCCAATGAAGACTGTTTCACAAGACACAAACATCCCAATCTATGCTCAAATCTTTACAGATTCTATCGCTGAAGAAGGTAAAGAAGGCGACAGCTACTACAACATGATGAAATACAACCTTGACAAGATTGCTGAAGGTTTGGCAAAATAAGCCTCTGAAAAACGTCATTCTCACGTGAGCTGACGTTTTTTTCTGCCCATATTTTCAGTCAAACTATTGGAAAAGTCTGAACATTTAATGTAGAATGAAAGAAAAAAGATTGGAGTAGCTTATGACTACATTCCTTGGAAATCCTGTAACTTTCACAGGAAAACAACTGCAAGTAGGAGACAAGGCTCTTGACTTTTCTCTAACAACAACTGACCTTTCTAAAAAATCACTGGCTGACTTTGAAGGTAAGAAAAAGATTTTGAGTGTCATTCCTTCTATCGACACTGGTATCTGCTCACTTCAGACTCGTCGCTTTAACCAAGAATTGGCTAGCTTGGACAACACTGTTGTCCTTACTGTTTCTATGGACCTTCCATTTGCTCAAAAACGTTGGTGTGGCGCAGAGGGAATTGAAAATGCCATCATGCTCTCAGACTACTTCGACCACTCTTTTGGACGTGATTACGCGCTCTTAATCAATGAGTGGCATCTGCTTGCGCGCGCGGTCTTTGTCCTTGATGCTGACAATATTATCCGTTATGTTGAGTATGTGGACAATATCAATTCCGAGCCAAACTTTGAAGCAGCCATTGAAGCAGCAAAGTCGCTTGACTAAAAGAAAGCCCACTTATAACAAGGCAGAAAGCTAGAGAAATCTAGCTTTTTTTGGTATACTAGATGGAGATAATAAACAAGGAAATGCAAATGACACCTAATAAAGAAGACTACTTAAAATGTATTTATGAGATTGGCATGGAACTTCCTAAGATTACCAATAAAGAAATCGCTGCTCGAATGCAGGTATCACCTCCAGCTGTAACTGAAATGATCAAGCGCATGCAATCCGAAAATCTTATCCTAAAAGATCAGAAAAAGGGCTACTTACTAACGGACATTGGTTTAAAACTTGTATCTGACCTTTACCGAAAGCACAGACTCATTGAGGTTTTTCTGGTTCACCATCTAGACTATACCAGCAATCAGATTCACGATGAGGCTGAGGTATTAGAGCATACAGTTTCAGACCTTTTTGTGGAGCGACTGGAAAATATGTTAGGCTTTCCAAAGACCTGTCCCCATGGTGGAACCATTCCTGCCAAGGGTGAGCTTCTAGTTGAGGTTAATAACCTACCACTCTCTGATATCAAGGCAGCTGGAACCTATCTTTTGACAAGAGTTCATGATAGCTTTGAACTTCTCCAATATTTGGAAAAACATGCAATCCATATTGGAGAACAACTCCAAGTCAAGCAGTTCGATGGCTTCTCTAATACCTTTACCCTGATTCACAACAATGAAGAACTTCAAGTCAGCCTCGAAATCGCTAAACAACTCTATGTTGAAAAAATGAACTAAAGTCTTTATCAGCAAAAAACCAAGCCCGCGAGCTTGGTTTTTCTTATCTATTTTTGGTGTCAAGGATGATGGTTACTGGGCCATCATTGACCAGTTCTACCTGCATATCTGCTCCAAAGACTCCTGTCTCAACAGGAACTTCCTTGGCTAGTTCTTGGTTAAATTCTTGATAGAAAGCTTCCGCCATATCCGGTTTAGCTGCACCTGTAAAGGCTGGACGATTGCCTTTTTTGGTATCGGCAAACAAAGTAAACTGAGAGATGGAAAGGATTTCTCCTTGGATATCTTTAACAGAAAGGTTCATCTTGCCTTCAGCATCTGAGAAAATCCGCATATTGACAAGCTTTCTAACTGCATAATCCATATCTTCTTTTTGATCCTCAGGTCCTACACCTACTAAGAGTAAGAGCCCCTGCTGGATTTTCCCATATACTTGACCCTCAATAGAAACTTGAGCTTTCTTGACACGCTGAACGATAATTCTCATTGCAATCCTTTCTGATTATATCAAACCAACTTAACCATTGGTCCGTTTGACTGAGTAAACTTCTGGTACACTCTTAATCTTATCAACTACAGTGGTCAGCATTGAAAGGTTTGAAATTCCAAAGGAAACATGGATATTAGCAAATTTCATATCCTTGGTTGGTTGGGCATTAACCGTTGAGATGTTTTTAGTTGTATTTGACAAGACCTGTAAAACATCGTTCAAAAGTCCAGTACGATTGAGACCGTAAATATCGATATGAGCGATATATTCCTTGCTTGAGAATTGGTCTTCCCATTCAACATCGAGTAGACGTTGTTCGTAGTTTTCCTGTGAACGAAGGTTCATACAGTCTACACGGTGGATGGCAACTCCGCGTCCTTTGGTAATATAGCCGACGATATCATCACCTGGAACAGGGTTACAACATTTGGCAATCCGGATCAAGAGCCCAGAAGCACCTTGGATGACTACTCCACCCTCATGCTTAACCTTAAGCGTGTCCTTGTTCTCCACCTTGACTTCGCCACCCTTGACCAATTCTTCAGCCTCTGCCTTAGCCTTGGCACGCTCTTCTTCACGACGTTCCTTCTCCGTCAAACGGTTAAAGACAGTGATGGCTCCGATTTCTCCAAAACCAATGGCTGCGAAAAGGGCTTCTTCTGTTTTGTAACTAGTTTTTTGAAGGACTTCATCCATGTGACGTTTGTCCATAAATTTATTAGCCACATAGCCGTTTTCTTGGAGCTGATTAATCAGCAATTCACGACCTTTATTGATGGACAATTCTTTGTCTTGGTTTTTAAAGAACTGACGAATTTTATTTCGAGCCTTGCTGGTCTTAACCATGTTGAGCCAGTCACGGCTTGGTCCAAATGAATTTGGATTGGTGATGATTTCAACCTGGTCACCTGTTTTTAGCTTGGTAGTCAATGGTACCATGCGACCATTAACCTTGGCACCTGTTGCTTTTTCCCCAATTTTAGTATGAATCTCATAAGCAAAATCAATCGGGCCAGAATCTTTTGGAAGTGAACGAACCGCGCCATCTGGAGTAAAGACATAAATCTCCTCAGCCAGGTAGTTTTCTTTGACAGTATCTACAAATTCCTTGGCATCATCTGCTTGATCTTGGAGCTCCATCATCTCCTTGATCCAATTCATCCCAATGGTAGATTCCTTGCTATTAACTTGACCCTTGATTCCTTTTTTGTAGGCCCAGTGAGCCGCAACACCGTACTCAGCAACCTCATGCATTTCCTTGGTTCGAATCTGGAATTCAATCGGTCCCTTTGGCCCATAAACAGTTGTATGGATGGACTGGTAACCATTGGCCTTACGGTTGGCAATATAGTCCTTGAAACGACCTGGCATTGGTTTCCAAAGCTCATGAACATAACCTAGCATCGCATATACATCACTTTGAGTGTCTAGGATACAGCGAATGGCAATTAGGTCATAGATCTCCTCAAAGCGTTTTTTCTTGTCCTGCATCTTGCGATAAATAGAGTAGATATGCTTTGGACGGCCATAGATTTTCCCTTTAAGGTGGCGCTCAGATGAGTATTCCTCAAGTTTCGTCACAACTTCATCGACCAAGGCTTCGCGTTCTTGACGTTTTTCCTTCATCATGTGACTAATCTTGTAAAATTCAGTTGGATTCAGATAGCGGAAAGAGAGGTCCTCTAGTTCCCACTTAACACTTGAAATCCCCAAACGGTGAGCAAGCGGTGCATAGATTTCCATGGTTTCTCTAGAAATACGCTCCTGCTTGTCCTTACGAAGATGTTTGAGGGTGCGCATATTGTGCAGACGGTCAGAAAGTTTGACCAAGATAACACGGATATCCTCTGACATGGCCATAAGCATCTTGCGGTGGTTTTCAGCCAGCTGCTCTTCGATAGACTTGTACTCAACCTTACCAAGTTTGGTAACACCGTCCACAATCACTCGAACATCATGGCCAAACTCACGCTCTAAGTCATCCAAGGTAGCTTCTGTGTCTTCTACCACGTCATGCAAAAAACCACAGGCAACTGTAACAGCATCTAGCTTAAGTTTAGCCAAAATTCCAGCTACCTGAATGGGATGAATAATGTAGGGCTCACCTGATTTACGATACTGGCCACTATGGCATTCAACAGCATAAACCAAGGCCTTATGGACAAAAGCCACATCTTCTTTCGATAAATATTTTTGCGTTAAAGCGACGACTTCATCGCCTGAATAAATTACTTCTTTTGGCATGCATACTCTCCAATTCTTCCTACCATTTTAACACTTTTTTGAGGATATGAAAACTAGAAAAGCTTCTTCTGTAAGAGTTTGCTAAACTTAATAAAAAAACACTACCAGAAAAACTCTAGTAGTGCTCATTGATTCAAATCTATCTTAGTAAACTGTTCTTTCAGTTTCTACGTCGAAGAAGTGTGCTTTGTTCAAGTCAAATCCAAGTTCAACTGTTGCACCTGCTTGCAAGTAGTCACGAGCGTCAACTTTTGCAACGAACTCATCTTTACCAACTTGGCAGTATAGGTGAGATTCTGAACCGAGCAATTCTGATACAGAGATTGTTGCTTTCACAACTGATTCTGGGAATGTTTCAAGAAAAGCAGGTTCTGCATTTACGTCTTCTGGACGGATACCGAAGATCAATTCTTTTCCTTCGTAGCCTTTTTCACGAAGAACTTTCAAAGCACCTTCTGGAACTTTCAAAGTAAATCCGTCAGCAACAATGCGGTCACCGTTCAATTTAACGTTGATGAAGTTCATAGCTGGGCTTCCGATGAATCCTGCTACGAATTTGTTAACTGGGTTTTTGTAAACTTCTTGAGGAGTACCGATTTGTTCAACACGTCCGATAGTACCTGTACCAGCAGGGTTTTTAGTTGCTGACATGATAACGATACGATCTGCAAGTGTCATCGCTTCTGTTTGGTCGTGAGTTACGTAGATAGTTGTAGCTCCGATACGACGGTGGATTTTAGCGATTTCAGCACGCATTGATACACGAAGTTTTGCATCCAAGTTTGACAAAGGTTCGTCCATCAAGAATACTTTTGCATCACGGACGATCGCACGACCCATGGCAACACGTTGACGTTGACCACCTGAAAGGTCAGCTGGTTTACGATCCAAGAATTCTTTCAAACCAAGAATTTCTGCTGCTTCTTGTACACGTTTGTCAATGTCTTCTTTGCTATATTTACGCAATTTCAAACCAAAAGCCATGTTATCGTATACAGTCATGTGTGGGTAAAGAGCGTAGTTTTGAAATACCATGGCAATGTCACGGTCTTTTGGAGCCACATCGTTGACAACCACGCCATCGATAGATGCAGTACCTTCTGTGATGTCTTCAAGACCTGCAATCATACGAAGAGTAGTTGATTTACCACATCCTGAAGGTCCTACGAAAACGATAAATTCTTTGTCTTTAATGTTCAAGTTGAAATCTTCAACTGAGTAGTGTTCGCTATTTGGATATTTTTTGTAAATATTTTTAAGATTTAATTCTACCATTTCGGTGAACTCCTTTTGTCATTTGATAGTTTTATTATAGATGAAAACGCTTTACATTTCTATGGCAAGGTGACCAAAAAAATAAAAAAGTTCTGTGCAACTTGCACAAAACTTTAGATTATATCTGGTAAAATCAACTGATAACACAAGGTCAAATCTGTCAATTCTTTCAACTGCAGTCCTGTCAGTTCTTCCCACTTATCAATCTTGTATTGGAGAGAATTGCGATGTAAATACAGTTGCTGAGCTGTCTTCGTAAGGACAGCACTGTTTTCCCACAGTGAAAGGATGATTTCCTGAATCTGATCCTGGTCCACAATCATCTGATGCAGATATTCCTTGACAACTCGGAGATCCACAATTCTTCCACCCATACTCCACAGATAGAGTTGAGAAAAAGTATGGAACCCTTGATGCCCTTGTCGCCACCAGTTTTTGAACAAGTCACGTTCTGCTTTGATGAGATCTGACAGAACCTGATGTCCTGTCTGTGACCAGACCTGACCTAACATGATGGATAAACGTACTCCAAAGTCATATTCTACAGCTTCCAAGGTATCCATCAAGATAGAGCGAACGGATGTGTACTTATCCTGTTGGAGAACAAAAATGTAATCCTGCGCTCCCACCTGAAGCACCGTTTGACAATTTGGAAAGAGAGTTCCCATCATCTCTAACCAAGACGTTAAATTTTCCTGTTGGAAATAGGATAGGTGACAATAGACAAGCTGCAATTTTTTAAAGTTTTGCGGTGCCTGTCCTTTGCCTTCAATGAGATAACTATACCAGGGATTGAGGGAAATGGTTTGCTCCTGCTTGGTTAAGAGAGCCACCAGTTGTTTTTCACGCTCGCTCAGACTAGCTTCCTCAAGCAAAAGCCACTGATAATTTGACAGAGGTAGACTTAGATAACCCTCTTTATCAACTGGCTGATCTAAGATTTTACCATCAGGAAACCAATCCAATAGTTCTTTTGCAATCATTTCTAGCCCTCCACTTTTTGGATGCACCAAGAAATCAAGGTTTCGAGGCGTTCCACATTTTCAGTCATATGAAGATAGCCCATGACCGCTTCAAAACCCGTGGACATACGGTAGGTTACCACATCCGCATTCTTAGCCTTGGTATGGCTGTTGGTATTGCGACCCCGTTTATAGATTTCTTCTTCTTTTTCCGTTAGGACTTCTTCTTCCAGCATGAGGGAAATCAAATGTGCCTGAGCCTTGGCCGACACATACTTGGTTGCCTCTTGGTGGAGTTTATTGGGCTTGGTCATGCCTTTGAGGATGAGATGGCGACGGATATACATAGAATAAACTGCATCTCCTTCAAAAGCTAGAGCAATCCCGTTAATGAGATTGACATCAATCACGTGTCCACCTCACTCCATCCTTGGTGTCAAGTAGCTTAATCCCTTGTGCAGCTAGTTGGTCACGGATTTGGTCAGCTGTCGCAAAGTCTTTATTAGCACGCGCTTCTTGGCGTTTTTGGATCAAGGCTTCAATCTCTTCATCCAAAACTTCTTCGACAAAGACTACTCCAAAGACTTCTAACATGGCCGCAAGAGCTTCCTTAACGGTTGCATCATAGTTGCCTGAGTTGATCCATTTGGCCATTTCAAAGACAACTGTGATTCCATTAGCTGTATTGAAATCCTCATCCATAGCAGCTACAAACTTATCTTTAAATGCCTGTAACTCCTGAGCATCTACAGTTCCAGTAAATGGTTGTTCATAGGTGTTCTTCAAATACTTGAGATTTATCTCCGCATCACGCACTGCTTTTTCCGTAAAATTGATAGGCTTACGGTAGTGCTGAGTCGCAAAGAAGAAACGCAATACTTGACCGTCGATAGTTTTGAGAGCATCGTGTACCGTAATGAAGTTTCCCAAAGACTTAGACATCTTGACATTGTCGATATTGACAAAGCCATTGTGCATCCAGTAGTTGGCAAAGGTCTTGCCTGTTTTAGCTTCAGACTGGGCAATTTCGTTAGTATGGTGAGGAAACTCAAGGTCAGCTCCACCACCGTGAATATCGATAGTATCACCCAAAATCTCCGTTGACATGACCGAACACTCGATATGCCAGCCTGGACGACCAGGTCCCCAAGGACTGTCCCAAGAAATCTCGCCTGGTTTAGCAGTTTTCCATAGAGCGAAGTCTACAGGATTTTCCTTACGAGCAGTTTCTTCATCTGTACGACCTGAAGCACCTAGCTCCAAGTCTTCCAAGGTTTTATTGGCCAACTTAGCATAGTTATGAGATTTTTCTACACGAAAATAGACATCTCCTTGACTCTCATAAGCATAGCCCTTTTCAATCAAGTCTTCTACAAAGCGGATGATATCAGCCATAAACTCTACAACACGTGGATGACGAGTCGCAGGTTTAGCACCCAAAGCTGTCACATCTTCACGAAAGGCAGCGATATACTTGTCCGCTACTTCCTGAGGTGTGATACCTTCTTCCTTGGCACGGTTGATAATCTTATCATCCACATCGGTAAAGTTTGAAATGTAGACAACCTCATAACCACGGTACTCAAAGTAGCGACGAATGGTATCGAAGGCTACTGTTGAGCGGGCATTCCCCACGTGGATATAGTTATAAACTGTCGGCCCACAGACATACATCTTAACCTTGCCGTCCTCGATTGGGATAAATTCTCGCAAATCACGAGACATAGTGTCATAGATTTTAATCATAAAATAATAGTCAGGAAAGCTAAAATTCATAAACAGATAGTTTCATAACTAACTGTTCAACGAAATTTTAGTCCGATTGCCTGTCACAAATCGGATTTCCTTGCTCCTTTCTAAACATAAAAGAAGAATGAAGTAAAAAGATGAAGGGAGTCACTACGGAAGTTTTATTTCTATGTTTTCCGTTAGGCTCCCTTCCTTTCTTTTTTCGAATTTATCGTAAAGACTAGTCTAAACTAACTCTTGAGCAATGACTAGGGCAATCTCAAAGAAAGTCATAGCATCCGCTTTTCTATCCTCGCGTCTAGCATCCCATTCATGATTGTGATGGTCGACATAGTCAGCTGTGTAGAAAAATTGATAGACATTGGCTTGGCGATATTGGGCCCAGGCCATGATAGCTGAAGCTTCCATATCTACAACTCTAGCTCCTGCTTCTAGTCTTCGTTTGACTTTAGCAGCTGTCTCACGATAGAAGGCATCTGTGGTCCAAGACTTTGTTCGAATATGCTCAATACCAGCTTTATCCAAGGCTTTTTCCATAGTTAAGAGTAGAGATCGCTCATAGGCTATTTCATCACTTGCTGGAGCATAGTGATAACTAGTACCTTCATCACGTAAAGCCGAGCTTGGTAGGATAATCTTATCTACTTGAATAGACTGGTCCAGAACTCCACAAGACCCTAAAACGATAAAGTTCTTAAATCCTCTTGCTTTGAGTTCTTCTAAGAGTCCAACAATCATTGGAGCACCAATCGTAGCCATAGCAACTGCTACCTTACTCCCATCTTTTTCATAGATATACCATGGCAGTTTGCCATTTAGATTGGTAAGATAGCCACCTTCGTAGACACCATCTATCTGCTTTACTCGTTCAAGGATTTCTCCATTAAAAGACAAGATAATGGTATCACAGATTTCTCCACCACTAAGAAGGCTTCGATCAGTTGGCTCTATAACAGCAGGTACATTTTCAAATTCTTCTAATAGCATTTATTACTCTTTCGCATTCAGATAAACCACTTGGGTTTGTTTGACAAAGCCAATCTTTTCATACAAACGTTTGGCACCTACATTGCTATCTTCCACAGCAATCTGAAACTCCTTATCATTTTGCTCAATCAGTTTGTTGACGAGGGATTTTGCTAGATAGCTTCCGTAGCCTTGCCCACGTTCAAGCTCAGTTATTGCTAAACCATAGAGGTAATTCGTATTAGTCGATAAATCAACTGTACAAGTTCCAATAACCTGACCGTTTTTTAATAAAATATATAGGCGACTTTCTGGATCTTTCAGAGCTTTAGCGACATATCTATCCACAACTTCTTTAGATTCATGTTCCTCTGAAAATACCTGAAATTTTAACTGACTAATTTGATCCTGATAGGAACGATCTGCTAACAAAACGTCCAGATTGGAAAGTTTTGCTAACGGATAAGGTCTTCTATCCTTACCTAACCAGGTTTCTGTCTCTTCATCCTCAACCAGTCCCCAGTTGTTGACAAAATCAGGATGGCGGTCTAGAAAAACACACTCTGTCTGAAAAGTGACTGAATGAATCGGAAAAGAAGCTGTTTCTCTCTCAAAACTAGTAAACAATGCACGCGCAATTCCTTGACGGCGATGATTGGGGTGGACCAGGATCGCTACTTCCACATCTTGGTCATCTGCATAGACGGTTAATAGGCCAACAAGTTCACCTTTTTCATAATAAAGGAAAAAGGTGGGCATATCGGGGTTAAAATTGAGCATGTTAGAAAGATAAGGATCACGATAAGTACTGTCATAGTTTTGGCAACAGTTAATTAGTTTTTTCGCCTCAGATAGCTCCTCTTGGCTTAACTTGTTTCTTGCTTGAATCATATAGGTATCCTCTATAAGCCTGACGAACTATGACTGGCATCTCTCGCCTGCTCAAGTTTATTGACGTAGTATTCCCGTTTTACTTCAACTTCGTGAATGGTTGGTTCATCCTTTTGCCCATGCACTCGGACAATCTTAGCTGGAATACCGACAACCGTTACATCACTAGGAACATCTGCTACGACAACCGCTGCAGCACCGACTTTGGCATTTTCACCGATTTCTACAGGTCCAATGACTTGAGCATGAGCAGAGATGAGAGCTCCTTTACGAACGGTCGGATGGCGTTTGCCACAATCCTTCCCAGTCCCACCAAGGGTTACCCCGTGGTAGAGAAGAACTCCTTTTTCAACGATAGCCGTCTCCCCAATTACAAGACCTGAACCATGGTCGATAAAGACACCTGATTCGATCTGAGCGCCTGGGTGAATCTCTATCTGCGTCCAAAAACGCCAAAACTGGCTGTGCATACGAGCTAAAAGCTTAAAGCCATGTTTCCAGAGAAAATGAGAGAGACGGTGGGCAGCCAAGGCTTTGACACCAGGATAGGTCAGCAAAACTTCCAAGGTAGTGCGAGCTGCTGGATCATTTTCTTTTACGATATCAATGGTTTCACGCCACCATCCCATATATTTCTCCTTTCTTATTCTGAATCTTTTGGTGTTTCTGTAGTTTCTTTCTTAGGTTTGTGGTCCTTGTGGTGATGACGAGGACGATCGCCATGGCGATGACCTTTATCCCCTTTTTCTTCTGAACGTTCAGGTTTTGGCGGACGTGGCAAGAGTGCCTTCATAGAAGCATCTACACGACCTTTTTCATCGATCTTAATAACCTTCACATCTACAAAATCACCAATTTGAACTAAATCTTCTACATTATTAGTACGAGTCCAAGCCATTTCAGAGATGTGTACGAGGGCATCTGTCTTGTCAAAGAGGTTGACAAAAGCACCAAATTTCTCGATACGAACGACTTTAGCACGGTAAACTTCATCCACTTTAGCTTCACGGACCAAACCAGCAATGATTTCTTTGGCACGGTTAATAGCATCTTGATCGCTAGAGTAGATAGATACATTTCCTTCTTCGTCGATATCAATCTTAACGCCTGTTTCAGCGATGATCTTATCGATGGTTTCTCCACCTTTACCGATGACAATCTTAATCTTGTCCACATCGATCTTGATGGTATCAATTTTCGGAGCAGTTGGAGCCAATTCTGGACGAACTTCTGGAATGGTAGCTTCGATGACGTCAAGGATTTCAAAACGAGCTTTCTTGGCTTGAGCAAGAGCTTCAGTCAAGATTTCTGCAGTGATCCCTTGGATCTTGATATCCATCTGAAGGGCTGTAATCCCATCGCGAGTACCTGCAACCTTGAAGTCCATATCACCAAAGTGGTCTTCCAAACCTTGGATATCTGTCAATACTGTATAGTTGTTACCATCTGAGATAAGTCCCATAGCAATCCCTGCTACTGGCGCCTTGATTGGCACACCACCAGCCATAAGGGCAAGAGTGCCGGCACAGATAGAGGCTTGAGATGAAGAACCGTTTGATTCCAAGACTTCTGCTACCAGACGGATCGCATATGGGAATTCTTCCAAGCTTGGCAATACTTGAGCAAGAGCACGCTCCCCAAGAGCACCGTGACCAATTTCACGACGACCAGGTGCACCGTAACGTCCAGTTTCCCCTACAGAGTATTGTGGGAAGTTATAGTGGTGCATAAAGCGTTTCTTGTACTCTGGATCCAAACCATCGATGATTTGCGTTTCACCCATTGGTGCCAAAGTCAAGATAGAGAGAGCCTGAGTTTGTCCACGAGTGAAGAGACCTGAACCGTGTACACGAGGAAGGAAGTCAACAACCGCATCCAAAGGACGGATTTCATCGACCTTACGGCCGTCAGGACGAACCTTGTCTTCTGTGATCAAACGGCGCACTTCTGCGTGTTCCATTTGTTCCAAGATTTCAGCCACATCACGCATGATTCGGTCAAATTCTTCGTGGTCTGCATATTTTTCTTCGTAAACTGCTGTTACTTGATCTTTTACTGCTTGAGTTGCAGCTTCACGCGCTAATTTTTCTTCAACTTGAACAGCTTTTTGAAGGTCACTGTTGTAGGCTGCGATGATTTCAGCTTGTAATTCAGCATCCACATGAAGCAATTCTACTTCTGCTTTTTCTTTACCAACTGCCGCAACGATTTCTTCCTGGAAGGCAATCAATTCTTTGACAGCTTCGTGCCCTTTCAGAAGAGCTTCCAACATGATTTCTTCTGACAATTCTTTGGCACCAGATTCTACCATGTTGATAGCGTGCTTCGTACCTGCTACTGTCAATTCAAGAAGCGATTGCTCTGCTTGTTCTTGAGTAGGGTTGATGATGATTTGGCCATCAACATAACCTACTTGTACCCCAGCGATTGGTCCGTCAAACGGAATATCTGAGATAGACAAAGCCAATGATGAACCAAACATAGCTGCCATTGGTGCAGATGCATTTTCATCGTAAGAAAGAACCGTATTGATCACTTGCACTTCATTACGGAAACCTTCCGCAAACATCGGACGAATTGGACGGTCAATCAAACGCGCTGTCAAAGTCGCATCTGTTGAAGGACGTCCTTCACGTTTCATGAAGCCACCAGGAAACTTCCCAGCTGCATACATTTTTTCTTCGTAGTTGACTTGAAGTGGGAAGAAATCCCCAGTTGCCATCTTCTTAGACATAACGGCAGCAGTCAAGACAGTTGACTCACCATAACGCACGACAACAGAGCCATTTGCTTGCTTAGCAACCTGACCAGTCTCTACAATCAACTCACGACCCGCAAAAGTCGTTTGAAACACTTGTTTTGTCATTTTAATCCCCTTTGGATTGATAATATTATACGCCTTGCCTACAAAGATCAAGATATTTTGGACGGTTCGGCTTTCCGAACATTTCTGTAGAAAAATAGGAAGGTGACGCCGCACTCGATGAGTGCTAGGAAGCTTATCTTTTTTCCTAAGAAATGAGGCCAAAATTCAATTACTCAAGATACCAAGCCGTTAAGCAACTCAAAGGAAAATAGGAAATCGAACGACGGAGCGACTGCTCCTAGGTAGATTTATCTTTTTCCACAGAGTTGTAGGCGTGTTCAGTTACACAGGATACTAAGGGCGTGAAGAATCCCGTATGAAAATAGGAGATTGACGCAGTGTGCCACGCACACCAGGAAATCTATCTTTTTCACTAGGGATTTAGCCCGTGTTCAACTTTCAAGATACCAAGGACGTCAAAAGCAAAGTAAAAATAGGAAACTGGTGAAGTCTTCGATGAAGACAAGACCGTTTATCTTTTTTACACAACTTTTCGGCCGGGTTCAATTACTCAAGATATTTTAGACTTTTTGAGTTTTGTTTTCGCAATCTTTATAACCTAAATACCCTCATCTTTGTATCAAGTACGTACAGAGTCTATTTTATCATATTTTTCTTAAAAAGTACGGTCTTTTCTATCAAAAAGGAACCATTCCTCTATGAAAAGAAGAATGGTTTGCTTTTAATTATTTTAAGGTTGGTGATTGAACAAGGCATGGGTTGCTTGGTGGATGTACTGAGCAGTGTCTGCGTTGTTCATGGTGTAGAGATGCACGCCTGCTACGTCTTGCGTTACCAAGTCCACGATTTGGTCTACGGCATAGGCAAGTCCTGCTGCTCTGAGTGACTCAGGATCATTCTCATACTTGTCCAAGATAGCCTTAAACTTACGTGGGAGATGGATATTCTCACAAGTCTTCAAGAGACGAAGCGCTTGGTTACGATTGAGGATTGGCATGATACCCGCATGAATGGGAACATCAATCCCAGCCAAGGTACATTTGTCTTGGAAATCGTAGAAACGCTCGTTGTCAAAGAAAAGCTGAGTGACAAGGCTTGAACAGCCTGCATCTACTTTTTTCTTGAGATTTTGAATATCTGAGATTTGGTTTGGCGAATCAGGATGTCCCTCAGGATAACAAGCACCGATGATATCAAAGTGTGGGGCCTGTTCCTTGATGAATTCAATCAGGTCTGTCGCGTAACGGAAATCTTTTTGAGGCTCAACATCTGGAATGATATCTCCACGCAAAGCCAAGATTTTCTGAACACCAACCTTATCCAAATCTGCAATGGTCTCAGCAACCTTATCCTTAGTCAGATAAATAGCTGGCAAGTGAGCAATGGTTGGAATCTCCAAGTCATTTTGGATATAATCAGCCAAACGAACCGTCGTCTCTTTGATATTAAATTTATTATTGCTGGCAGTCACACTGATGAAGTGTGGAGCCAAGTCTTGCATGTTTTGCAGAGCTGCAATAATTTTGTCATTGCCTACTGCTGGGGTTGGAGGGAAAACTTCAAATGAGAGGGACGGTGTTTGACGTAACATATGTATGAACCTTTTCTAGTTGATTTCTTACTGATCAACCATGTATGGAGAAATGTCTTTTCTTACAATTTCTCACGCGCAGCTTTAGCAGCTTCTACAAGGCGGATCAAGCTTTCTTTAGTTTCTGGAATACCACGTGTTTTCAAACCACAGTCAGGGTTGATCCATACTTTCTTGCTTGGTACTTTGGCAAGGATGGCTTCGATGGTGTGGTCGATTTCGCCTTCGTTAGGCACACGAGGTGAGTGGATATCGTAAACCCCAGGTCCCACTTCTGTTTGGAAGTTTTTCGCTTTGAGTTCGTCCAAGATTTCAAGGTTTGAACGGCTAGCTTCAAATGAGATAACGTCTGCATCCAAGTTGTCGATAGCTGGGATGATATCTGTAAATTCTGAGTAACACATGTGAGTGTGGATTTGTGTGTCTGGTGCTACTGTTGAGTGTACCAAACGGAAGGCTGGAATAGCCCAGTCAAGGTAGTCTTCGTACCAGTCGCTACGACGGAGTGGCAATTTCTCACGAAGAGCAGCCTCGTCGATTTGGATGATTTTCACGCCTGCAGCTTCAAGGTCAAGAACTTCATCCTTGATAGCAAGAGCGATTTGAAGAGTAGAATCCTTGATAGAGATGTCTTCACGTGGGAATGACCAGTTAAGGATTGTAACAGGTCCAGTCAACATACCTTTAACAGGTTTGTCCGTACGGCTTTGTGCGTAGCTAGACCATTTCACAGTGATTGGGTTGAGACGAGTCACATCACCCCAGATGATTGGTGGTTTAACCCCACGCATACCGTATGATTGTACCCAACCGTTTTTAGAGAAGAGGTAACCTGACAAGTTTTGACCGAAGTACTCAACCATGTCGTTACGCTCGAATTCACCGTGCACAAGCACGTCAAATCCAACTTCTTCTTGCCACTTGATCCATTCGTCGATGGTTTCAGCAAGGAAGGCATCGTATTCTTCTTGAGTCAATTCACCCTTACGGAAGGCCAAACGTTTAGCACGAACTTCCTTGGTTTGAGGGAATGAACCGATTGTTGTTGTTGGAAGAGCTGGAAGTTTGAATGCTTCTTCTTGGATAGCTTCACGTTCTGCAAAGGCTGGCAAACGAGTATAGTCTGCGTCAGTCAATCCAGCGATACGAGCACGAAGTTCCGCATTTTCACCAACACGTTCAGTCGCAAAGAGTTCTTTGTTAGCAGCAAGTGCTTCTGCACCTTGACCGTTGCGGATAGCATCCAAGTCACGGATCTCATCCAATTTTTCAACTGCAAAAGCAAAGTGGTTCAAGATAGCTGGTTCAAATTCTTCATTAGCAGTTGTAAATGGTACATGAAGAAGTGAACATGAGCTAGTCAAAACAATATTTTCAGCTGGAATTTGCTCAAGAACAGCCAAGCTCTTTTCGTAGTTGTTGCGCCAGATGTTCTTACCATTGACAATACCTGCATAGAGAGTCTTGTCAGCTGGGAAACCACCTTTAACGAGTTCAAGAGTTTTCTTACCTTCAACGAAGTCAAGACCGATCGCATCTACTGGCAATTTCACAAGGTCAGCATAGACGTCACGAACGTCTCCGAAGTAAGTTTGAAGCAAAACTTCAAGACCTTTCTTGTCAGCCAAAAGCTTGTTGTAGAGGTTCAAGAAGAGAGCTTTTTCTTCTTCTGTCAAGTCTTTGACAAGAGCAGCTTCGTCGAGTTGGATACGAGTTGCACCAAGTTCAGCCAATTTAGCAAAAACATCTTGGTAAGCAGCCACTAAGCTATCTACGAAATCTTCTGCTTTCACACCTTCTTCAAAGTCTGACAATTGAAGGAACGTGAATGGACCTACAAGGACAGGACGAGTGTTGAGACCAAGTTCTTTTGCTTCTTGGAACTCATCGAAAATCTTGTGACCAGCCAATTTTACTTGAGTGTCTTTTTCAAATTTTGGAACGATGTAGTGGTAGTTAGTGTTGAACCATTTTTTCATCGGAAGGGCACGAACATCCCCTTTTTCTCCTTGGTAACCACGTCCCAAAGCGAAGTAGCGTTCAAGATCTGACAAGTCCAAGTTTTGTACTGATGCAGGAACTACGTTGAAAAGAAAGGCAGCATCAAGGAAGTTGTCATAGTGAGAAAAGTCATTTGATGGGATTTCAGTGATGCCTTTTTCTTTGACGATGTTCCAGTGTTTCGCACGCAATTCTTTAGCCGCAGCCAAAAGTTCTTCTTCTGAGATTTCTTTTCTAAAGTATTTTTCAGTTGTAAATTTTAATTCGCGGAATTCACCCAAACGAGGGAAACCGATAATTGTAGTTGACATGTTTTGTCCTCCAAAAATTGTTGTTGAAACTATCTTAACAGAAAAGGAAGCGTCTGTATAATTGTAAAAAATTAGGCTTTGATATAGTTTGAAACTATATCGATATTTCGAGCACAAAAAAAGATTTGAGACAAATGCCTCAAATTCTTTGATAGACAATGATTAATAGTCTTTCACGCAAACAAAGTTCACAGTCCTAGATTCGCAATTAGGAGCTTGCCTATGGCTTGTTATTAGAAAAGACTATAGGTCAATCCCCTTGTCACGGAGATTAGCCAGACATTCCTTATAGTAGGCATGACCATGCTCACTATAGATAGGACTTTTCAGCTTTTCCTCTGCTAAGTCTTGATAAGGAGGGCAGGTCTTGCCACGGTAGTTCTTGTCCAGCCACTCTGGACTGACATTGTAACCACGGCCAGCCATCTCCTCCATGATCAAACGATGATAGGTATAGAGACGATAGGGTGAGTGGGTGAAGACGTAGTCAACCGTCGCATGCTTTCTGCCCCAGCCATTCCCACGCAGAGCGCAGCACTCTCGATGTTGCCCCAAGAGCTGAGGACGGGGAAGTTGTGAAATCAAAGCCTCATGCCAAAGTCTCATGGGAGTCTCCTTTCAACAAGGTAGAATGTTGCAGATAAGCATTTAGGTAACATTCAAGCAAATCTTTCGTCTTAGCAATTAATTCTTCTTTGGTGGCATGACCAGAGTGATAACGTTGCAGTAAAAACATATAATCCTTGCGTTCAATCTCCGTTGCTTTCTTCTTGAAATATCCCCAAATATGCTGAAAGGCATTGCAAACCTGACCCCTATTTTCTGGAATCTGACAGGCACGGTCAATCATCTCTTGAACCAGACTCAGCTCCACCTCTTCATTCTTCAAGTATTGGCGAATCTCATTGTAAATATTGCTGGAATGGCTCAAAACAAGGTATTTATTTTCCGCCCAGAGTTGCTGACAAAGGGCACGTTGGTTGTTGTTTTCCATATTTCTCCTTAACTTCTACTAGTTCCCAGGAAATACGGAAACAAAGTTATATCTTAAAAATGAGCGAATCGATTTTTAGATGAGTCTAACGTCCACTTCGCTAAATTCCTGAATAAGTCTCTACTAACAACTGAATCTTACGTAAAACTTCTTGCTTTTTCCGTTCACGCGCTCCCTGTCTACGAGAAGTTGGTGGAATAATCGAATCCAAATCAGTCCCACTGTTTTCAGCATAACCTCGTTGAATTGATTTGTCTATGAATAATTGGTAATCAGCTACAAGTTTCTCAGAGTCAGCTAGGTCATGAATCGCGATTTTCTTTCGCTCCTTGCCATATTCGTAGAAAGCATTGATAATCCCATCATGGTCTTTCAATTTTTGCAAATCAGTGTCATTGATAAATCCGATAACCAATTCTTCTTTGGCACGAATATCGATACTAGAACGAATCACACGACTAACTTCTGCTTTCATTGCTTCTTTGGACTCAAAATTCTTCGATTTTTCAACAATCAATGCAAGAATGTAGTCCAGATTAATCTCATCTGTTTTTAAGAGTTCGATTTCAAATTCAACATCTGAAAGGTCAACACCTAAGTCTTTTGTTCTTTCATAATTTTTAAGGTTTAGGAACTCATCTCGAATTTCCACATAGGCACTTCTTAAATCCTGAAGATAACCTTCAGAAATAGGCTTATCGATTTCTTGAAACTCATCATAATTTCGAAGAACATTATCAAGCTTCAACAACTCACCAAATAACTTAACAAATTCTTTTTTATCATGCTCTGTCTCAATTTCTTGCGGATTCGGGAATCTTTCCAAAATTTCCTGACAAACCACAGTATAGCCTTTGACCTCGATACCCGTTACTGGATCTACGAAACCATCCATGTATTCACTAAAACTTTTTTCTAAGATGATTTCAAGCTTATTGGTGTCTCCAAAAGTCTTAATAGCTTCTTGCGTAGCCTTCTCTAAATCACGGAAACAAACAATATTCCCAAAAGGTTTAACCTCGTTAAAAATACGATTGGTTCTCGAGAATGCCTGAATCAAGCCATGATAACGTAGATTTTTATCAACAAAGAGAGTATTCATGGTTGGAGCATCAAATCCAGTCAAGAACATACCAACTACAATCAGCAAATCCACTTCCTTTGACTTAACACGTTTGGAAAGGTCACGATAGTAATTTTGAAACTCTTTCCCATCAGTCGAAAAGTTGGTCTTGAACATTTGATTATAATCGAAGATTGCTTTAGTAAGAAACTCTTTAGATGAAAGAGGCATGGCTGTATCTTTAGGATCTAGCTCTTCATCTTGAATTTCTCCATAAGCTGACTGTTCTTCGTTAGGTGCAAAGCTAAAGATAGTCGCAATCTTCAAACGCTTAGCTTCTAGTAATGCTGCTTGTTGTCGATGAAGTTCTTCATAGTATAATTTCGCGGCTTCAATACTTTGTACAGCCAGCATGGCATTAAATCCAAACAGTTGTTTTTGCTTATGAGTATAGTGTTGACTTCGATGCGTCTTGTCATTATAAACTCTCAACAGGTACTCAGTGATTGTCGCTATCCGCTCTGGATGCAAAAGAAGTTCCTTCTCTATCTTTTTGAGTTTCTTCTCATCAAGCTCTCGGCCGACTGCTTTTTCTGCTTCTCTATACTTATTAATTTCAGGCTTAATATAGTTATAGTCAACCTTGAACTTCAATACTTTTTTATCTCGAATAGCATCTGTGATAACGTAGTTATGAAGTTGCTCTCCAAAAACCTCTTGTGTAGTCTCTCCCGTCAAGCTATTTTCTGGGAAAATCGGTGTCCCTGTAAATCCAAATAAAGCATACTGTTTAAAGGATTTTTTAATACGCTTTTGAGCCTTCCCAAACTGAGAGCGGTGACACTCGTCAAAAATCAAGACACATTTCTTACTGTATATTTCATGGTTTGGATTCGCAGTTATAAATTTGTTTAACTTTTGAATGGTTGTGACAACAATTCGATCATCATTTTCTTCAATACTACATTGAAGTTCTTTTGTATTGTTACTACCATTAACTGAATTCGGTTGGAACTTTTTATATTCATTCATAGTTTGGTGATCTAGGTCTTTTCTATCCACCACAAAAATCACTTTATCAATATAGTCCAACTCCGTTGCCAAACGAGCTGTTTTAAAGCTGGTCAAAGTTTTCCCTGAACCCGTTGTATGCCAGATATAGCCACAGGCATTGATAGTGCCAAAGTTCTTCATCTCATTAGACGAATGAATCTTGCGTATGATACTCTCAGTAGCTGCTATTTGATAAGGGCGCATGATGAGCAAGGTATTATTAGTATCAAACACACAATACTTAATCAAAACTTCCAAGAGAACTCGTTTGCTCAAAAAGGTGACAGTAAAGTCCTCGAGGTCATGAATGGTTTTATTTTTACGGTCTGCCCATTCACAGGTGAACTCATAATGATTTTTATTTTGAGCTGTCGTATTTGCAAAATAACGTGTATAAGTCCCATTAGAAATGACAAAAATTTGAATGTATTTGTATAAAGAATTTTCGCTATTGAAGCTTTCCTTGCTATATCTATGAATTTGTTCAAAAGCTTCTTTTAGACTAACCCCGCGTCTCTTCAATTCAATCTGAACTAACGGTAGACCATTCACTAAAATAGTAACATCATAACGGTTGGTATGACTACCCACTTGGGTCACCTGGTTGATGACCTGCATGCTATTGTTATGAATATTCTTCTTGTTAATGATAAAAATATTCTTAATCCGTCCATCGTCAAAGACAAAGTCATAGATATAATTTTCTTGAATTTTTCGAGTTTTTTCAACTAATCCTTCATTGGGGCAGTCTAAATACTCTACTACAAAGCGATCCCACTCAGCATCCGAAAAAGTCACCTTATTAAGTTTTTCAATTTGTACCTTGGCATTTGCTAAGAGCTCTTCAGGTGTATGAATATTTAAGCGTTCATAGTTGAGATGATTCACCAAATCAGAAATCAACTGATTTTCTAAATCAGCCTCTGACTGATATTCTCTATCTGTACGATACTCTGGTTGATACTCAGCCAAGAGAATCCCTTCATTTGTTTCTGCAATTACTTCATGTATTTTTGAATAATCAACCATGGTATGTTCCTTTTTTGTTTTAATTGAGATTCTTTCTCAAAATGATTAAAGACTTTGTCTAGTAAAGTTTAATAATTGTTCTCGCCAGTATTCATACTGTTTCTGTCTTAGTTCGATTTCCTTTGGGAGGCCCTCAGAAAGAGAGTTGGTTAAGATGTTGAAATGGTCAAGAATAGAGACAATTCTTTCTTGTTCTGTAATGGATGGTAAGTAAAAAATAATTTTATCAATAGCATCCTTAGATAATCTCGGAATACTTGCCTTTCGAACTTGTGATTTTATTTTTTCTTGGTTACTTAATAAAACATAATAGATAAATTTATTAGAAATATCTCCAGATGTCTGTAGTGTATAAACATCATCAGCCGCCCAGA
Organism: Streptococcus sp. 27098_8_91; assembly: GCF_041432385.1. NCBI lineage: Bacteria > Bacillati > Bacillota > Bacilli > Lactobacillales > Streptococcaceae > Streptococcus > Streptococcus sp. 27098_8_91. Next base: position 127,183 of record NZ_JAPVZN010000001.1, read on the forward strand.
AGTCCGTATCACAATATCCTATTTCACCAGCCGCTCCTGCACAAATCACAAAACTAGTATTTTTCACTCTGTTTGCTTCGGTATAATATCCCAAGGGCGTCAAACTGTTTTGATAAACTGGAAAACTTCCTGTAGTAGCTAACTGTTGTCTCACAAGACGCTTCCCACGTTGTAAATTGATAACTTGTCCCAACTTTACTCGAATTGGTCCAAATACCCAATTTAAGAGCCTAATGATGTCTTGTCTGTACTGTACTGTACTGTACTGTCAGTGTACTCGCCTTCGGCGACGAATGTCAAGAGTTTATCTCGAAAATATTCGTACTGTTTTTGACGAAGTTCAATCTCTTTGGGTAGTCCAATATTTAAGTCGTTACAAACCGTATCAAAGTTATCTAAAACTTGAACAATACGAGATTGAATTTCAAGGGATGGGACTGGGATTTTGAATTTTTCAGTATCATTACTAGAAATTTGTGGCATTTGCATATTATTAGCAATGTTTTGGAAATGTCCTTTGTTGTGAACTAAATAATGATAAATATATCTCAGGTTGGTATTTTCATCATCTGAACTGTACGACCAAAATTCATTTTTAAAACTAAATGGTTCTGTATAGTATTCAAAATCAATAATTCCACGAGATTTTACAACAATTGCCTCCTCTGTATGAATATCTTTATCGGGAATATCTCCATAGTTCACATCAGCGTAAGTCTTTCCTCCTGCAAAGATACGGATTGGCGCACCATCTTTGTGAAGTAATTTCATCTGACTAGCTGTAATTTTAGTTCCTTTTCCCTTTTTAAGACATTCGTTCAACGTCTTCCACTCAACCTGATAAATCTCATCCTCAAAAGACAAGAGTTTATCTCTATAAAAAGAATATTGCTTTTTACGTGAGGTCAATTCTGAGGTCAATTCTGAGGTCAATTCTGTAACATATTCTGTCATTTTGTCAAGTTTTTGCACGATTTTTTCTTGAATTTTTATAGGAGGGATAGGAATAAGAATTTTTGAAACGTCCTTGGGATATACGTGAGGTACTCCTGAACCTTTTTTCATACTAAAAAGAATCTCTTGCTTTTCAAGAAGATAATGATATAAAAACTTTGGGATTAAAGCATCTTCAAAAGGTTCAATTGAAAAAGCATCCGAAACAAAAATAGGCTCATCCCAATACATTACAAAACCTGCATATGCTCCACTACCAGCAACCGTTATCGTTTCACCTTCTCTATTAAATTCACCATGAAAGTAGGCCGGCTTCTGACCTCCAGAAATAACTGGATAGGGCCCATCAGTCGCAGTTTTTGAGGTAATTGTTTTCCCTCGTTTTAAAAGCGCTACTTCACCCAACTCTTTCCATTCAACGGGGCAGTTCTGTATTTCTTCTAGGATATTCATCATTTACCTCCTAGTTCCTCTACAATCTTATCTATCTCTGCACGTAAGTAGTCAATCTTAGCAACAGTCTCAGCGATTTCTTGATTGAGTTTATCAATATCAATCTTCTCACGTGTATCTTCTTGTTCAACATAGGTAGAGACGGAAAGGTTATAATCCTGCTCTGAACCAATCACTTCATTATCAACAAGAGCTGCTTTATAGTCTACACTTTGATAATTAGTGAATAATTCAACGATATGGTCGATATTGTCATCCGTCAAGACATTGTTATTAGTCTCTTTTTTGAATTCCTTACTCGCATCGATAAAAAGGGTTTTATTTTCTAATTTATTCTTCGCTAGAACCAAAATTGTCGTTGCAATAGAGGTTCCAAAGAAGAGATTATCAGGCAGAGCAACAACCGCTTCGACAAAGTTATTATCTACTAGATACTGACGAATGGTCTTCTCAGCACCACCACGATAGAAAATACCTGGGAAACAAACAATGGTTGCTCGACCTCTGTTAGACAAGTGGTTGAGACTATGCATGATAAAGGCAAAGTCAGCTTTTGACTTAGGAGCTAGTTTTCCTGCTGGAGCAAACCGGTCATCGTTTATGAGAGTTGGGTCTCCATCTCCCACCCATTTGACAGAGTATGGAGGATTAGAGACGATAGCATCGAACGGTTTTTCATCTAAATGCTGAGGATTTAAAAGGGTGTCTCCTCGCTTAATATCAAAGTTATTGTAGTTGATGTTGTGCAAGAACATATTCATACGAGCCAAGTTATAGTTGGTCATATTAATTTCTTGACCAAAGAAACCATCTTCCAAAATATGGTCTTCGTATTGCTTTTTCATCTGAAGCAAGAGCGAACCCGATCCACATGTTGGGTCGTAAACCTTGTTAATCTTGTCCTTACCAACCATTACTAAACGAGCCAGTAATTTAGAAACTGTCTGAGGAGTGAAGAATTCACCACCACTTTTACCAGCATTACTCGCATAGTTTGAAATCAAGAATTCATAGGCATCCCCAAAGGCATCAATATCATTTTCCTCAAAATTGCCAAAGTTAATGCTATTGATACCATTAAGAATATCAGAAAGACGTTTATTCTTTTCTGGAACAGTTCCACCAAGAATGTTGCTTCGTGTGTCCAAGTTATCAAATAAGCCTTTGATATCGTCCTCAGATTTGAATCCAATCGCCGACTTCTCAATATCTTGGAAAATATTGGCTAAATCTTCGTTTAAATTTTCATTTTGTGTAGCGTTCTTGACGACATTTTCAAATAGTTGACTAGGAAGAATAAAGAAACCCTTATCCTCAACTGTCCCTGGTTTGAAATCTCGTTCAGCCTCTTGATCACTCAAATCGGCATAACGGAATTCTAAATCTCCAGCTTCATGCTCAGCGTGATCAAAATAGTCTGCCATATGCTCTGAAATAAAGCGATAGAATAGGATTCCCAATATGTATTGCTTGAAATCCCAACCGTCTACAGCTCCACGAACATCGTCTGCAATCGCCCAAATTTTGCGGTGAAGCTCCTTACGCTCTGCACTTTCTTTATTTGCCATTTTTACTTTCCTTAATAAATCTATTATCCTTTCTATTTTATCATATTTTCGACAGTAAAAATCAACCGAACAAAGAAAACCACTCGAACTAGGAAGAACGAGTGGTTTAAATTTGGAACATTTAGAAAAATACTTAATTTACAGTCTAGAATGAACCCTATACCCTAATGCCTTTTCAATTTTTTTCTTTCTATTTTTTAACTGTGATAGCATTAAGTTAGAAGTATTTGGACTAATTCTATCAAATATTTCCTGGGACCTCTGAGCATATTTTATAAAATTACTAGGATATTTCTTTGATTTCCCAAAATCAGTATATAGTGAATAAATTTTATGTCGATTTGGTAGCTTTTTAAAACCTTTCTTTTTTTGAATATATTTAGATTTGTATATCAATTTTCTAGCTTCTCGATAAAATTTATAGATACTCTTTTCTTTAATTTTAACTGTACTACCATCAAATTTAAATCCTAAATAATCCATACTAGTTACTTTATTATGTTCATCTAGTATCACATTATTTCTAATAAAGAATTTTTTATTTTTTTCAGTCTGTAAATTAATTTTATTCTCATCTGACATTTTTTTTAGATAATCTGTTATATCATCTATAAAATTATTACCATATTTAGAATACAGTTTTTCAAAATCTAAAACTAATATAAAATCATCAGAATATCTTTGATAAAAGCCATTAAACTCATGTGATAACATAGATAAACTCCTATCAAAGTCAATTGAATAAATATTTGCAAGTACTCCACTTAATGAATTCCCTTGAGGAATACCATACACATTTTTGTTGAGTTTACACTTGTTATTTTTATGAAATTTTCTAAAGTCACCTATATTCCTAAAATAACTAGTTTCATTTTTCATTACCAAATAATCATTAGAAGAATCTAAAATATTCTTTTCAATAAACGCAAATTTAGTTATTGATTTATATATGTTATACCAATCACTGGGTAATTGTTGAACTTTTAATATTCTCTGCAATCTATCCTTTAATAATATGTGATCTAATGTATCAAAAAAATTTTCAAAATCACCAATAATAACCAAGGCATTATCTTGCCTCTCTATAAAGGCGATAGCCTCTGCAGCAAAATTTATACTACTTTGATGTTGTTTGTTCGTACGATATGCTACAGAAAAGCAGTTCAAGCCACTATATTCCATCCAGTCATTATAATAAATATTTAATAAATCAGAATAATACTTATAGATTAAACTATCCAAATGACCCGCATACATTAGTGGTCGAATCTTGAATTTAACAGGTCTTCTCTCGATATCACTAAACTCGTAATCTACATACTTAGAAGTTTTTAGTTCATTACGTAAAAAAGGAAGAAAACTATGGCGAGCAATCTTCTCTGGATTTTTAATATAATCTATTACTTTATCAATTTTAATTCGTTTATCAATATGACGATATTTCTTACACTTATATATTTTGAAATCTATATTTTCCATAAAACAAAAGGAGCAATATCAGCAATAGGTCGGTATTCCTATAATAATAGCTAACATTGCACACTTATATCAGTTATTTTCTCTTACCGAATGCCAAATTAGTCACAAACATTAGAACGATTTCTAGTAAGAAATTCATTAGTATATCCTCATTATTATGCTGATGATGCTGGTGATATTGGTATCTTTGACTACGAGTCGAACGTAGACTAGTACGTTGTCGAAGTTCGGATCCAAACTGCCGACAGAGGCAGATTGCTATAATCTGTTTAACTATATTAATTATATCATAATTTATAGTTATTGAGCAAGTGTCTGTCATTGTGACAGTTAAATTCAACTTCCCATACGGCTATACCTATGGACAGTTCTATTCTACCACATTTAATTACAACGTCAAGTAGAATTTCATTATTTTATTCTCAAAAATGTTAATTTATGTTTCTATGTTCATTTTTCTTTTTGCTATCCAACTATATTAGGGATTTTCCGTTCATATTTTTAATCTCAATTTCATATGATTATACGAACGTTTTTTTTGTCTGATATACTCGAGTTTATCTTATAGTATTGTCTTTAAATACACTCCATTCTGTCACCGATTTATTTCCAAATATAGCTTCTCTAGATGCCTAACTAAATCTACTAGAATTTCCTTGTTTAAAGTTCTATTTTTAATGACTTATGACTACTTCCCTCCCAAATCCCATATAGTCTTTCTCCTTAAAATATGGTATAGTAGAATCATACTACACAAGAGGAGTTTACATGTCACACGATAAAGAAATGAAAGCTGTTTCTCCCCTTCTACAGCAAGCAATCAATATTTCTTCCATCATCGGTGGAGTTGGTACTTTGATTTTCTGTATCTGGGCCTATCAGGCTGGAGTCTTGCATTCTAAGGAAACCCTATCTGCCTTTATCCAACAGGCCGGTATCTGGGGGCCACCACTCTTTATCTTTTTACAGATTTTGCAGACGGTTGTTCCTATCATTCCTGGTGCTCTGACATCCGTTGCCGGTGTCTTTATCTACGGGCATATCGTGGGGACGATTTACAACTATATTGGAATCGTTATTGGTTGCGCCATTATCTTTTACCTGGTTCGCCTCTACGGAGCACCCTTTGTTCAGTCTGTCGTCAGCAAGCGTACCTATGATAAGTACATCGGTTGGTTAGACAAGGGTAATCGCTTTGATCGCTTCTTTATCTTTATGATGATTTGGCCAGTTAGTCCAGCGGACTTTCTCTGTATGTTGGCTGCTTTGACCAAGATGAGCTTCAAGCGTTACATGACTATCATCGTTCTGACCAAGCCCTTTACCCTGGTCGTTTACACATACGGCTTGACCTACATCATTGATTACTTTTGGCAAATGTTCGCCTGATCACTAAAAAAAGTTGATCAAAAACTCAATTTTATACTCAATGAAAATCAAAGAACAAACTAGCCGCAGACTGTACTTGAGTACGGCAAGGCGACGTTGACGCAGTTTGAATTTGATTTTCGAAGAGTATTTATCAGAAAATGAAAACAATAAAACGCATAGTATCAAGGCTTTTCAACACCTGATAGTATGCGTTTTTCTGATTGTAAAGATTTTTTCTCAACCTCTTTTTGTTAAGCTTCTTTTTTCAATAAGAGAGAAACAAGGACTGATGTCGCAATCATCCATGCTCCTAGAATAATAAATGTCATTCGACCATTCGTTGTTACTAAGCCAATTCCTGAAAGAACAAAAGGTGTTAAGGAGGCACCAAAACTACATCCCAAAACAGCATAGGAAGTTGCTTTGTTAAGGAGTTTTGCTGGGATTCTCTCAGAAATTAATTGAAAGACTGTCGTAAGGGCAATGCTGTAGGCAAATCCTCCTAAAACAGAACCTGCAACGACTACCCAAAGAGAAGGTGAAAGAGCGATGATGATTTGCCCAATACCAAAGGTTACACCCGCAACCAATAACAATTTTTCCTTAAAGGCAGAGATGAGGAAAGAAAAGCTAATTCCCGCCAGAATCCCAATCAACTGCATGGCACTGAGTACCAGACTAGACAACTGAGCATCTCCAAAACCTGCCTCAATCATGAGACTAGGAATACGGAAGGTAATGGCTGTATTGGTACATACAATGACTGCAGCTCCGACAGCTAGGAAGAAAATCAGCTGTAGCATGGAGCGAGTTAGTTTCGCTACTTCTTCTGTCTTTTGCTTGGACTCATGAGCTTCTGCTTTTCCATAAGGGACAAAGAGAAGGAAGAGTACAAGAACCACTAAAGCTGCAGCGTAAGCTAGGAAGGTTGCGGTCCAGCCAAAGGCCAAAAGCTGACCGACTGTCAAGGTCAAGATAGAGGCTCCCACTACCTCAGCTGAACCACGAAAACCAAGCATCTGGATACGAGTCTTGCCATGGTACCGTTCACTGATGATAGAGATAGCCTTGGCGTTTAGCATCCCCACACCAATCCCAAAAAGAAGACGAGTAGCAAAGACAAAGTAGTACCCCTGATACCAGAAGGGAGCTGTTCCGCTGATTGACAAGATCAAAAGTCCCAGGGTCAACTGGAGGCGTTCAGGGAAAATACGCTCAAGAACACCATTTAAGAGGAGCATGGCCATAATCCCAAAGGATGGAAGACTGACTAGAAGTTCAACCTGACCAGTCGAATAGCCCTGATAATAATCAAACATGGCTGGTAGGGCACTTGATATAGAAAATGATGTGATCAATACTAACGACAGGGAAAGTATACTCACTTTTTCCAAAAATTGTTTCATTTTATCCTCATTCATTATTTATGTTAAGTCAAAAGAGCTAGATATTACTGTAGAAATAAAAGATTTCTTTCATCTAGTCCCTATAACTCTTTTAGCAAAAAGGTCCTTTCCTATCATACACTGTTTCCCAAAAATTGGCAAGCAACTGATACTCAATGAAAATCAAAGAGCAAACTAGGAAGCGAGCCGCAGGTTGCTCAAAACACTGTTTTGAGGTTGTGGATAGAACTGACGAAGTCAGCTCAAAATACTATTTTGAGGTTGGAGATGGAAGCTGACGTGGTTTGAAGAGATTTTTGAAGAGTATGGTTTATAAGTTCAACATAAAAAGTAGGACCATCTGACTCGGTCAAGCCTCGATGGTATCCTACTTTTATAGATTTTAGTAAACTATCTTACTTAGATTTTCAAGAATCGACGCATTGAGATTCCTGAACCAAGTGAACCGATACAGATTCCGATGAGGAACAAAAGACCAATCATCAATGGAATAAAAGCATCTGGGGTAATCAGAGATAGATTTTGTCCAACCAAAGATGGGTTAACTGATTGGTAGACTCGGTTATAGATAAAGTAAACCATGATTGATGGAATAGTTGCTCCTAATAGCCCAATGAAGGCACCTTCTAGCAAGAATGGACCACGAATGTAGCTATTTTTAGCACCAACCAAACGCATGATTTGAATTTCACGACTACGTGAAATGATAGTGATACGAATGGTATTTGAAATCAAGAAGACTGCGATGAAAATCAAGAGTCCTGCAATGACCAATCCCCAAACACGGATGAAGGAAGCCAACTTGAAGAGACGCTCCGTATTGGCACCACCGTCTTGAACCTCAGAAACTCCTTCGATTTTCTTAGCTTCTTCAGCGACTGGTTTCACATCACTTGGTGAATTGGTATCGACAATGTAGGCATCATGAAGTGGATTGGCATCTCCTTCAAAAACCTTCCAATCGTCACCCATGGTTTCAGTCAGCTTTTGGTACTGCTCTTCTTTACTTGAGAAGGTTACACTTTTAACAGCTGGCATAGCCTTGAGAGCATCATAAACCTTGTGGTAATCATTGTTTGTAACTGTCTGGCCTTCTTTGACGATGGTTTCACTATTGTCTTCAATATCCTTACGAACATAAACCATGACTCGGACGTTGTTTTCGATATCCGTTGCCAATTTTGCAGTATTAAAGATAACTGAGGCAAAAATAGCAACCAAGGTCAAGGTAATCATTACTGAACTGACAGCAGCAATGGTCATCCACCCATTACGCTTTAAACTCTTTAAAGCTTCGAACAAGTGGCGGAAAAATCTACTAATCATCGTATCCGTACTCTCCTTTCGCTTCGTCACGAACCACACGACCATTCTCGATGGCAATGACACGGTGGCGCAAGGTATTTACGATTTGGCTGTTGTGGGTAGCCATCAAAACAGTCGTACCTTGGAGATTGATGCGCTCCAAGAGGTTCATGATTTCCCATGAGTTATCTGGGTCCAAGTTACCTGTTGGTTCGTCGGCAATCAAAACCTTAGGATTGTTTACGATAGCACGCGCAATGGCGATACGTTGTTGCTCACCACCTGACAATTCATTAGGGAATGAACGAACCTTATGCTTCAAGCCGACAAGATCCAAAACTTCCATAACACGTTTTTTGATATTGCGACGGCTTTCACCGACAACCTCCATTGCGTAAGCAATGTTCTCATAAACGGTTTTCTTTGGCAAGAGTTTGTAATCCTGAAAGACAACTCCAACACTTCGACGAAGAAGAGGAATATCTTTCTTTTTAATCTTAACAAGATTAAAACCTGCAACCTGCAAACTTCCTTTTTCAACTTTAACTTCACGGTACAAGGCACGGATAAAAGTTGACTTACCTGCACCCGAAGGACCTACGATATAGGCAAATTCTCCTGGTTCAATTTTCACAGAGACGCCACGTAGGGCTGTTGTCCCGTTGTCATACTTTTTGACAACATCTCTCATTTCAATGATCGACATGTGACTTCCTTTCTTTTAACTAATACGCCATTTTAGATAGGCATCGATGAAACCATCTAAGTCCCCATCCATAACCTTATCTACCTGCGCAACTTCAAAACTGGTACGGTGATCCTTCACCATGGTATAAGGGGTAAAGACATAGGAGCGGATTTGGCTTCCCCATGTGATTTCTTTCTTATCCCCCTTAAGGGCATCTACCTCAGCAGCTTTCTTTTCCTGCTCCATCTGATAAAGTTTTGCCTGAAGCATCTTCATCGCACGATCACGGTTTCCATACTGAGTACGGTCAACGGTTGATGCAACGACAATCCCTGTCGGAATGTGGGTCAAACGGACACCTGTTGAAACCTTGTTGACGTTTTGTCCACCTGCTCCACCCGAGCGGAAAGTATCCATCTTGATATCATCTTCTCGGATGTCAACTTCAATAGTATCATCCAACTCTGGCATAACTTCTACAGAAGTAAAGGAGGTGTGACGACGCTTAGCTGAGTCAAATGGTGAGATACGTACCAAACGGTGAACTCCCATTTCTGATTTGAGAAGTCCATAAGCATTTGGTCCTTCAAAAGACAAAGTCACCGACTTAATTCCTGCTTCATCACCCGCTTGATAGTCCAAGACTTCAACCTTAAAGCCTTTAGCGTTACCATAACGAGTGTACATACGAAGGAGCATATCGCCCCAGTCTTGGGCTTCTGTTCCACCAGATCCTGGGTGAATCTCTAAAATAGCATTATTATGATCATAAGGCTCTGACAAGAGCAGAGTCATCTCGTAGCTAGTCATCATCTGATCTAGTTCAACTAGCTTCTCAACCAACTCATCCTTGACAGACTCATCCTCTGCTAAAAAGTCTAGTAAGATTTCAGCCTCATCCTGCAACTCTTCCATGGTATGGAGGGTATTGTAGGTATTTTTTAGTTCATTTAATTCTTGCGATGTTTTTTGGGCCGCAATATTATCGTTCCAAAAATCAGGTTCTGTCATTTTGTTTTCCAAAATGGCAATTTCTTCTTCTAACCCTTCGAGGTCAAAGAGACCCCCTAAAAGAAGCTAATTTTTCACGATTGGCGTCAATTTTTTGACGAATTTCTGAAATGTCCATATATACTCCTTTTTCGTATCGTTTTATTATACCATAATTTTTCTTATTTATCTAATCAGTCGGTTTTAAAATTTCTTATCAAAATATTTCTATTTGAAGACGAGAGAGCTATTCTCAATCATTTAGTGTGTGAGAAATCGAAAAACATCTCAGAGCTGATCAAGTTTCTTGTCCAAAAAACATTGATTGATTCTCTGAGATGTATATAAATACTATTTTAAAAAAAAAGTATCTGACAGGTCTGAACACAGCACCTAATCAACTTTCTAGCAAAGCAACTAAGATTATTCTTTATCTGCCTTCAAAGTCTGTTTTGTTTCAGCAGCTTCATCTTTTTTATTGTCTTCTGCTGAATGCTTCTCTTTCTCAACTGGCTTATCAGAATCCTTCTTAGGTTCTTCTTGACTTCCCTGAACTTCTACTTTATCAGGATTCAAGCTCCAAATGCCATCTTGATTGACCTTGTAGCCATCAGGTGTTGTCCCATTTCTTAGAAGTGAACCATTTACTTGGAAATAATACCAGTTGCCATTCAGTTGTTTCCAACCAGTCTCCATAGCACCACTTGCATTGAGATAATAACGAGTGCCATCGACATCTAGAAAATTTATTTCATTTTCATCATCCCACTACTTTTGAAAAACGAGATAATCACTATGACAGGAAAATTATGTTCAAGTACATTCACAACATTGCTTCAGCTAGGCATACCAAACTCTGCTATATCGCTAACTTCTATGAGAAAAGAAAAAGATAATCAGCAATAACTTCAACCAGACACATTCAATTACCTCTACACATCATTTCATTCGTTCAATGTATTATCTCATCACGCATAACAAACTTTACGATTACACTTCGACCCAAAATAGATAAAACTATTAATGCTGCATTATTTCAACACCTTGTTTCAATAAATACCAGATGAGGTGTTATTTTATAGTAGATTCAAATAAGATATGAACAAATAGATTAGGAAAGTCAAACTTATTTCTAGAAATATTTTTAGCAGTCATAGCGTACTGTTCTAGATTCAATCTACTCTAGTATACCTTTTTTAGATTAATAAGTGTTAAAAATAAGACAGTAGCCTCTGGATAGCTACTGTCTTATTTAATTCTTAAAGCCTTGATAGACTTGATGAATGGTTGAAAAGAGTATTGAATGAATTGAGTTAATAACAATCATGATAGGTGAGTTGATCTTTTAATTTTAGCCAGTGCAAGATTAAGTGCATAGTGTAATGTTTTATCATTTGTTATAAAGAGAATAACGAAATAATAAACACCACAAGAGACAATTGTCGATAGAACCATGAATATCATATTAAGATTCACCGTAAAGGAGTCAACTCGGAAAAGCGTTTTAAAAACTAAATAAATAGGAATAAATCCAAGTGAGACAATAATGTAACGTATTAGAGTCAAGAAAATTTCTTTCAAATCATGCAATTTATGTTTCTTGATAAAATAAATTTCTAGTAGTACTACGATAATTTCTGCAATAATAGTAGTACTGATATAATATTCTGGTAAGAAAATATTATTGAAATATAAGAGACAGTTAAATAAAATATTGATCCCACCACCAATAAAGTAAAAAGCAGTTAATCGATTTTCGTGGTCATTAATGAATATAATTTGTCTACCAAGAATCAACTCGATTGCCCATATAATGCTCCTAAAAGCGAATAGGCTAGTAACGATACCAGCTTCAAGATACTTCTCAGATGAATAGATAACCGTTGCATACTTACCTAAAATCATGATTCCAATACTAGTTGGAATTGTAAGGAAATAAAATAATGATGCTGCTTGATTTACAAGGCTCTTATAAGAATTGTAATCTTTTTTTCCAAGATAATATCCCAGACGCGGGACACTGACGTTAATAGCTCCACCCAGAACACCGGCAATCAGCATAACAATGTTTGAAGCGATGGTATAATAAGAAACGTAGTTTTCATCAGGTCCCTTGGTGATGAACAACCTATCAAGCAAAGTATAGAGCATGCTGGAATTTGCCAATAGCAGCATGGTCAAGAGTGGTTTAGATGCTTTTACCAACTCAAGGAAGCCAATCTTGACAAAGGAAACTTCTCTCTTGATCCAAAGAAAACTAAGTAAATAATTCAGTACAGTTGTTGCACTCATGACAATTGCATATGGAACAATATCATCCGCTGTTTTTACAAAGGTGAAGATAGTAACTAGCATAGTAATTCTAATAATCAACGTCTTGTAAAGTATGAAGGAATAATTTTCATAGGCTTCATTCATCCACTCAATATTGAGAAATTGAAATAGCGCTTGTGTACCTAAGATATAGTAGAGAACTTTAAGATTCTCAATACTAGTATCCAAGAAGATGAAGGTGAAGTAGATGCCAGTAGTAAAGATAGAAGTAAAAACAGAGATATAGAATAACTTAGAAAAGACATAATTGATCTTATTCTTATCATCCTTAACCTTACTGATAGCTCGAATCCCATAATTGTATATTCCAAAGGCAGCGAGTGGAATAACAAAGCTGGCCCATGTATTAGCAGTATTAAAATATCCGTAGTTAGATTTACTTAGAATCCGCGTCAAATAAGGATTAGTTATCAGCGGAAAGACGATATTAAGAATATTAACTAGCAAGCTAGCCAAAGCATTGACTTTTATATTTTTCATTACACTTCCTTTCTTAACTGTAAAATGCTCTCCCGTATTATATCATATTCTAGCTTTTTAGGATAAAATCTTAAAATTGAATAGGTTATACTAGACGAGACAGAATTTATAAAGTCTTTTACACTAAAGTAGAAGGAAGATACATATGTCTAGAAAACTTGTTGTATGTTCAACTGTAGAAGGCAAGGATTTTCCTATCCAGTTGGTAACTTTTCTTCGACTCATTACAGTGGCAAAAGAGTCTATACTCTAATATAATGTCATACTGTCCTTCAAAATTGACATAATCTACAAGCTATACGTAGCTACACCTAGTAGATTCTTATTTAAATTTTTAACAACTTGAAGATTTTCTTCAAAGTTTTTATATCTAGTTATACCATACTCTTCTACAAATAAAATGTTGTCAGAATCTAGTACAGACTTAATGTTATTTAAATTTCCAATGACAATATTTTCTGGTAAGGCTTTAGCATATTGCTTAGAAAATTTATCAAAAACATTTTTATTCGTTGCTATCACTAATAAGTTCTTATTTCCATTCTTATATTGTATAACATCTTTAAAATTAGCTACATTATCTAATTTCACTACAAAATCTACACCATATTTTTCATAATCTCCAGCTCTATTAATAGTTGGATTAAAAATATACGCTGCTACGTTAACAAATATTACTAAAAACAGAGCTCCAATTCCGAGTATAATCACACGAATGAATAAAGTAACTTTATTTACTCCAGATTCTATGTCATTTTTTTCAAGTTCTTTTGAATAAACTGTCTCCAATTTTTCAATTGTGACCCCAGAGTATGTCTGTTTATATTTATCAATCAAATAATCCAATTTCTGTTCAATAATATCATTCGCCAATTTACTTGGTGTTAATATTTTTACTGTAATTCCCGCATTATTTAATAAGGAATTTACTTCTATCTTTTTGTTCCAAAAATCAAAATTTGAGTTTTTAAGTGTAACCTCAGATGTCAGTAATTCTGACGCAATTTTTTTCATATCTGATTCTGATTGGTCATTGAACAAATAAGCTCCATTTAAATTGGCTTGAATCAAACGTCCATAGAAATCACTATATCCTCCAATTGTGTTACTATTAGGAGTTTTAGTTTCATCTTCTGGCGCTATGATTTTATACGAAAGATAACTAGAATAATTACTAGCATCCTTTACAACAGACTTTGTTGTAAGTACTTTATATGAGTATGGAATAGCTAAACAAAGAAATAAAACTATTAGTGAAACCAGATTTAATACTCTTCTCTTATAAATATTTGCAAATAAATCTGCAATCGAATAATTATCAAACATTATACATCTCCTTTATTATCAACTGTGTATTTTAATTTTCTTTCTATTAGGGTTGCTACAAAAAAGATAACAAAAATAATTCCCCAATATTGCAATGTAACTAAATTAAAGAAGCTCTCTGTAAAGCCTCCTCTCGGCATAAAGAATAGATTATTTAAAATTAATAACGTAATACCGAATAATAGTACTCCAGATTTATAAGCTGATTTTATCATAAATATGAAACCTATTCCCATTAGAATACTCAACAGAAATAGTCCAAGCATTCCATAATCAGTATACATTTCCATTATATAGCTTCCACCTATGCCATGACCTGCCAAATAATCCTGTTTCAAAACAATATACGAAATATTGTGAGCGTATCTGTCACTTTCAAGAGCTAATTCTAGACTATTATTAGCACTAGTAAAGGGAGTTCCACCAAATAAAATACCTAAATTCCCTCTAGTGATATACTCAATTATAGGACTAAATGTATAATTTCTAAACTCTTTTATTGGTAAATTACTTCCATATAAGTATCCCCTTGCTAAAACACCAAAGCTAGTTCCTTGTTTATAGATAAAATCTAAAAAAAGTTCAGAAATACTCATATTCCCAATCCCTGCTCCATCACGGGCATAATTCAAAAATCCCATAACAAGCATCATGATAGGAGCACCTATATAGAACATAGCTTTTTCTTTTACACCTATCCATATCCCTTTTTCTGTTTGATTTCTCATAAAATAATAAATAAAAGAAAATATCAAACTTAATACAAATGGATTTCTAGTTCCTATTAAAAGATTAATCACATTTCCAACGACAAACATACCTAACACTATTGTTGAATGACGTTTGTTGGGCTTAGTAGCTAAATAGATACACATGGCATAAACTACAAACGTTGATAATGTATAGGTAAAATAAGGTAGCTCGCTTTTGAAATCTGCATAATACTCATAATATGATACATTTACTCTATACATTAGCCGTTCGATTAACCTAATTAAATAGAACGGATATGAAACTAGAAATACTGCTAGAGATACTTTTCTTATACTATTTATAAATAATATAGATTTTTGAGTTTTATAGCCCTCTTTTTTATTGTTTTCTTTTTTAGAAATTAATAAACCTCCTATTGTTAATCCAATAATAGAAACAATAACAGCCAAAAATGAAAATCTATAGACATCTTCCTGATAAGTATTTATCAACCCCTGCTTGAAATAATCTATGGTTGGTCTAGACACTAAAAATAGAAAAATTGTAATGTAAAAAATAAGGTGGATTATATAATACTTTATATTGTTAAAACAGTATAGGATACTACTTATAATAAGCATAACTAAAGTTATCAATAACGTAATAATCGAATTGTTATATATATATGCAATACCCAAAAAAATAGTTATAACATAGCTAAATAGCGTAATTAGATAATACACTCTTTTCCAATCTAATATCAAATACTCACCTCATTCCTCTACACAGTAATTAAAAAACATCCCCAGTAGAAACAATACGTTTCTTAAAATTATATAGGTACTCTGATAATTCTAACTCTATCATTTCTACTTCCTCCCTGTATTTATCATCTCTATTGTAAACTTGTAAATTATTCACAGAAATAGCTGGGTTGAAATACTCAAACTTTGCTTTATGATGGACAGAATCTATACCGATGAAATTTTCTATATCTTGTTTTGTTTCCTCATAATTCAAAACCAAATCCTCAAAATTTAATCGTAATGCTAAAGTATTTGTTTTTTTCTCATTTTCTCTCATCATTTTGTAATAATTACAAAATTCCTTAACATCGGTTGGATATGGCACCTCTTGATTTCTTGGCTTCCAAAAGTATTTATTCATTATAAATACATCCCGAGGATCTCTAGAAATTATTATTGGAAATAACTCTTCAATTTTATAATTATCAATTATATTAAGATTATGGGGCAATAAAAGCTGATCTAGGACTATATACTCTTCTTTATCCGAAATTTCTTTTATTACATTCAAAATAAATTTTCTACTTTTTTCATAGAAATCATCCGACGCTACCATACTCATTTCTAATTGCACTTGTTTTGGCTTTGTTGTCTTTTTAAAGATAATTCTCTTTATAACTCTCATAAGCCAGGCAATTTTTGAAGGTTTTTGATGATAATACCAAATCCCCTGATATTTACTAGTTATTATAGAATCCAAATAAGATTCTACCACATTCATGAAGTTATGCGATATTTTATCTTTATAATCAGCTATTCCCCAACCATCATAATGATACAACTTTTCCATGAGTTTTCTAAAATTCTTTATGGCTTCATCGCTTCTTATAGCATTATTATTATATAGTAATTTATATTCTAAATCAAATAATCCATCGGGTGCATATAAGAATACATACTCAAAGTCTGAATTTTTTGTGTTTATTCCTTCATATTCTTTTAATAAATCTGTCACAGCAGAAGATCCACTTCCCATATAACTCATAGGAACTATGATTTTATCCATATTTTTATCATCCTATAATTCTTTAATGATTTTTTTTATACTAGCAACTTGTTTATCTAAGGAAAATTTATCTACGTGTTCTCTACACACTTCCGACTTAATTATTCTATTTTCCTTATTTTTACTAAGTTCTTCTACAATATAATTGGTGATTTCTTCATTGTTGTCTGAAACAAAGCCACATTTTTGAGAATTATATAGTTCATTTGTTCCCCCTACAGGTGTACTAATGAATCCCTTTCCCAAAGCTAAACTTTCGACTAAAACAGTAGGAAAGCCCTCTGCTTCTGATAATAAAATGACATAAGAAGATTTTTTTATGTATGGATACGGGTTTTTAACATAGCCCAACATAAAAACATTGTTCTCTAATTGATTATCAAGTATAAATTTATTAACGTATTCCTCTAAATCGCCTTTGCCTAATAGATATAATTTTTTATTGGGAATCCTTTCAACCACATTCTTAAAAACTTCTAACAGTCTCTTTATGCCTTTTGATTCTTCGATTCGTCCTATATAGATAAGACTATCCTCTTCAAATTTAATTTCCGCATTTTCAAGAGATTTAGCATTGATATCATTAAAATCATATCCATTATATACTAGTTCTATTTTTTTCTTATACTCAGGATAAATTTCTTTGATGGATTCTTCTGTTTTTTCTGAAATAGCTATTATTTTGTTAACTGATCTTAGTTTTTTACCTTGTCTAATTCTAGATATTTTATGATTTTGCAAATTATAAATTGTTCCATGATTCCACGATATTGTTTTCACATCATCATTAAGTAAATAAACTGGATAAAGATAATTAAAAGCAATCTCATAATCGTATTTTTTTAGAGTTATTCTATTTCTAAAAAATTTTGGAAAGAACAAGAACAACTTCCATTTAATGTTTTTAAAAAGACTAGCATTTTCTAAATTTTTAAATACAGGTTCTAATACATTAATATTTTCATCATCACTCCCTACAGCACCATGATGATTTATCTCTAAAATATCAATATCGTATTCGTCGCTTAATCCTTTGGAAATATTTTCCAAAATTTTTTCAGCTCCGCCCCCCATACTAAAAGACCAGGTTATAAACAAGACTTTCTTTTTACCCATATCTCACCTATTTCAAAAGTTTTTTCACTATTTTTCTTTGATTATATTTTATCAAATACATTAGTATTTTTCTCTTTAAAGGTTGACTCTTTAAATATTTATTTTTTATCCAATTTGGATATTTAATTTTAACTTTTTTTAGATATTCATCTAATAGAGGAGATGTTTCATCTATTCTTAAGATATTTGCATATCCTCCGTATAAAATATGGTACCAGTTAAAATATTCTAACTCTTCTTTAAATTCTCCTGGATAATTTTCTGCATAGTATTCTTCAACACTACTCAACATAACTTCTATGTCTCTTATTTTATTTATAGCAGTGCCACCACGCATAATAGAACCTTCTGTTAAATAATATTTGTATATGCTAAAATTAAAGTATTTTGCTTTACTTACATTGGGCCATAGTCTTGCCATAAACTCAAAATCTTCATATAAATAGCCACTTTTAAAGGTTACTTTAGTTTTTCTTAAAAATTCTAAATCATATATATAATGCCAAACAGCATTTGGAAGAGTGAAAAGTTTCTTTTCTGTATTAGGAATAAGTATCGTATTTTCTTGTATTCCCATACTTATAGTCTCTAGTTTACTATTCTCATATCCTACTCGATAATCAAATATATTTACTTCTTCTAGTTTTTGATTAGCTATAAATTCTATTGCCCCTTCTTCTATCTCATCATCTACATCAACAAACCATAGATAATCTCCACTAGCTTCTTCTAGAATTACTCTTCTTACATGAGCTAAACCTGAATTGGTTTGTGTTATTACTTTTATCTGGGATATTTTTTCACTATACTCTTTTAATATTGTTTTACTATTGTCTTTTGAACCATCGTTTACTATTAGCAATTCTAACTCTATGTTTTCTTTTGCTTTCTCATACTCTTTGAGTATAGAATCTATACAACGGGATATATATTTTTCTCCGTTGTATACTGGTATGCCTATTGTTAATTTCATTCTTTTTTTCCTATTATCTCTTTTATAAATCTATATACTCTTCTAGAATTTCTGTCATCGTATATTCTAAAAAACTTTTCAATTTTTTCTTTGTATCTATCTTCCAGGATCCACTTATTATTAAATTGTTTTTGAATATCTGATATTAATTCATCTAGGGTATCTATTGATTTTCCGAAGCCATCTTTATAATCATAGTATCCTTCTTCGTACTGACCCTCCCTAAATTTTTTATAATCAAATTGATAAAACAAAACTGGCTTTCTCATATAAGCAAAATCCATAAATACACTTGAGTAATCTGTAATTAAAAAAGCTGACTCTTTTAATAATTCTTGTATATCATATTTTTTCCAATCTGCCAATATTATATTATCCGAAGAAGTTTGAAATTCTTGTAAATTATTTTGCATATTTCTATGCGGATAAAAAATTAACGTTAAGTCATTTTCTTCTAAAAAAGTTTTTAGGTCCTTACTTAATAAAAACTCATTCCATTTTTTAAAATATTCACTTTCTGTAAAAATACTGCCTTCATTAAAGCTAGTTCTAGCTTTAGTATTTAGGTTTAACCATTCTCTCCATGTAGGCATTACAAGAATTTGATTATTTTTTACAATGTTATTATGGAGGTTGTCAAATCTAGGAAAACCTAAATATTTTACATACCCACTAGGATAACCAAACTTTTCCTCTATTTCCTTGTACTCTTGTTCTGCTCCACATATAAAGCCACGCATCTTTGTATTTTCATAATATAGCCATTTAGCATCTGAAACTGTTATTCCATGTTGTAAAAATACTTTATTGGTGTTTAATCCTAAATATACTTCCATAAGATTAAAAACAGCTGCATTAGGGTTTCCCGCTTTTTGTGTACTTACATTTACTCCTGCACTTAGATAATAAATCCAGTGTCTCAAAGACCAATACTGTATACATTCTCCTAACTCTTTGACTTTTTGAGCATCAGGAGATTTCAAATCAATAACATATATTACATTTTCCTCTGGGTGATTTTCTCTAATATATTTAAACAACCAATAGCCATTATCTCTAGCTTCTTTTTCACTTTCACATATTAGTATTAGATTCTTATTCTTGCGTCTAAAGAAAAGAGAAATAACATAGGCTATAGGAAAAATAAATATAAGCGAAATAATATCTCTTATAGAAATTAATCTTAATTTTTCAAAAAAATTTCTACTCATCTTAGTACCTCCTCATATACGTGCTTATAGTTTAATGAAAATTTCCAACTTATTCTCTTTTTTATTAGAGCAAAAAGCTGATGTTTGGAAAAATAGTCCAAGGGAAGAACATCCAGAGCCAAGCCGTGTGGGAGGTCCAAATCCTGCTGGTACGGCTTTATGCAAGTTGTTGACTTGTCTCGAATAGTGATAAAGAGGTTGCGATCAACAAAGTCTCTATCACTTTTTGATAGGAAGTAACGCTCATCCGCATAACGAGGCCATAGCTCTGCTAATTTTTCATAATCCTTGCGGGGCATAAAGAAGTCTAAATCATCATCCCAAGGGATAAAACCTTTATTTCGTAAAGTTCCAATAGCTCCTCCACCACACAAATAACAGAGTAAATCGTGTTCTTTACAAAAGGCGACAAAATATTCAGCCATCTCTAGACTACGAGCTTGAATTGCCTTTAAATCACTCATCTTATTCTCTTCCTCTTCTATAGAATACATCATTCTATTATACCATAAAAATAGTTTATAAATCCATCTGACCATGTGAAAAATCAAAGCCCAAGATACCTATTTTCATAGGTATCTTAAGCTCTGATTCATTTTACAGTTTACCTAAATCCCATTTGGGCTAGCTTATTCTGGTAAGCTTTTTGATCCACTCGAAGGGCTTGGCCTCCATAGACATCATAGTCATCTACCCAGTCTCCAAGTTCTGGAACTGTAAGTCTCTCAATACCGTTCTGACCTCCTTCAAGGACGGATAATCCGTTGGTCAATAAGAAGGTATAAGGAAGGTTTGTAGATGTCATAGCGAATACTTTACCAAGTGCTTCTGAACCTGTGAAAAGTTTTGTAGGATCTTTAATTTGCTGTAAAACAGCAGTCATGACTTGTTGCTGTCTACGAGTACGTCCATAGTCCCCTTCATCGTCATCACGGAAACGTGCATAGTTCAGAAGAGTCGAACCATTCATCTGTTGTTTTCCAACTCGAATGGTTTGAGTCGGTGACTCAGTTTCCGTTGCATGCAAGTCATCGCCTACAGTCGCTTCTGTCACAGGAACCCCGTTTAGGGTTGAAAACTGAGCATCAATAGTCACACCATCAGGGAAAAGCGTATCAATGGCTGTCGCAAAGGCTTGAAAATCGACAAGGGCATAATATTTTATGTCTAGATCAAAATTATCCTTGAGCACCTTGCGGACCATTTCAGCTCCTTGTTTACCTTCTTGTTCCCCTAATTCATAGGCCAAGTTTAATTTATGGTCGGTCTGTTTTTGACCATTGATGACTTGGCTATACCCATCAATATAGACCAAGTTATCACGCATAAAGCTAACAAGCTTCAATTTTTTATCTTTGCCACTTACATTCAGAACCATAATGGAATCTGTCCGTGTTTCTGAACTATTCTGTCCAATACGGCCATCCGTACCCAAAATAAGAATATTAACCCCATCACGCGTATCTTGTCCATTGAAGACTTCAACCTGAGCAGCTTTGGCATCTTTGGGCCCATTTGAGCCATTAGGATTCGCCGATTGGAATCCCTTTAAGAACATGACGATCATTCCTACTGCTACACAAAGCAATAATATCCCTAACCAAGCAAATAAGCGTTTAAAACAAAAACCTCTTTTTTTCTTTGGCTTCTTAGCTTTTGGAACCTTCGTTTCCAGTTGAGCTCCACCACTACGGCGGCTAGAGCGACTACGATTAGCATAGGTTGGCAGGTCGATACCAGAGTCTGAAAGAAGTTGTTCTTTAGTTTCTGGATTGAAAACTTCCGCTGAACCTTTTTGACCTTCTAACTTAGCATGTAATAAGTCAAATTCTCTCTTTTCTTTTTCATTCAAATAATGAATATTTTTCAAAAGATAGTCATATCTCAATTTTTCATGGTGTGTCAAAGGATTCTCTCTAGTCATTCCTTCTCCTTCCCTTTATCCTGTATGGTATAGATAGGGTAAGCTCCTAGTATTTTATAGTGGATCCCAATCGTTTCTAATTCTTCTTGAGCAAAATGGACCAGTTCTTTATCAGCATAGTCCACATCAATGATAAAAAAGTATTCGCCCAAGGCTGTTTTTAGGGGACGACTTTCTATCTTGGTTAAGTCAATCCCTCGCCAAGCAAAGGTAGAAAGTGCTTTATATAATGCACCTGGAAGATTATCTGGCAAGGTCAAGGCTAGACTCATCTTTTCAGAAGCTGCATTCAAGGGAATTTGTGGTAATTTAGGTCCCAAAACCCAAAAACGAGTAAAATTGGCTTCCATTTCTTGAATATCTTGAGCGATAAGTTCTAGCCCATATTCCTCTGCAGAACTTTTTGGAGCAATAGCTGCAAATGCTTGATCAGGATGTTCGGAAACATACCGAGCAGCATAGGCTGTACTTGCCGTTACTTCTAATTGAGCGTCTGGATAATGCTCATCAATAAATTTCTTCCCCTGTGCCAAAGCTTGTGGGTGAGAAAAGATTTTCTCAATTTTAGATTGCCCTGGCACCGCCATCAACTGTTGATGAATTGGCTGCACAATCTCCGCCACAGCCTGAATACGAGCTTGATGAAAAAGATAGTCCAAGGTCTCATGAACACTACCTTCAATGGAATTTTCAACTGGCACTACTGAATAGTCTACCAATCCCTGTTCATAGGCCTTGATAACGTCCGTAATATTTGAAAAAGGCTCTAGTTCCTCATGAGGAAAAGCCGTCTGCACCACATGGTGCGAAAAAGATCCTTTGGGACCTAGATAGGCAATTTTCATCTCAATTCCTCTATAATTTCCTCCGGACTTAGCTTGGACACATCGATAACTTTACTAGCCACTTCCTCATACCAAGCCTGTCTTTCTTTAAAAATCGCAGCCAAATCTTCCTTGCTATTCTTTAAAAATAGTGGGCGTTGATTGTCCTCATCGGCTGAAATTCGCTGGTACAGGGTCTCAAAACCTGCTTTTAGGTAGATATTATCAGCATTTTGCTTGAGCAAGGCCCGATTACGCGGAGAAATGACTACTCCTCCCCCAGTTGACACGACTTGGTCCGTTTTAAGTAAGTCAGCTAAAATTTCTGATTCCACCTGACGGAAGGCTGCTTCTCCTTTTTCTTCAAAGAAAAGAGCAATCGGCATCCCCAGTCGGTCTTCCAACAAGGCATCCATGTCTACAAAGTCAGGATCTAATCCTCTAGCAATAGTAGATTTTCCTGCACCCATAAAACCTAGTAAAACCTTAGCCATGAATCAAAGTCTCCAAATCATCAAAGAAACTTGGGTAGCTAGTATTGATAGCTTCAGCACGATCCAATTCAACTTCTCCATCTGCCACTAAAAGAGCTGCAATGGCTGTCATCATACCGATACGGTGGTCTCCAAAGGTGTTGACTTTGGCTCCATGGAGGGCAGATTTCCCTTTAATAATCATTCCGTCTGCTATAGGTGTAATATCTGCTCCCATGCTATTTAAAGCGTCTGCGACAACTTGAATACGGTCAGTTTCTTTAACCTTGAGTTCTTCTGCATCTTTGATGACTGTTTGACCTTGAGCTTGGGTAGCAAGAAGGGCAATAATTGGCAATTCATCAATCAAACGTGGAATCAAGGCTCCGCCAATCTCAGTTCCTTTTAGGTCTGACGTCTCAACAGTCAAGGTTGCAGACTTAGCAATTGGGTCAATGTCAGTAAGATCCAATTTCCCACCCATAGCGTGGATAACATCGATAATACCTGTACGTGTTTCGTTAATACCGACATTCTTAAGCACCACACGAGAATCTGGAACAATCAAACCTGCGACCAACCAAAAGGCTGCACTAGAAATATCTCCTGGTACGACAACTGTTTGTCCACTTAGTTTCTGTGGTCCTTGGACTGTGATTTTCTTACCATCAACACTCAAGTCTCCGCCAAATTGATGCATCATATCTTCTGTGTGGTTACGAGTGCACTCCTTCTCAATGATGACAGACTGACCTTGAGCCTGCAATGCTGCAAAAATCAAGGCAGACTTGACTTGGGCAGAGGCAATCGGTAATTCATAATGAATAGGTGTTAAATTTTTCGTTCCTTTTAAGTGTAACGGTGGCAAGTCTCGCTCTGTCTGACCAGAAATGGTAACTCCCATTTTTTTCAAGGGAAGAGTTACACGATCCATTGGGCGTTTAGAAAGACTATCATCTCCAAACATCTCTACTTCAAAGTCTGCACCAGCAAGTACGCCTGAAATCAAACGAATAGATGTCCCAGAATTCCCCATATCGAGAGCGTTCTTAGGGGCTTTCAATCCATCCATGCCAACACCTTGAATGGTAACGACACCGTCTTTGTCCTCAATCTCTACGCCGAGGTCACGAAATACCTGCATGGTTGACAAGACATCTTCACCACGCAAGATATCATAAACTTTAGTCTCACCCTCAGCCAAGCTTCCAAAAATGATAGAACGATGACTGATGGACTTATCTCCTGGTACTCGAATACTACCATTTAAGTGCTCAATGTTTGTTTTTAATTTCATACTGGTCCTCATACTGACAATACTTTTTCTTATTTTATCATAAAAAGTCAGAAATTTCTTAAAAATTCCTGACTTTATGAGGTAAATTCTTATTTTAAAAGTTCTGAAATTGGTTCAAAGACAATTTTTTCAATATCAGAAAGGTAGATAGAAAGTTGTTGCTGTTTGGCAAAGAATTCTGACAAGAGAGAGTTTCCTTGAATCTGCTTGCCAAAACTTTCCATTTTTTCTTGGAAAGAAGCATCTGGAATTTGACCAGTTTGTGCCATGATTTGGATTTCATGTTGAAAAGCAATATAATCTGCAAAAATTTTGCTTGCTTCTGCATCCGCTTGGATGGCATCTCTAGCTTCTTTAACGGCCTTGTATTCAGGCAACTCACGGAGCCCGCGACTAAGTGCATTTGCACTATCATAAATATTTGACATGATTGTCCTCCTTATTTAATAACGACTGTGTAGTCAGTATTTTCTGTAATGACTTGCTCAGCACGTTTTAAATCCTGAGCATTCTTAAAGGAAATTTGCAGAATCCCGTGAACATCCTCACGGTTTTCCTCATTGATATGGATATTGACCAAAGAAGTTCCACGTAGCAATTCCAAGATGCGTAAAATCACATCTTCCTCATCGGGAACATCTACATAAAGGTCAAATGAGCTATCTACTCCTCCGCGTTTATGAATTTCCATAGCCTGACGTTGCTCACGCGCTTGATTGAAAAAGTTCCAGATTTGGTTTTCATCACCCTTACTGATTGCTTGTCCAATCTCGTCCAAACGGCCCTTGAAATCCTCGATGCGTTCAATAATGGTATCCCGATTGGATAAGAGGATAGAAGTCCACATACCTGGCTCGCTTTCAGCAATCCGAGTCATATCACGAAAACCACCTGCCGCAAAGCGTCGCGCCATTTCATGCTCTTCAGCATAACTTGCAGTTTGTTCCATCAGGCCTGATGCTAAGATATGCGGAAAATGGCTAATCTGAGAAGTCACTCGGTCATGCTCTTCAGCATCGATTTCAATGAAACGAGCATGAAGACCTGACAGCAAGTCTCTCATTTCTTCGAGAGTATCCAGAGTTGTCAGACTAGATGGCGTGAAGATATAATAGGCATTTTCAAAAAGATTAACATCTGCAGAGGCAGCTCCTGTCTTGTGACTTCCTGCCATGGGATGGGCTCCAACAAAGCGAACGAACTTATCAGCAAAACACTTCTCAGCTGTAGCCACTATAGCTGACTTGGTCGAGCCAGCATCAGAAATAATGACACCTTCTTTCAAGTCCAAGTTGGCCAATTCCTTAATAAAGGCAATAGTTTGCTTGATTGGCAGGGTAAGAATGATGACGTCTGCAAGTGGAGCAAAACTGGCAAAATCATCCGTCGCTCGGTCAATCATTCCTCTCTCCAAGGCAATATCTCTAGACGCTTGACTACGATTGTATCCTAAAATTTCATAATCAGGATGATCCCGCTTGATTCCGAGTGCCATGGAAGCACCAATCAAACCAAGGCCTGCGATATAGATGGTTTTTGCCATAAGAACTCCTTAATAATTCTTTGTATACTCCCGATGTTTAGCAACAGCTTCTTTTAATTCTTCTAGATTATCAGAAGAAAATTTCTCTAAGATTTCTTGAGCCAAGACTGTTGCTACGACTGCTTCCATAACAACACCTGCTGCTGGAAGAGCGGTTGGATCACTTCTCTCCACCGTTGCTTTATAAGGCTCATGAGTTTCAATATCGACACTCATCAACGGCTTATAGAGAGTCGGAATTGGCTTCATAACTCCACGAACGATAATCGGTTGGCCATTGGTCATACCACCTTCGAAACCTCCAAGGTTATTAGTCCGACGAGTATAGCCATCTTCTTGTGACCAGAGAATTTCATCCATGACTTGGCTGCCCTTGAGATAACCTGCTTTAAAACCAAGTCCAAACTCCACACCCTTAAAGGCGTTGATTGAAACAACTGCTTGAGCTAGTCTCGCATCTAGTTTACGATCCCATTGGACATAAGAACCAAGACCAACCGGAACACCTCCGACAACTGTTTCCACAACACCACCAATGGTATCACCATCGCGTTTGATCTGATCAATATAGTCCTTGATTTCCTGCTCACGTTCTTGATTGACGATAGAAACTTCTGACTGGGCAGCTAGTTTTTTAATCTCTGCAACTGTTAAGTTTTCTGGAACTTCGATTTCCTTACCACCAAAGACAATAACATGGTTGGCAATTTCAATATCAAGCTCAGCCAATAGACGTTTAGCCACAGTCCCAACTGCCACCCGCATAGTCGTTTCACGGGCAGATGAACGTTCCAGGGAATTTCGCAAATCATCAAAGCGGTATTTGATCCCCCCTACCAAGTCGGCATGACCTGGGCGAGGATGAGTGATTTTTCGTTTACTTTTAAGGCTATCTTCAATGTCCTCGGCAGACATGATATCAAGCCACTTTTGATGGTCTTTATTAATGACATCCATGGTAATGGGAGCCCCTGTCGTCTTCCCATGGCGAACGCCAGAAGTAAAGACAACCTGATCACTCTCAATCTTCATGCGGCCACCACGGCCGTAGCCACCTTGGCGACGTTTGAGATCCTCATTGATATCCTCGGTAGTCAAAGGAAGGCCTGCTGGGATTCCTTCAATAATTGCTGTCAGACGAGGACCGTGTGATTCTCCTGCTGTTAAATATCTCATACATTCTCCTTATTTTACCAAGTAATCTTTCATTTCTTCGAGTGAGACGGGGTGAATAGTAGCTGAACCAAGCTCTGGTACCAGAACTAATTTCATGGTGTTACCACGCGCTTTTTTATCATGAGTCAAAGCCTGATAAAGCTTATCAACATCCCAGTTTTCATAATCCACAGGAAGCCCAAATTTCTGACACATTTCTCGGATAGACTGAGTGATTCCAGCTGGCATAAGGCCTTTTTGTTCGGCTACTTTAGAGACCTGAACCATTCCCATCGCTACTGCCTCGCCATGCATGACACGTCCATAGCCAGCAGTTGCTTCAATAGCATGGCCGATTGTATGACCAAAGTTGAGATATAGACGAATGCCATTGTCCAATTCATCCTCAACTACCATCTTGCGTTTCACCTGGCAAGAATGCTCAATCAAACTTTCTGAATGCTCCAAAATACTCTCTACAGAACCATCCATTTCAGATAACAAGTCCCAGAGTTCTGGATCTTCAATTAAGCCATACTTGATGACTTCACCCATTCCTTCCATCAACTCTCTCTTACCTAAGGTTTCAAGAACGGTTGGGTCAATCAAAACGCCATCTGGCTGGGCAAAAGTTCCCACCATATTCTTGGCAAAAGGAGTATTCACTCCTGTCTTACCACCGATTGAAGAGTCGACTTGAGCAGTCAAACTGGTCGGAATTTGAACAAAGTGAATACCTCGCATATAGGTTGAGGCTACAAAGCCAGCCAAATCACCAACGACACCACCACCTAAAGCTACGATGCCGTCACTGCGAGTTAAACCTTGCTTAACTAAAAATTCATAGACTTTCTGAACTGTAGTCAGATTTTTTCGTTCTTCACCTTCTAAAAAATCAAAAACAGCTACTTGAAAACCAGCGTCTTCAAGGCTGAGCTTGACCTTCTCTGCATAGAGAGAAGCCACTCGATTATCTGTTACAACGACCACTTTTTGTGGTTGCCAAAGTTCTCGCAACCATTTTCCTGCTTTAGACAGGCATCCTTTTTCAATCTGAATATCATAGGGATGATATGGAAGGGCTATTCTGATTTTCATAGCAGGTCTCCTTTTTCTTTATTGATACTTTTGTTTTAATAAATCCCAGATTTGATCTGTTGGCATTTCCTTGCCTGTCCATAACTCAAAAGCTTCAGCAGCTTGGTAAAGCAACATGCCAAGGCCATTGATAGATTGATTTCCCTGGTTTCTTGCCCATTTTAAAAACGGTGTTTCAAAGGGTTGATAAATCACATCAGCTACCAAGAGATCTTTGGGGAGGAATAGGTTTGAAGGAACTGGGGCGGACTTACCATCCATACCCACACTGGTCGCATTGACCAAGAGGTCAGCTTGAGTGATGTTGTCTTGAAGCTCTTGACTATCTTCTAAAGCAAATAATTCTACCCTAAATCCTGTTTCATGCTGTAGTTTTTCTAGGTATGGTCTTGTTTTTTCCATTGAAGCGGAACGTACAAAGACAGAAACTTGACTGACTCCATCCAAGATTGCCTGCGCCAAAATTGCCTTGGCTGCTCCACCTGCTCCTAACAAGACCATTTTTTCCCCTGATATTTTAAAAGAAGGCAAGCTCTTAAAGAATCCCTTGCCATCTGTGTTATATCCAATTAAAGTCCCCTCCTGATTCACAACTGTATTGACAGCACCAATCAAACGAGCTTCTTCGCTCAACTGGTCCAGATAAGGAATCACTTGCTCCTTGTAGGGCATAGAAAGATTGATTCCAAACATCTGGTAACGACGAATGTTGGCAACTGTTTCTGCCAAGTCAGTTCCTTCTACCTCCCAAGCAAGATAGACCCCATTGGTATTGGTTGCCTCAAAAGCTCTGTTGTGAATGAAGGGTGAAATGGAGTGTTTGATAGGATTGGCGACTACAGCTGCTAAACGTGTGTAGCCATCAATCTTCATTTAGTATCTCCCTAATTTTTTTCATGCTAGAAAGTGAAATCTGTCCTGGAGCACTGACTTCGTCCAGACTTGCAAAAGACCAGCTAGAGCCCGTTACATCTGAAGTAATACGAGAAACCTTACCCACTTTCCCCATAGAAATCGTCACGTATTCTTGTTCTGGGTTCAGTGTTTTAAAGCCACGTGTAAAGTTCATAAGGTCCAATACATCTTGTTCTGTATGAGCCATAACCGATACTTTAACCACTTTGGGCGTTAGGCTGGTAAGCTCGGATAAGATTTCCATCATATTCTCTGGAGTTTCTTGGAAATTATGATAACTCAAGACCAGATTTGGAAAATCAAGCATCTCTTCAAAAACATCCTTGTGACCAAAATACTCAAAATCAAGGTATTCAGGTTGATAGAGTTGAGCTACATCCTTGATAATTTGTACATACTCTGCCGAATCCAAATCGATCTCGCCTCCCTCAGCACGAGTACGTAGGGTAAAGAGGAGTTCACGGCCTGCAAATTTTTCAAAAATAGCTGGAGCTACCTGTAAAATAGCTTCCTTTGGTAGGAAGTCGGCACGCCACTCAATGATATCAGCATCGATATACCGCATGGCATCGATTCCTTGCGCCTCTTCTAAACTCTTTGGCATTACTGAAACGACTAATTTCATTTAGTTACCTTCATGCTAATCACCTTAAGGTAATTACTACTTTCATCTTTTTCATTGTAGACAAAGTCTGCTGGAAGTCCATATTTATTAAGAACCTGGTACTTTCTTCCTGCAAATCCTTTGTCGATTTGTTCTATAAATTTTTGACGGGAAACATTGGCAGCATTGGTGCTAGCAATGATCATACCTCCCGGATTTAAAATCTCTAAACTCTGGGAAATCAACTTGTGATAGTCCTTAGCTACAGAGAAAGTTTGCTTTTTATTACGGGCAAAGCTAGGTGGATCAAGAACGATCACATCATAAGACAAGCCCTTACGTTTAGCGTATTTAAAGTATTCAAAGACATCCATAACAATGAAACGATGATTGTCAAGACTGAGTCCATTGGCATGAAAATGAGCTTCTGACAGTTCTCTGGAACGTTTGGCTAGATCTACAGAGGTTGTTTCACTAGCGCCTCCCATTGCTGCAGCAACTGAAAAAGCTGCTGTGTAGGAAAACATATTAAGCAAGGATTTCCCCATAGCTAAACCATCAACCAAGCTACCACGCACTTCATGTTGGTCCAAGAAGATACCTGTCATAAGACCGTCGTTCATAAAAACTTGATAGAGGACGCCATTCTCAAGAACTGTAAAATTTTCTGGTGCTTCTTGACCATAGATATGGGCAGACTCATAGTCTAGACCTTTAAAACGAATCTTTTCATAGGCACCTAAGACTTCAGGGAAAACCTGAACAAAGGCTGCTAAGATCTCTTGGCGAAGCCCATAGACATAGGAGTTATACCAGGAGAAAACAACATAATCTCCATAGAGATCCAAAGTCATTCCACCAAAGCCATCGCCTTCTTGATTAAACAAACGAAAGGCAGTTGTCAACTCATCTTGATAGTAAGAAGAACGTTTTTGTTTGGCTTTTTCAAACAAACTTTCAAAGAATTTTTGGTTAAAAGAAAGCTTCTGGTTGGTTACCAACCAACCAATCCCCTTATTTTGACGAGATAAATAGGCCTTGCCCAAAAACTGCTTTCTTTGACTAAATAACTCAACTTCCTGATCAGTTTCAGATAGTTCTGGAAAATCAATTTCCTCCAAAAGTACTAGACCTTGGTTTAGTTTTTTTTCAACACGTCTACTGACGAATACTTTATTCATAAATACTATTATAACAAATTTTGTGACAATTCACAAAATAGAAACTATTGATTCATCCATCATCCTACCCTATCTGAGAGAATTTTTCCTCCCATCAGTCCTGCTATTTTTCTTTTATAGTATTTCAACACTTCTAGTTGAAAAATAGACATAAAATTCAAAGAGTTTAATTTCAACGCAAACGTTTGCGTAGAAACTGACTTTATGCTACAATAATTCTCATCACTGTTAAGTAAGAGGACTATCTATGAAAAATCAAACCCTAATGCAATATTTTGAATGGTATCTACCACATGACGGAAAACATTGGAAACGCCTTGCTGATGACGCTGAACACCTAGCAGATTTGGGAATCAGTCATATTTGGATGCCACCTGCTTTCAAGGCAACCAATGAAAAGGATGTCGGTTATGGCGTCTATGATTTATTTGACCTTGGAGAATTTAACCAAAAAGGCACTGTTCGCACCAAATACGGTTTCAAAGAAGACTATCTCCAAACCATCCAAACCTTAAAGTCTCACGGGATTCAACCCATGGCCGATGTGGTACTCAATCATAAGGCAGCCGCTGACCATTTAGAATCTTTTCAAGTTATCGAAGTGGATCCAGAAGATCGAACTGTGGAACTAGGAGAACCTTTTACCATCAATGGCTGGACTGGTTTTACCTTTGACGGACGACAAAATACCTACAATGACTTCCACTGGCACTGGTACCACTTTACTGGAACTGACTATGATGCCAAGCGTCGTAAGTCTGGCATCTATTTGATTCAAGGTGATAATAAAGGCTGGGCTAACGAGGAATTAGTTGATAACGAAAATGGCAACTATGACTATCTCATGTATGCAGACCTAGATTTCAAGCATCCAGAAGTCATACAAAATATCTACGACTGGGCAGATTGGTTTATGGAAACGACTGGTGTAGCTGGTTTCCGTTTGGATGCAATCAAACACATAGACTCTTTCTTTATGCGCAACTTCATTCGCGATATCAAAGAAAAATATGGCCAAGATTTCTATGTCTTTGGAGAATTCTGGAATCCAGACAAGGAAGCAAATCTGGATTACCTTGAAAAGATTGAAGAACGCTTCGACTTAGTCGATGTCCGCCTCCATATGAATCTCTTTGAAGCAAGCCAAGCTGGTGCAGACTATGATTTGCGTACCATCTTTAATGATAGTCTCGTTCAAATCAAGCCAGATAAGGCTGTAACCTTTGTCGAAAACCATGACACCCAACGAGGTCAAGCTCTGGAGTCTACTGTTGAAGAATGGTTTAAACCAGCAGCCTATGCTCTCATTCTTTTGCGTGAGCACGGTCTACCATGTGTCTTTTACGGAGACTACTATGGGATTTCAGGACAGTATGCTCAGGAAAACTTCAAGGATGTCCTTGACCGTCTGCTTGCCATCCGAAAAGATTTGGCTTATGGAGAGCAGACTGACTACTTTGACGATCCTAATTGTATCGGTTGGGTTCGTTCAGGAGCTGAGAATCAATCGCCACTTGCCATCGTAATTTCTAATGGCCAAGCAAACTCCAAAACTATGTTCGTCGGTCAAGAATGGGCTGGTCAATCCTTTGTTGATTTACTAGGAAATCATCTTGACCAAGTAACTATTAATGCTGAAGGTTATGGAGATTTCCCAGTTACAGAACGCTCTCTTAGTGTATGGGGACTGGCTAACTAATCAATTAATACTCTTCGAAAATCTCTTCAAACCACGTCAGCTTCCATCTACAACCTCAAAGCAGTGCTTTGAGCAACCTGCGGCTCGCTTCCTAGTTTGCTCTTTGATTTTCATTGAGTATAAAAACCACAAAAAATGCCCACAAGCTAGATTTTCTTTCTAGTCTGTAGGCATTTTTTCTATTATCAATACTTAAAATTAGTCTTTCCAAAGATCCATAGCATTTTGAAAATCTGCAGAAACTTGAACATTTTGAGGATTAGTCGCTTCTCTCTCCTGACGCTTCGCCTCTACCTGGACTACACTCTTAATGCCTTCATGGCGCCAGTTTCGTAGGATAGCCTGGATATACTTCCAATTTGGTTTTCCATTCAAAACGGCCTCACGTAATGCTTCTTTGATCAGGTCAGCACTAGTTCCGTCTTCTTTTAAACTCTTTTCTAAATCCTCAATTTCAAAAGGACTCAGGAGACGACCTAACTCTTGTTGGAAGGTTTCCACCAAGTCTTTCAAATCATTTTTAGCAGGTACAGCTTGGCTTGGTTCTTGTTTTTCAAAAAGCTGGTCCAAACGTTCTAAAGCAAGGGTCGCATCAAAAATAACTTCTATTTCTCCATTGAGTTCAATCGTACGATATTGGAGTAAGCCTTTTTCTGTCAATCTGGAAATCGCTTGATTGACTTCATAGACTTGCTTGCCTATTTTCTCAGCGATTTGACTTGGGGACAATTCCCCTAAAACTGTTGTATTTTGTAGGTAAAAGAATTGCCAAACTAAGAAATCATCGCTTGATGAGAAAAGTTGATTGTAGTTTAAGAGCAGAGCACTTGGTAACACCAAGTTCCCTGATTTGAAAGCGTCTAAATATGTCATAATTCCTCTTATAAATATCCAAAATGAGACACATCTTCTTCTGCACTCTTCCACTCAAAAGGCGTTTCTTGGTAAACTGCATAATTTACCCAGTTACTGAAAAAGAGAGCTGCTGAGGAACTCCAACGCATACAAGGAAGTTCATGGATGTCATCATTTTTGAAATAATTTTCTGGTATATGGGGATCTAAACCAGCATCTAGATCTCTGAAATATTCTTTGGCAAGCGTATCACGATCATACTCCAAATGCCCAAAGCTATATACTTCTCTTAAATCTCGGCTTGCAAGGATAGATATTCCCACTTCTTTTCCAGATGCTAAGATCTCTAAATTTGTTTTATTTACAATGTCTTCTTTGAGAATTTCTGTGTGACGAGAATGGGGAGACACATACAAATCATCAAAACCTCTCAGCAAAAGATGACCTTCTTTTAAAACATCCTGAGGATAAATTCCCGAAAGTTTTTGAGCCATCTGGTGTTTATCTACATCGTAACGATAGTAGAGGCCAGCCTGTGCTCCCCAGCAAATATGCAGGGTTGAAAAGACATGAGTCTTTGACCAATCGATGACCTGAGTAAATTCCTCCCAGTAGTCCACTTCTTCAAAAGGAAGATGTTCGACTGGTGCTCCTGTGATAATCAAGCCATCAAAATACTGGTCTTGAACTTCTGAAAAGGTCTTATAAAAAGTCTCCATATGTTCAGAACGAGTTGTTTTCGACTGATGACTTTCCATATATAAGAAATCAATATCTAACTGCAAAGGAGTATTAGCTAAATGTCGTAAAAGCTGAGTCTCTGTAACCATCTTCTGTGGCATCAAGTTTAAAATCAGAATTTTCAGTGGTCGAATATCCTGATGAGCCGCCCGCTGGTCATCCATGACGAAAATATTTTCCGTTCGTAAAATCTCAACTGCTGGTAATTTTTTATCAATTCGAATCGGCATGGAAATCTCCTTACTGTATCAATTCTAGGCTCAAACGAACATACAGTCGTCAAATGAAAAATCAGCTGACGAAAGTCCTTTCCTTTATTATACTGTAAGAAGATATAGTTTTCAATTATAGTTTTTCTCTAACTAGATATAGCCTTTTTTTATATCAGATGAAGAGAAAACAGCCCTAGGGACTGTTTTTCACTAATAATGCATAAGCACTTTATAATCGTAATCTCCGATAGCTTCGCGACCTTTAAGCTCATCAAGCTCAATCAAGAAGGCACAACCAGCTACGATACCACCAAGTTTTTCAATCATTTCGATAGTTGCTTTAACAGTACCACCCGTTGCTAAAAGGTCATCTACGATCAGAACACGTTGACCTGGTTTGATAGCATCTGCGTGCATAGTCAAAGTATCAACACCATATTCTTTTTCGTAGTCAGCTGAAACAACTTCACGTGGTAGTTTTCCAGGTTTACGAACAGGCGCAAAACCGATTCCCAATTCAAAAGCGACTGGACATCCAACGATAAATCCACGCGCTTCTGGTCCAACAATCATATCGATTTTTTTGTCAGTAGCGTATTGGACGATTTCACGAACAGCATAGCTGTAGGCATTACCATCAGCCATCAAGGGACTGATATCACGGAAGACAATTCCTTCCTTAGGGTAGTTTTCAATGGTTGCAATGTAATCTTTTAAGTTCATAGCATTTCTTTCTTTTAAAATTTTTACTCTCTATTATAACACATTTCTTAGAAAAGAGAAATAGAAAGAAACCCTGGAAACTGAGTCCAAGGCTTCTAATCTGATCTATAACTATTGCTAGCTTAATGAATTCTTGCCTTCTTTTTGCTTTTAGATTTTTGATTGCGTTGATGATTTTGTTCGATGCGCCACTCTCGCTCAAAGTAGGACATGGTTTCAAATACTCTTCGCGGTAAACCAACATCCAGCAAATAGATTGGGATTTTCAAAACGTTAGAATGTTTTGAACTTGTAAATCTACTTCGAAGACGATACCAGAAAAAGTTGGATTTTAAAACTTCCTTGTCATAAAACTGAACCTCAATCATATAAAAATCCCTCGAACTACTACCACCCTTAATTCTCACAAGTGAAAATGTTTCTACTTGTCCCCAAGAATAAAACTGACTTTCTTTTTTTGGATGAGGCTTATAGGAAAATCCTTGAGGCGTACATTTCAAATACTCTTTATCTGACAGAAGAATTTGAAAACGTTCATACAAGAGCCATCCAACAATGATGATTAAGAATAAGACAAAGAGTCTTAGTGCTACTAATTCAATAGCTGCTTCTTTGGGATTTGTCATCATAAAAGATAGGATCCAAAGAAGAAAAGCTAACTCAACTAAGCAGAGAACGATAGTCCAAATGATTTTCTTACTGCTCCATTTGATGATTTTCTCTTCCATTAAGCCAACTCACTTAAATATTCATAGCGTTCATATCTTTCCAGCAAGTCTTCATTTTTCTCGTCTAACTCTTTTTGAAGGGTAGCTAGTTTCCCAAAATCAGAGCCATTTGCCTGCATTTCTTCCTCTATAGAAGAGATGCGGTTTTCTAAGGCTTCGATGTCACCTTCAATACTTGCCCACTCCTGCTTTTCTTGGTAGGTCATCCGTTTCTTTTCTTCACGGACTTTAACGACTTTTTCCTTCTCAACTTTTTGACTTTGTGTTACTGCTTCTGCTTCAAAGGCCTTTTCATCTAGATAATCTGTATAATGGCCAAAGAAAGGACGGATGTCCCCGTCTTCAAAAGCAAGAATCTTAGTTGCTACCTTATCAAGGAAATAGCGGTCGTGACTAACTGTCAAGACTGGCCCTGCAAAACCTTGTAAAAAATTTTCTAGAACCGTTAAGGTCGCAATGTCTAGGTCATTTGTTGGTTCATCCAAGAGAAGTACATTGGGTTTTTCAAGGAGAAGTTTAAGGAGGTACAGACGCTTCTTCTCTCCACCTGACAGCTTCTCAATCAAGGTGCCGTGCGTTGAGCGTGGGAAGAGAAATTGTTCTAGTAACTCAGCGATTGAAGTCGTAGTACCACCGCTAGTCTTAACCTCTTCTGCCACTTCTTGCAAGTAATTGATAACTCGCTTACTTTCATCCAATCCTTCGATTTGTTGCGAGAAATAGGCAATGCGTACTGTTTCACCGATGATAACTTGTCCTTCAGTCGCTTCAAGTCTTCCTGCAATAAGGTTAAGAAGGGTTGACTTCCCAACACCATTGTCCCCGACGATTCCGATACGGTCTTTGGCTTGTACCAAAAGATTAAAATGTTTCAGAATCGGTTTATCGTCATAGGCAAAGGAAACATCCTTAAACTCGATAACTTTTTTACCGATACGGCTGGTTTCAAAATTCATGCTCAAGTCTGTCTCAGCTGTAGTTCCTGAGACTTCTTTTTTCAGATCATGGAAACGATTGATCCGAGCTTGTTGCTTGGTTGCACGAGCCTGTGGTTGTCTGCGCATCCAGGCCAATTCTTGCTTATAGAGTTGTTCCTTTTTGTGAAGAAGAGCTGCATCGCGCTCATCCTGTTCAGCCTTGAGGCGAACATAGTCTTGGTAATTTCCTTGATATTCGGTCAAACCAGCTCGGTCTAACTCGAAAATTCTCGTCGAAAGCGCATCTAGGAAATAACGATCGTGGGTGATAAAGAGAACCGTTT
The DNA here is from genome assembly GCF_041432385.1 of Streptococcus sp. 27098_8_91. Taxonomy (NCBI): domain Bacteria; kingdom Bacillati; phylum Bacillota; class Bacilli; order Lactobacillales; family Streptococcaceae; genus Streptococcus; species Streptococcus sp. 27098_8_91. The sequence continues at coordinate 164,575 of NZ_JAPVZN010000001.1, forward strand.
TCTTGGAATTTTTCAAAAAGAGGGTCAGCCATTCAATGGTGGCAATATCCAAGTGGTTGGTTGGTTCATCCAAAAGCAAAAGATCGTGATTTCCTAACAGCACTTGGGCCAACTGAACCCGTCTTCGCAAACCACCTGACAGGGCTCCAACGGGAGTTGATAAATCCTGAATTCCCAGCTTGCTGAGAACGGTCTTGACCTGACTCTCAATTTCCCAAGCTTGGAGAGAGTCCATTTCTGCCATGACCCGTTCCAAACGCGCCTGCTTATCCTCACTGTAGTTGAGCATGAGCAATTCATACTCACGGATCAACTGGATTTCTTTCAAATCGCTCGATAGAACAGTATCCAAGACAGTCTTGCTGTCATCAAAATCTGGATTCTGAGTCAAATAACCAATCTTGTAATCGTTTTTTGCCGAAAAAGGGCTTACGTCACCATCAAAACCAGAGATTCCCGAAAGGACATCCAAAAGAGTTGTTTTCCCAGTTCCGTTGACACCAATGAGACCAATGCGATCCAAGTCATGGATGATAAAGGAAATATCCTTAAAGACAGTCTTGTCTCCAACGGATTTACTTAGTTTTTCAACAATAAAATCACTCATTTTTTCTCCCTCAAGTAGGCATGAATAGCTTCCAAATTATTTTCCAAATCTCCATCTACAATAGCATACTCAATCTCTGCTAAAATTTCTCCCATTTCTGGTCCTGGTTGATAGCCATATTCTTTGATCAAAATCCCACCATTGATTTGAATTTCTTTTTTATCATGGATGGTTAAGCTGTGGTAAGTCTCTTCGATAGCCTGTGGATTGACTTCTTTTCCTTGAGCCTGACGAAGATTTTCAGCCTGTAAAAGCAAATCTAGATCAAAACGGTAACAAGCACGTTTACCTAGTTCCCCTTCTTCTCGGAGAGCCAAAATAGACAGCAAATCCTGTACCTGCTTGGCAAATTGGCGTGAAGTCTTCCAATGTTTCAAAAACTTTTGAGCATCTTCCACTTCTAAAACCCATAAAAGTGCTGCCCAAGCTTGCTCAGAAGATTCAAAAGTAAAATCTTTTTCTAAATCAAACAAAGATTGGAGGTTCTCCTGACTACCAGCCATATCCGGAAGATAATCATAAGCTTTACTTGCAATCATAGAAGATAAACCTACTCGCCAATGAGGAGCCAGTAGAAGTTTATCAAATTCAACAAAAGTACGCTCCACAGAGATTTTTTCTAGGAGTGGCGTCAAATCTTTCATAGCCTCAAAGGTTTCTTGCTCGAGTTCAAAACCAAGACTAGCTTGAAAACGAAATCCACGCATAATGCGTAGGGCATCTTCGTTGAAACGCTCACTAGCTACACCAACTGCTCGTAAAACTTGATTTTCTAAATCTCTCAAACCATCGAACAAATCAATGATTTCGCCCATCTCATCCAAGGCAAAGGCATTGACTGTGAAATCACGGCGTTTGAGGTCCTCTTCTAACGAACGAACAAAAGAAACTGAACTTGGTCTACGGTAGTCTACATAGACATCCTCAGTTCTAAAAGTGGTTACTTCGTACTCTTCATCTCCGTCTAAAACCAAAACTGTTCCGTGCTCAATGCCAATGTCAGCTGTCCGTGGAAAAATCTGTTTTGTTTCTTCTGGATAAGAAGAAGTCGCGATATCCACATCATGGATGGGACGATTTAGTAGAGCATCCCTAACAGAGCCTCCAACAAAATAGGCTTCATAGCCTGCTTCTTTAATTTTTTCTAATACTGGTAAAGCCTTCTGAAATTCAGAAGGCATTTGTGTTAATCTCATAATAAGTGTTCTAATCCATAGACAAGCTCATGACGCTTGACAACTTCTTTAATTCCCAAATTCACTCCTGTCATGAAGGAGCTACGATCATAGGAGTCATGACGTAGGGTCAATCCTTCTCCCTGATTTCCAAATATAACTTCCTGATGAGCTACCAATCCTGGCAAACGGACTGAGTGGATTCGCATACCATCAAAGTTAGCACCACGTGCACCTGCAATGAGTTCTTCCTCATCACTAGCACCTTGTTGGATAGACTCACGAACTTCTGCCATCAATTCTGCTGTTTTGATAGCTGTTCCGCTAGGTGCATCTTTTTTCTTGTCATGGTGAAGCTCAATAATCTCTACATTTGGGAAGTATTTAGCTGCCTGTGCTGCAAATTGCATGAGTAAGACAGCACCCAAGGCAAAGTTAGGAGCAATCAAGCCACCCAAGTCTTGTGAACGAGAAAAATCTTCTAATTCTTCGATTTCCTGACTAGTAAAGCCTGTTGTACCAACCACTGGAGCAAAGCCATTTTCAAGAGCAAAACGTGTATTCTCATAGGCAACAGCTGGCGTTGTAAAGTCAACCCATACATCTGCCTCAAAGCCTTCTAAGGCAGCCTTATCATTAAATACAGGAATTCCCTGCCAGTCAGATGCAGACTCAAAAGGATCTAAAACCGCTACCAGTTCAAGTTCAGGATCAGACAAAACCATCTGACAAGCAGCCTGACCCATCTTGCCCTTAAAACCTGCTATAATTACGTCAATACTCATCTTTACTCCTATCTAAGATACAAAGGACCTTAGTTGCCCATGAAAAATAGGGAATGGCGCTGACTTTCCACGAAAGGCAAGACAGGCATCTTTTTTCAAGAGGCAGATAGTCCGTGTTCAATTTTAAGATACAAAGCCTGTAAGAACAAAAAGTGAAAATAGGAGGTCTAAGCAAGGAGTATCTAGTCCTTGGAAGAACTATCTTTTTTCACACTGGGTGCCAGGCGTGTTCAATTTTAAGATACAAAGGACCTTAGCTGCCCCTAAAAATAGTCTAAATTATAGGTGTATAGCCCAAAGCAATACTTCCTTCTCCCAAGTGAGTCCCAATAACACTACCGAAGGTTGCAATTGAAACATCTGTAGCCACTCCACCATCGATCAAAAGCTGGCGCAAATCTGCTGCTTTTTGAGGAGCATTCCCGTGAATGACAGTAATCTGGTAATTCCCAATAGCTGTTGCTTCTTTAACAATTTCAACCAAGCGTTTGGTAGCCTTTTTCTCTGTACGAACCTTTTCATATACTTCTATCACACCTTGGTCATTGAAGTATAGGATTGGCTTGATACTAAGGAGATTCCCCAAAATAGCCGCACCATTAGAGAGTCGTCCCCCCTTAACTAGATGGTCAAGATCATCCACCATAATAAAGGCTGAGGTATTTTCAATCTGTTCAGTTACTTTATTTAAGATAGACTCGAAACCATCTCCCTGTTCTGCCCATTTAAAGACACTTTCAACCATATAGCCTAAAGGAGCACTTGTAATTCGAGTATCTGGAAAAGCAATGGTCAAACCTTCAAACTCATCCTTCATATATTGGATATTTTGGTAAAATCCTGAAATTCCAGAAGATAGGAAAAGGCCCAAGGCATGTGTATAGCCTTTAGCTTTTAATGATGATAAAATTTCATCTAACTTGGCAATACTTGGTTGGCTCGTTTTTGGCAATTCGCTTGCTGAAGCCATTTTTTCATAAAATTCTTGAGCGGTTAGATTTACACCTTCAACATACTCCTGTCCATCGATATTCACAGGAATGTCTAGCACAAATAAATCTTCTTTCCGCAAGGTTTCCGCTTGTAGAAAAGCAGATGAGTCTGTTATGACCGCTAATTTCATTTCTTAAAACTCCAAATTAATTCCCGGTAAATCAAGGGCAATTTCTGTTACTTCGTAAGTCAAACGATTAAGCATATCCAAACATGGACGAGCTAGTGTCTCAACTTCTTCTTGGTTGAAATCACTTGGTTGGTCGACAATACGACCTTCAACATGATTGACTTGAGAAATCGTTCCACTAATGACAAATCTATCAAAGACAATCATAAAGCTCAAAACAACTACCAAAGAAGTAACTTGATTATCTTGATCATGCTGAAGCAACTGGAAGTTTACATCAACCTTAGTTTCAGGTGCTCCATTTTCATTTTCCCATTCAAAGTTACGCGCATCAAAGTGATACTGGCTGACAAATTCTTGTTCACGTTTTAAATTCATTTTCATCTCCATTTGTACAATTACAATATAGTTGCCATTGTACCATATTTTTTTATTTTCTGCTAGATTTACTAAATACCAATCTCAGTTTTAACAACTTCAGCAATAGTGTCTACATAGTAGTCTACTTCCTCAGTGGTTGGGGCTTCAGCCATGACACGCAAGAGTGGCTCCGTTCCACTTGGGCGAACGAGGATGCGACCATTACCTGCCATTTCTGCTTCCATCTTCTCAATAATAGCCTTGATAGCTGGCACTTCCATGGCTTTTTCTTTCATGGCATTTTCCACACGAATATTGACTAATTTTTGTGGGTAAATGGTCACTTCTGAGGCCAATTGAGACAAACTCTTACCTGTTTCTTGCATGATTTTCGTCAATTGCACAGCTGATAGTTGCCCATCACCAGTAGTATTATAGTCCATCAAGATAATGTGACCTGACTGCTCACCACCGAGATTGTAGCCAGATTTTCTCATTTCTTCAACGACATAGCGGTCTCCAACAGCAGTAACTGCTTTATTGATTCCTTCACGATCCAAGGCCTTATGGAAACCAAGGTTGGACATAACTGTTGTCACAATCGTATTTTGAGCCAACTGACCTTTTTCAGAAAGGTATTTACCAATAATGTACATAATCTTGTCACCATCGACAATTTCGCCATTTTCATCAACTGCAATCAAACGGTCGCTATCACCATCAAAGGCTAAACCAATGGCAGATTGACTTTCTTTTACAAGTTCTTGCAAAGCTTCTGGATGAGTTGAACCAACGTTCAAGTTGATGTTCAAACCATCTGGAGTTTCTCCAATGACTGTTAATTGAGCACCTAGGTCTGCAAAAATTTGACGAGCACTTGTTGCAGCTGCTCCGTTAGCAGTGTCCAAGGCAACCTTCATCCCTTCAAGAGGAGTTCCAGTTGAAACGAGGTAGGCTTCATATTTACGCAAACCTTCTGGGTAGTCTACAACCGTACCTAAGCCCTCTGCACTTGGACGTGGAAGAGTATCTTCACTTGCATCAAGCAAGGCTTCGATTTCTGCTTCTTTGTCATCGTCTAATTTAAAGCCGTCACCACCAAAGAATTTAATTCCGTTATCAAGGGCTGGGTTATGACTTGCTGAAATCATAACACCTGCGCTTGCACCTTCAGTTTTAACAAGATAAGCTACTGCTGGTGTTGCAAGAACACCTAGTTTATAAACGTGAATTCCGACTGAAAGGAGACCAGCAATCAAAGCCGCTTCTAGCATTTGACCTGAGATACGAGTGTCACGTCCTACAAAAACTTTTGGTGCTTCAGTCGTATGTTGACTGAGAACATAACCTCCAAAACGTCCCAATTTAAAAGCTAATTCTGGCGTAAGTTCTACGTTTGCTTCTCCACGGACTCCATCCGTTCCAAAATATTTACCCATTTTTTTATCCTTTTCTATTGTTTTATTAATCTTTTTTTGAAGAGTCTGACTTGGTTTCAGAACTAGTTGAAGACGAACTGCCCAAAGATGAGCTTGTCGTTGCTGAGCTAGAACTACTTGCTGATCGAGCTTGTTTCGTTGTTATCTTCATGGTTGTTTCATACGGTGTAATCACCGTTGGTAAAACTGTTCCATTCTTATCAATAGCTTGTAGAGGAACTGAACCCGTATAATTTCCTGTAATTTTTTCACTAGTTGGTAAAACAGCCACAATCTTATCAATCTTGGATAAGGTATCAGCATCACTAGTAACCGAAACGCGTTCATCTGAAACAGTCACACTATCGATGAGAATTCGTTCATCAACCTTACCAGAGTCAATCTGTGGAGTGACTGGTAAATTATCCCTTGTTGCTTTCTTCCCAATTTTAACGGTGATTTTCTGCGGTGTTGCTAGGGCTGTTAAACCGCTCGGTAGATTCTCAATGGTCAAGGGAACCTCAACGGTTCCTTCTGTCGCTTGTGTTAAATCTGCAGTAACCTTAAATTTACGAGTGCTTTCTTGCATCTCACTAGCCAAGGTTACTCGATTGGATCCAGTCAAAAATACTGTAACTTCTGAACTAAAACCGCTAATAAAATACTGCTCACTATCGTACTGAATATCAATCGGTACATTTACGACCGTATTGGTATAGGTTTCTGTTCGAGCCGGTCTTGCATTATTATTATTTTGATAATTTATAGAGGTAGCGTAGATAAATAAAACGCAAGCAAAGAGGAGTGAAGAGATGATATATAAACTATTTTTTTTCATTCTTCCATCCTCCTAATATACGCTCTGTTAAGCTTGGCTCTTGTGAATTTTCCGGAATCAGTATACGACGTAGTTCTTCCTCAAACTCCTCCATCGTTAAATCATGCTTAAAGACACCATTATAGGTAATGGAAATACCTCCAGTTTCCTCTGATACCACAAAAGTGAGAGCATCAGAAACCTCAGATAAACCAATGGCTGCACGGTGTCGCGTTCCAAACTCCTTAGAAATACCAGTGTCTTCAGTAAGTGGAAGATAAGCAGATGTTACAGCTATTCGATCACCTTTTATAATGACTGCACCATCATGTAAAGGTGTGTTTGGAATGAAGATATTGATTAAGAGTTCTGCAGAAATCTTAGCATCTAAAGGAATCCCCGTGGAAATATATTCCTGCAAGGTTCTGACACGCTGAACTGATACAAGTGCTCCAATTTTTCGCGGGCTCATATATTCAACTGCTTTAACAAAGGCCTGAATCATCTGTTCTTCTGAGCTCATTGGTGTACTTGAAAAGAAATCAGTCGCACGTCCTAATCGCTCTAAACCTGTCCGAATTTCTGGAGAGAAAATAACAACCGCTGCGATAACACCGTAAGTAATCAATTGATTGATCAACCAGGAAATAGTTGTTAAGCCTAGGGTATTTGCTGCTATCTGAGCTAAGATAAACACTAAAACACCTCGAACCAGGATCATAATCTTGGTTCCTGCAATTGATTTTGTAAATTGGTATAAGATATAGGCAACGATAAGAATATCAATCACATTTATCAGAATACTCCAAGGACTGGAAAACAAACTAGACCAGTATTGAAGATTAGATAATTGCTGAAAATTCATTCTAGGCCTCCTCTCCATAAAAAAGCTACTCTTTATTATATCATTTTCTATGAAAATTTTCTTCCCCCTACTTCATTTTAAATTGGTAGAAAATATGATAAAATTAAATGATAGAAATGAATTAAGGAGAAACCATGTCTGAACTATATGATATTACCATTGTAGGAGGTGGACCTGTCGGTCTTTTCGCAGCCTTTTATGCTCACCTTCGTCAAGCCAAAGTACAAATCATTGATTCTCTTCCTCAACTAGGTGGTCAACCTGCCATCCTATATCCTGAAAAACAAATTCTCGATGTTCCAGGTTTTCCAAACCTCACAGGGGAAGAATTGACTAACCGCCTTTTGGAACAACTTGAAGGGTTTGAGACACCTGTTCACCTCAATGAAACTGTTCTTGAGATTGAAAAAGAGGATGGTGTTTTTAAGATTACAACTAATAAGGGAAATCATACTTCTAAAACCGTTATTATTGCTATGGGTGGTGGTGCTTTTAAACCACGTCCACTCGAATTAGAAGGTGTTGAAGGCTATGACAATATCCACTACCACGTTTCTAACATTCAACAATATGCTGGTCAGAAGGTAACCATTCTGGGTGGTGGTGACTCAGCCGTTGACTGGGCTTTAGCTTTTGAAAAGATTGCTCCAACTACACTTGTTCACCGTCGCGATAACTTCCGTGCACTTGAGCATAGCGTCCGAGCCTTGCAAGAGTCTTCTGTAACTATCAAAACACCATTTGTGCCGAGTCAACTTCTTGGTGACGGCCAAACTCTTGACAAGCTTGAAATCACAAAAGTCAAATCCGATGAAACCGAAACCATTGAATTGGACCACCTCTTTGTCAACTATGGCTTTAAATCTTCTGTAGGTAATCTTAAAAACTGGGGATTAGAACTGAACCGTCACAAGATTATCGTCAATAGCAAGCAAGAGTCAAGCCAGCCTGGAATTTACGCTATTGGTGACTGCTGCTACTATGAGGGTAAGATTGACTTGATTGCAACAGGTCTTGGGGAAGCACCAACTGCTGTCAACAATGCCATTAACTACATTGACCCAGAACAAAAAGTTCAACCAAAACACTCAACAAGTTTATAAGAAAAGAACCACGAATCATCCGATTCGTGGTTTTACAGTTCCTCTGCGATTTTGTTGATCTTTCTCAGGCGATGATTGACACCACTTTTGGTGAGAGGATTTGTCAGACTATCTGCCAACTTTTGAATAGAATAGTCTGGATGCTGGATACGCAGACGGGCAACTTCCTGCAAGTCTGCTGGCAAATTATCCAAGCCAATTCTATCTTTGATTTTACTGATATTGTTGATGGTTTTCATACTCGCTGAAACCGTACGAGCGATATTTGCTGTCTCCGCATTATTAGCACGATTGAGATCATTCCGAGTTTCACGTAAGATTTTGATGCCTTCGAAAGTATCACGCGCCTGCATGGCTCCAATAACTATGAGAAAGTCCATGATATCCTCAGCACGCTGAAGATAGGTCACTGCACCTTTTTTTCGTTCGATAACCTTGGCATCTAACAAGAACTGCTGCAAGAGCGAAGCAATCCCTTGGGCATGGTCCACATAGACGGAACTTATTTCTAACTGATACTTGCCTGACTCAGGATCCCGAATACTCCCATTTGCCAAAAAAGCTCCACAAAGGTAAGAACGTCCAGCTTCCTCATCTCCTAAAATCTCTGGATCAATCCCAGTCTCCAAGCCAAAGAAAGAATCAGCCAAACGCAAATCTGCTAAAAGTTCTTGGACTCGCTCATCCGTAAATACAGTATACACGCGATTTTTCCGTAGATTACTTCTCTGGTGGTGACGAATCTCCGACTTGATACCATAGAAGTGTAAGAATGATTCATAGAGATGACGAGCCAACTTAGCGTTTTCTGTAATGACGGACAAGGTCAAACCAGAACTAGATAAGCCAATACTACCAGACATCTTGATAATAGCTGACAATTCATGACGACTCAGGTAATGCTGACTTAAAATTTCTTCTTTTACTGCTACTGTAAAACTCATTTTCTCACCTGTATGATTCGCATGAGCTCATCTACGATTAAATCACCATCGTGAAAGGCTCCGCCATTTTCCAAACGTAGGAAGTTGGATGAAATGACACGGGGGACTTGCTTACGTAAGCCTTCAAAATCATGCTCAACCTGAACTAGATACTCATCGAAACGGTTGGTGTCCATATAGTCTCTTGGAACCTTTTCGATATTAACAAGTACGGTATCAATAAAGGGGCGACCAAGATGACGATGCAAGACTTCCACATGATCACTATCTGTAAAATGCTCAGTCTCACCACGTTGGGTCATGATATTGCAAACATAAGCCACCTCTGCTTTGGTTTCAAGAAGGGCTTGTCCAATCTCTTCAATGACAATATTCGGCAAAATGGAGGTAAAGAGTGAACCAGGCCCTAAGACAATCATATCACTCTCAAGAATTGTATTAACAACTCGGCGACTTGCTTGGGGTTTCTCATCATTCAGGGTATTGGTGACATAAACATGGTCAATCATGCCTGGATGGTCTGCAATGTGACTTTCCCCAGCTACTTCTGAACCATCTTTAAAGACTGCATGGAGTGTCAAAGGATGATCACTAGATGGATAAATCTTTCCAGTCGTATGGAAAAACTTACTCAGCAATTGCATGGCGTTATAGGTTGAACCCTGCATTTCAGAAAGCCCTGCTATGAGAATATTCCCTAGCGGATGTCCAGCAAAGGCACCTGCATCTTCCGAGAAGCGGTATTGAAAAACCTTTTCATAGAACTTTGGCATATCTGACATGGCAACAAGCACATTGCGTAAATCTCCAGGTGGTGTCAACTGCTGCATATTTTTACGCAGTTCACCTGAAGAACCTCCATCATCAGCAACAGTTACAATGGCTGCAATGTCAACATCTCTTTCCCGCAAACTTTTTAAAATAACAGGGATCCCAGTACCTCCACCAATCACCGTTATCTTTGGTTTTCTCATGAACGGTTTACCGTTTCCTTTCTTCGGTCTTTGTCACGATGCCCTTCATTAACAGGCCAATTCTTGGATAAGTCCTGCGCCAAGCGTTTGGCAAAAGCCACACTACGGTGTTGACCACCCGTACAACCCATGGCAATGGTCAAAACAGACTTCCCTTCCTTTTGGTAACTTGGCAAAATCGGCTCAATCAAGGCCAACAAATGTTGATAAAAGTCTTCTGACTCAGGATGGTTCATGACATAATCATAAACAGGTTCATCCACACCCGTTTGGTTTCTCAGTTCTGGAAGGTAATATGGATTTGGCAAGAAACGAACATCAAATACCAAGTCAGCATCAATAGGAATGCCATATTTAAACCCGAAAGACATAACCTCAATACGGAAGGACTGAGCCTGTTCTTGATCTGAAAACTGCTCTGCAATGGTCTTACGGAGTTCACGAGGAGTTAACTCTGTTGTGTCAACCACGTTTTGACTCATATTTTTCAAGGGTGCTAAGAGTTCGCGTTCCAACTTAATCCCGTCCAAGATACGACCATCTGCTGCTAGAGGGTGACTTCTTCTAGTCTCCTTGTAGCGTGCCACCAATTCCTTATCGGCTGCATCCAAAAAGAGGATTTTAAAGTCCAAATCATCTTGGTTTTCCAATTCATCCAAGACAGCCTGAATCTCTGAGAAGAAAGAACGACTACGCATATCAACCACTAGGGCCAACTTGTGGTCATCATCCTTGGTCTCGACCAACTGTAAAAATTTTGGTAAGAGGGCAGGTGGCATATTATCAATGGTAAAATATCCTAAATCCTCAAAGGATTGAATAGCTACAGTTTTTCCTGCACCACTCATCCCTGTCACAATCACCAGGTGAAGTTGTTTCTTTGTCATCATTGTCTCCTTATATCAAAAGAAGTTTGGAAGAACCAAACTTCAACTCGCTTATCCAATCTCTGCGATGACTTCAATTTCGACTTTTACATCGCGAGGAAGACGAGCTACTTCTACAGCTGAACGAGCTGGAAATTCCTTGTTAAAGGCTGTTTGGTATACATCATTGAAAGGTACGAAGTCGTTCATATCACTCAAGAAACAAGTTGTTTTAACAACATGGTCAAAATCTGTTCCCGCTTCTGCCAAAATAGCTCCAATGTTTTTCAAAACTTGTTCAGTCTGTTCTTGAATCGTTTCTCCTACGATTTCTCCAGTTTCAGGAGATAGAGGAACTTGACCGCTAGCAAACAAAAGGTTGCCAACGATTTTTCCTTGAACGTAAGGTCCGATTGCCTTTGGAGCTTTATCTGTATGAATTGTTTTTGCCATTTGTATTCCTCACAATTTTTCTAAAATAGCATCCCAAGCTTGATCCATTCCTGCTTTTGTTACGGATGAAAAGAGGATAAAATCATCGCTTGAATCAAAGTTTAATTTCTTTTTAATAGCTGATTCGTGCTTGTTCCATTTACCACGCGGAATCTTGTCTGCCTTTGTCGCTACAATGATGACAGGAATCTCATAATACTTAAGAAATTCGTACATCTGTACATCATCAGCCGTCGGATCATGTCGAAGGTCTACAAGACTGACAACTGCTCTAAGATTTTCTCGAGTAGTTAAATATTCCTCAATCATACGACCCCATTTTTCGCGTTCCTTTTTGGAAACACGGGCGTAACCATAACCAGGCACATCAACAAAACGCATCTTATCATCAATGTTAAAGAAATTGAGTAGTTGTGTTTTTCCAGGTTTTCCTGAAGTACGAGCCAGATTCTTACGATTAAGCATGGTGTTGATAAAGCTTGACTTCCCAACATTTGAGCGACCTGCAAGAGCAATCTCAGGAAGTTCATCCTGCGGATAGTGGGACTTGTTGGCTGCACTCAGCAAAATCTCAGCATTGTGTGTATTGATTTCCATAGTCACCTCTAGGCTGTCTCTAGGATTGGCTTAGCTGTTCCGTCAACTGCTTCTTTTGTGATACGAACTGTTTTCACATTTTCTTGACTTGGAACCTCAAACATAACATCTAGCATAGTTTCTTCGATGATTGAGCGAAGACCACGCGCACCTGTTTTACGTTCGATGGCTTTGTTTGCAATTTCCTGGAGTGCTTCGTCGTCAAATTCTAACTCAACATCATCATAAGAAAGCAAGGTCTGGTATTGTTTGACCAAGGCATTTCTTGGTTCCTTCAAGATGCGAACCAAATCATCCACAGTCAACTGCTCCAAGGCTGCAAAGACAGGCAATCGTCCAATCAACTCAGGAATAATACCGAATTTTTGAATATCTTCTGCAATGATTTCTTGCATGTAAGAGCTGTTTTCGTCAATAGCCTTGTTGTTTTGTCCAAAGCCGATAACTTTTTCACCAAGACGCTGTTTGACTATTTCTTCGATACCATCGAAGGCTCCACCCACAATAAAGAGGATGTTTTTTGTATCCACTTGAATCATCTCTTGTTGAGGATGTTTACGTCCGCCTTGAGGTGGTACACTAGCTACAGTTCCTTCGATAATCTTGAGAAGGGCTTGTTGCACCCCTTCACCAGAAACATCACGTGTGATAGACACGTTCTCGCTCTTCTTAGCAATCTTGTCGATTTCGTCTACGTAGATAATTCCACGTTCTGCACGTTCGATATTAAAATCAGCTGCTTGCAAAAGTTTGAGAAGGATATTTTCCACGTCCTCACCCACATAACCAGCCTCAGTAAGGGCTGTTGCATCTGCAATAGCAAATGGTACATTCAAACTTCTAGCAAGTGTTTGAGCAAGGAAAGTCTTCCCTGAACCAGTTGGACCAATCATCAAAATGTTTGATTTTTGCAAATCCACATCTTCTGACTCTTCACGAGTGTCATGGAAATTGATGCGTTTGTAGTGGTTATATACAGCTACTGCCAAGGCACGTTTGGCACGATCTTGACCGATCACATAGTGGTTCAAGATGTTTAAGAGTTCGATTGGTTTTGGTACTTCAGACAAGTCTGCCAAGACTTCCTCAGCCAACTCCTCACGAATAATCTCCTGAGCCAACTCCACACATTCATTACAGATAAAGGCGTTGTTCCCAGCGATTATTTTTTTTACTTCTTCTTGGCTTTTGCCACAAAATGAGCAATAAACCATCATATCATTTTTCCTATTTGTAGGCATGATTCCCTTCCGTTCTAAATGATTTTTCTATCTAAAATAAGGTCATATAAAAAGCATGAATGCTATTCACCAAGTTTGTAAAAGCATTAAGCCAAAGCAGAGTAGCAAGTCCATAGCGCTTTTTACGAAAAGCGTGTGATCCAGCCACAAGACAGACAGCACACAAAAGAGCTGTAAAGAATCCAAAAATACTGCGCTCCATTAGACTTCCTTTCTCTTTCTATATTCGATGGTAAAATCATAGGCATTTTTCTCATCCTTGGTATAAGATTTACTTGCAACGGTCTCAAAAGCAGTCAAATCAAAATCCTCTGGGAAATAGGTATCTCCCTCAACTTGAGCATGAATTTGCGTCACGATAATCTCATCCAGATAAGGTTCAAACAGCTGAAAAATCTGCTTGCCACCAATGATATAGAGATTCTTAGCCTGATGATGATACCAGTCTAAAACATCCTCAACATTTTGGAAAACCAGTGCTCCTTCAATTGACTCTTCAGGATTGCGCGTCAAAATCAAGGTTTCACGTCCAGGCAACAAACGTCTGCCCATTCCATCAAAGGTTACACGACCCATTAAAATGGCATGATTCAAGGTTGTTTCTTTAAAATGTTTTAACTCTGCTGGCAAATGCCAAGGTAAACGATTCTCTTTCCCAATTACACCCTTTTCATCTTGAGCCCAAATGGCTACGATTTTCTTTGTCATGCTTTCATCCTTTTCATTGATAGTTCTATTTTATCAAAAATCTTCAAAAAAGACTGTTTTGGAATGCCCTCCTGAATAGAAAAAATCCGTAGAAAACTTCTACGGATTTTTAGAAAAATACAGTATCTTACAAACCAGGTGTTTGTCCTAATTCTGCTGCAAGCATCCAGACTGTTTTTTCAAGATCTGCCTTAGCACCAACGAAGATATCATTGGTTACATCATCACCTTCTTCATCAGTTACATCCAAAGCTCTTTGGAAAAGAGTGATGAGGTAACGATAAATTTCAAGAACACGCTCCAAGCTTTCTTCAACGTTACGGAATTCTCCTTCTTCTTCTTCGATTTCACTGTGTTGAAGGAACTCTGTCAGAGTAGAGTATGGTTTGCCACCAAGTGTAATCAAGCGTTCGCTGATTTCATCAAGGTAACCATCTAGGCTATCCATGTATTCATCCATCTTAGGATGCCATACTTGGAAACCACGACCACGCATGTACCAGTGTACTTGATGAAGAGCGATATGTGCTACATACAAGTCTGCTACTGATTGATTCAAAACTTCCTTTGTATTTACTAGCGCTTCTGCCGCTGGTTTAGATAATGTTGTTACATCTTTTAATGCATCTTTTTTCAATTCTACCATTTTTCTCACCTCATAATATTATTTTTGCAACCATATTTATTGATTACTATCCCAGTATACTACACCTAGTAGACAAAAGCAAGAAAATTAACCCATATTAAAAAAGTTCTAATTGACTGATAATTTAAGAAAATGAGTGGCTATTTATCCTAGCTATTTTCACTGTTTTTACTAGAAAATTGACTTTGATAAAGGTCATAATAGAATCCTTTTGCAGCTAAGAGACTTTCATGATTTCCTTGTTCGATAATCTGTCCATCTTTCAGCACCAAAATCTTATCAGCTTCCTGAATAGTAGAAAGTCGATGGGCAATAACAAAGCTTGTTCTTCCCTTCATCAAACGCTTCATAGCTTTTTGAATCAAAAGCTCTAAGCGTGTATCGACTGATGATGTCGCTTCATCAAGGATTAGAATTTTTGGATCTGCCAAGAGGGCACGCGCAATGGTTAACAACTGCTTCTGACCAAGAGAAATATTACTTGACTCTTGGTTCATTTCCATATTGTAGCCACCAGGAAGGGTGCGGATAAAGTGGTCAACATTGGCCGCCTTAGCAGCTTCAACGATTTCTTCATCTGTTGCCTCAAGATTTCCAAAGCGAAGATTTTCCTTGATACTGCCTTCATAGAGCCAGGCATCCTGTAAGACCATCCCAAACTGACGACGGTAGTCCTGACGAGACAGGTCACGAATATCTTGCCCATCCACTAAAATGGCACCAGCTGTCACATCGTAAAAACGCATGAGCAGGTTGATCAAGGTAGTTTTACCTGCTCCAGTAGGTCCAACGATTGCTACCATCTCTCCAGGTTCAACATCTAGGTTGAAATTGCGAATCAATGGTTTGTTTTCTACATATTGGAAATCAACATTCTTAAAGCTAACTTGCCCAGTCACTGGTGCCAGTTCTTTTACTTTACCAGTTTGAACTTCTTCCTGTTCATCCAAAACTTCAAAGACGCGGTCAAGCGAAGATTTAGCACTTTGCATTTGTCCCGCTAATTGAGTGATATTTTGGATCGGTTGACTGACTTGCCATACATACTGAACGAAAGCCTGCATATTACCGATGGTTAAGCGGCCTGCAATAACCTGCAAACCACCTAATACAGCAACAATTAAGTAAGTTAAATCAGACACGATATGAAGGGCAGGCATCATCAAACCTGAAATAAAGCTAGCCTTGAATCCAACTTGTTGCAATTCATCCGTAATCTTTTCAAATCTCTCTTGAGAGTTCTCTTCACGACCAAAAAGTTTGAGGACATTGAAACCTGTCAAGTTTTCCTGTACAAATCCATTCATACGTCCTAGAATGGCTGCCTGCTGTTTAAAGTATGGCTGCGAACGATTCAGAATTGTTTTAGCCCCAAAATAAGTTATCGGAATCGACAAGATAACAATGATAGCCAACTGAAGATTTAGATAGAGGACCATTCCCATAACAAAAAGAATGGTAAAGACTGCATTGACAATCTGTAAGAAGGATTGTTGAAGAGCATTGGAAACAGTTTCAACGTCACTGGTAAAACGACCTAGTAAATCCCCAAACTGGTGCTTATCAAAGTAGGACACAGGGATGCGGTTGATTTTTTCGCTCATCTCATTTCGCAGATCCTGTATCATGGACTGCACAGCATTGGTCATAAAGTAATTAGAGTAATAAGAACCTAATTCGTAGAGAAGCCCACGCAATAGATAAATCACTAGAATTACTGCGATATAGCTGGTATTGATACCCGCTCCTGCAACACCATTAGCCATGGCAAGGAGGTTGCTGGTTAATTCTGTGATGGCAAGCCCCAATACGAAAGGCTCGATAACACTCATAATGACGCTGACTATTTTCAAGAAGACTGCAAAGAAAACAGAGAATCGGTAGGCTTTTAAATAGCTCCATAGACGAGCTAGACTAGATTGTTGTTTCATCCCTTACCTCCTATTCTTCTGTTAGAGACGCATTTTTCAGCTGCGACTCAGCAATTTCTCGATAGATGTCATTGGTTTCCATCAATTCCTCATGACGGCCACGACCAACGATTTCACCCTTATCAAGGACGATAATCTGGTCAGCATCCATAATGGTTCCAACACGTTGAGCGACAATCAATACTGTAGCATCTTGAGTCACTTCCTTGAGACGACGGCGTAAGATAGCATCTGTACGGTAGTCCAAGGCTGAGAAAGAATCATCAAAGATGTAGATGTCTGGCCCCTTGATGACTGCGCGGGCAATCGACAAGCGTTGCTTTTGACCACCTGATAGATTGCTTCCCCCTTCAGCTAGATGCGTTGCAAAACCTTCTTCTCGACTTTCGATAAAGTCTTTGGCTTGGGCTACATCAGCTGCTTGGTGCAAGTCCTCATGACTGGCGTCCTCTTTTCCGTAACGGAGATTATCTGCGATAGTCCCTGTAAAGAGCAAGGCTTTTTGTGGAATAAATCCAATTTTCTGGCGGAGTGATTTGAGATGGTAATCCCGGACATCAACACCATCGACCTTAATTTTCCCCAGTGTAACATCATAAAAACGAGGAATCAATTGAACCAGAGTAGACTTACCTGAACCAGTTGAGCCGATAAAGGCAATGGTTTCTCCCGGTTTAGCAGTAAAGGAAATATTATGCAAAACAGGGCTTTCTGTTTCCCCTGGATAGGCAAAGGTCACATTATCAAATTCTAAATAACCATGAGTTTCTGTTTCTTGAATTCCATCCTCGTTTGGATCAATGGAAATTGGCATATCCATGATTTCCTTCAAACGCTCGCTAGATACGGCCGTTCTAGGGTACATTGTAAAGAGGTTTGACAAGAAAAGGAAGGACAAGAGAGCATGGAAACTATACTCGATGAAGGCCACCAAATCCCCAATCTGTAAACTTCCCTGTTTGAGAGGATCCAAAGCAAACCAAACGATAGCTACAATCATAGCGATAATGATTTGCACAAATAGTGGTTCCGTCAAACCAGTTAATTTGAACAAGCGATTGGAATTATCCGCATAGATTGCATTTTTCTCTTCGAAACGTTTTTCTTGGAAGTCTTCACGAGCAAAGGCACGAATCACTCGTAGCCCCATCAAATTTTCACGGACATACTGGTTAATCTTGTCCAGTGTTTTCTGTTGTTTTTCAGATAAAGGACGCGTTTTGACCGCCACATAAAGGACTACTACAGCTAGAAAAGGAACGGAAAAAGCGACAATCCAGGCTAGTGAAGGACTCGTCAAGAAAATCATGAGAATACTCGACAACATCATCATGGGAGTGATAACACCCAACTTAAGCGTTTGTTCCGCAAACTGCATGAGGACAAAGGCATCACTGGTAATACGAGTAACTAGTGAAGATACACCGATTTGTTCATATTCGTGATGAGAATACTCTTGTAATTTAGCATAGACATCATTTCGCATGTCCTTAACCATATTAGTGGTCAATTTACTAGCCGCATAAGCCAGAACAACCCGTCCAAATGTTCCCAAGACGATAATAACCAACATGATTACGGCCCAAAAATAGAGTTTATCCTGATCACCTTGGTTGATTCCCTGGTCAATCATGCGGGCCAAAACTGTTGGTAAACCTAGATTGACAATGACAAAGAAAATTGCCCCGAGAAAGTCTAACACTAGCCACTTGGGATAACGTTTGAGATAAGACCAAATATAAAGCATAATTCTCCTTTCTTTTTCATTCAAAATGCAGAAAAGAGCGTGCTTACGCACGCCTTTTTACTAAAAAGAAGACAGGCAGTCTTAACCTCGAGAGAGGGAACTGTCTGTCTCAGATATTTGATGCTTATTTTACAAAGTCAAGCAATGCCAAGAAGCTTTCTGGATCAAGTGATGCACCACCTACAAGAGCTCCGTCAACGTCTGGACAAGCCATGTATTCAGCAACGTTTTCAGGTTTAACTGAACCACCGTATTGAACACGTACTTTGTCAGCTACTTCTTGACCGAAATCAGCAGCTACAACGTCACGAACAACTTTACACATTTTTTGTGCGTCGTCTTGTGAAGCTGATTTACCAGTACCGATAGCCCAGATTGGCTCATAAGCGATAACTGATGAAGCTACTTGTTCTGCAGTCAATCCAGCAAGAGCAGCTGAAACTTGAGCACCTACGAATTCTGCTGCTTTTCCTGCTTCGTAAGTTTCAAGTGACTCACCACAACAGATGATTGGAAGCATACCGTTAGCAAAGATTGCTTTTGCTTTTTTGTTGATGTCTTCATCTGTTTCGTGGAAGTAGTCACGGCGTTCTGAGTGACCGATAACAACGTAGTCAGTACCGATTTCTTTCAAAACTTGTGGGCTAGTTTCACCTGTGAAAGCACCTGCTTTTTCAAAGTAGCAGTTTTGAGCAGCAACTTTAAGGTTTGAACCTTTAGCTGCAGCAAGTACAGTTGTCAAGTCAAGTGCAGGAACTGCGATACCAGCTTCAACAAGATCAGCTGAAGGAAGTTTTGATGCTACTGCTTCAACAAATGCTTTTGCTTCTTCTGGGTTTTTGTTCATTTTCCAGTTACCAGCGATAAATGGTTTACGTGACATTTCACATACCTCTTTTTTCATTTTATTTTCTATTATTTTATCATATTTATAGATAGCTTGCAAATCTTACTCTGTAACTAGAAGCCTTATTTTCAAAAACTTTCCAGTTGCCGTTTTTATCTGGAAGCTGGCTTTCTCCTAGTTAATTTGACCACTGCTTCTGTTCTAGCCGTGTGTGGAAACATATCAACGGACTGGATATAATGCAGGTCATAAACCTCTAGCAAACGGACTAAATCACGCGCCAAAGTAGACACATTACAGGATACATAAACCATCTTTTCAGGAGCGTATTTGACAATGGTATCCAAGAGCTTGTCATCTAAACCGGTACGAGGCGGGTCTACAATCAAGGCATCGGCACGATAGCCTTCCTTGTACCATCTAGGGATAATCTCTTCTGCTGTACCTGCCTCATAGTATGTATTGCTATACCCCATGCGCTGGGCATTTTCTTTGGCATCCTCAATAGCTTCTGGAATAATATCCATCCCTCTCAGACTTTTGACTTTTTTGGCAAAGGCAAAACCAATGGTTCCAACACCACAATAGGCATCAATCAGATGGTCATTCTCACTTACATCCAAGGCCTTAACGGCTTCACTATAGAGAATTTCTGTCTGTTCAGGATTGAGTTGGTAAAAAGCTCTTGGTGAAAGAGAAAATTCATAGTTTAGAACACCTTCGCGTATACTATCTTGACCCCAAATAATCTCAGTTTTGTCCCCATAAATCTCACTAGTTTTAGCAGTATTGGTATTGACTGCGACAGTCACTACTTCAGGATAATCCTTGACTAAATCTTTCACAAATTGAGTCAAATTCAATTGGCGATTGGTGACGATAATGATTTGAACTTGCCCAGTTTTCCGTGCTCGACGAACCATGATAGTCCGAACTCCAAGAATTTTACGTTCATCTGTAATCGGAATTTGATGATAAGTCAAGAGTTCAGCAATGCGATTGGCAATCGCTTGTGTCTCCTTGTCTTGAACAAGACAGTCCTTTAACTCGACTAAATAATGGGAATTCTGAGCATACAAACCTGCCTTGACTTGACCTTTAAACTTTCGCGTTTGGAATTGCAGTTTAGCCCGATAATACTTAGGTTTCTGCATGCCAATAGTTGGTCTAATTTCAAAATTTTCGTAGCCTGCAGGTGCAAATTTTTTCAGAGCTTGATGGAGGAGATCTGTCTTGAACTCCAACTGCTTGTCATAATGTAGGTGCATAATCTGACAGCCACCACACTCATTATAGATAGTACAGTCTGGGACTACTCGAAACTTGGATTTTTTATTGACCTCAAGCAGTTTAGCCTCAACGTAGTTGCGCTTGACAGAAGTAACCTGACAATAGATATCTTCTCCCTTGAGGGCACCTGGAACAAAAACGAGGGTTTTCTGAAAAAAACCAATTCCTTCCCCGTTAATCCCCATGCGCTTGATTTTTAATGGAATTTTTTGTTTGACTTTTAGATTCATATCCCTATCTTATCACAAATTGCGCTATAATAGAAACATGAAAATCACAAAACTTGAAAAGAAAAAAAGACTCTATCTGCTCGAACTTGATAGCGACCAAACCTGCTACATTACAGAGGATACCATTGTTCGCTTTATGTTAACAAAAGGGAAAGAGATCTCAGCTGAGGAACTAACTGAGATTAAATCCTTTGCGCAATTTTCCTACAGTAAAAATCTAGCTCTCTACCACTTATCCTTCAAGGCCCGTACTGAAAAAGAAGTTAGAGATTATCTTGCCAAACATGAAATTGATAAGAAAATCATTCCCCAAGTCATTCAGTCTCTAAAGGACGACAACTGGATCAATGACCGCCAATATGCACAAGCTATCATCAATTCCAATCAGCTTTCAGGGGATAAGGGAAGCTATATGCTGATGCAGAAGATTTCTCAAAAAGGAGTTGCTAAGGCCGTTATCCAAGACGTCTTACAAGAATTTGATATGACGGAAGTCGCAGAGCGCACAGCTAAAAAACTATTGAAAAAATACCAGGAGAAATTACCTGCCCGTGCTATACAGGATAAGATTATCCAAGGCCTAACCAATAAAGGATTTTCCTATACAGAAGCCAAGTCTGCCTTTGATCAACTAGATAACCAGGTCGATGAAGAAACTATTCAGGAGCTAATTTTTAAAGAGTTGGATAAGCAATACCCCAAATACTCACGAAAGTATGAAGGATACGAACTCAAGCAACGTTTGACCCAAGTTTTAGCTAGAAAAGGTTACGATTTTTCGGACATAGCAAGCGCTCTCAGAGATTATCTGTAACTTTTTCATGAAAAAATAGCGTTTTTAAGCAAATTTATGGTACAATAGTAAACGATAAACTTATAAATTGTAGAAAGTTGGTTAGTTATGAAACTTCCAAAAGAAGGCGACTTTATTACAATTCAAAGTTATAAGCATGATGGGAGTCTTCACCGCACTTGGCGAGACACCATGGTACTAAAAACAACAGAGAACGCTATTATCGGCGTCAATGACCATACACTCGTTACCGAGAGTGATGGTCGTCGTTGGGTGACTAGAGAACCGGCTATTGTTTACTTTCACAAGAAATATTGGTTTAATATTATCGCTATGATTCGGGATAATGGTATCTCCTACTACTGCAATATGGCAAGTCCTTACTATCTAGACGAAGAAGCTTTAAAGTACATTGACTATGATTTGGATGTTAAAGTTTTTACAGATGGTGAGAAACGCCTCTTGGACGTTGAGGAGTATGAACGACACAAGCGAAAAATGAAGTATTCTTCTGACTTAGACTATATTTTGAAAGAGCATGTCAAGATTCTTGTTGATTGGATCAACAATGAACGTGGCCCCTTCTCAGAAGCCTATGTCAACATTTGGTACAAACGCTACGTAGAACTAAAGAATCGGTAAAGTTGTCAGAGGTCAGGATTAAAATCCTGACCTCAGAACGAAGACAAACGTCATTGTTGGCGTTTGTCTTTTTGTATTTTCCAAAATAGTTTGTCTCATCATCTACTAATCTATCCAAAAATTTGAATTTGAGAAAAATAAAAAGGGATATTCTCTATCCATTTCACCAGTTTTTTGATATTTAAACACGCCAAAGTAAGCCCAACCTGATCCTCCATTTTGGACTTTCCTTTCTCTCTAGTGTATCTCAAATTATGGTACTCCTTAGCCGTCCCAAAGAGCCGTTCAATTGTTTCTTTGCGCTTCTTATAGAGCTCTTTCATTTCTCTTTGGTGACGAATCTCCTCACAAAATTCAAGGGCATCTTTCCAGACATGTCTCGTTACTACTTTTTGATGATTTTGGCTTTGGGTACAAACGGATAATAAAGGACAGGCAACACATACTTTGGGATTACTCTTATACTCACGGTAGCCTTCTCGAGTGGTTGTGCGATAGCTTAATACTTGATTCTCTGGACAAATATAAGAGTCATGACTTGCATCATAAACAAAATTACTAGGTCTTAAGTTCCCCTTTACTCCCTTTGGACGAGTATAAGGAAAGACAGGGATGATGTTACGTTCTAATAAATAATGGGCAATAGTTGGGGTCTTGTAGCCTGAATCCGCAATAATATAGCGTGGAGAGAAAGGTTCTAACTTTGAAAATAGGGCAGGGAAAGCCTGGCTATCATGAACATTTCCTGCTTCAACCGTATAAGCTAAGGCCCATCCATGCTTATCGCAAGCCACTTGGGCAGAATAGGCAAATACTTCCTTGTGTTCGCCCTTATGGAACCAACCACATTCGGGATCTGTCGTTGAGATTTTCTTTTCCTTAGCCTCACTTTCTTTTGCGGGCTTTAAGGACTTTTTTTCGTGTTTTTTCCGATCTAAATCAATCTCAATTTCCAATTGTTCACTCATAAACTTAGCTTGTTGGTTCACCATTTCCTTACGATACTTGTGACTATTAGCCGCTGCTTTGATATGGGTACCATCCACAAATATTTCAGAAGGATCAATTAAGCCAGCATACAAAGCTTGGTTGAGAACTTGGGAAAAAATCTCAGAAATGAGTTCTTTATCTTGAAAACGACGACTGTAATTTTTCCCATAGGTAGTAAAATGAGGAACCTTATCATCTAAAGTTAGTCCGAGAAACCAACGATAGGCCACGTTTACTTCAATCTCTTTCATGGTTTGGCGCATGGAACGAATGCCATAAAAACATTTGATTAAAGGAATTTTGACTAACATGACGGGATCAAGACTAGGACGACCGTTATTTGGACTATAGGTATCTTCTACCAAATCATAAATAAAGTCAAAGTCAACCTTGGAATCTACTTGTCGAAGAAAGTGATCTTTAGGGACCAATTCGTCTATTGTATAGAAACCATATTGCTTACGATTATAATCAGGTTTTTCTTTGTGAAACATAGGGATTACCTCACAACTCTTCTTACCTCTATTATACGACTTTACACAAAGAAAAGCCCTTAGAAACTTGAGTTCTAAGGACTTTGTCTTCAATCTGAGGTCAGGATTAAAATCCTGACCTTGTTTTTTTGGTTGTGTAAAATATGTTGTGTAAACACAAAAAAGGAATAAAACCGCTATAGTAGAGTTGCAATACATTACTAGAAAGAGATTTATGCAGAATTCACGTGATATACAAAACAAATAGATATACTGATATTTTTTAATTTCTTTGTTCTTGTAAGTTAAGAACAATCTTCTATCGTTTAATACAAAAAATACGAAGATAATCGGTATAAAAAATACAAATCACCTTCGTATCAAAATATTTAGTATTGTCTTTCTACATAGCATCAATCCTTTAGAACAATCTTTGGAAAAAATGACTTAACAGAGAAAATGCTATTTAATCTACCAGCTCATTTAATCGTTTTTGAAAATATAAAGCAATATTTTTAGACTCAATAAACTCAAAATATTTAATGACATTTTGCATTTGCTTAATTCCAGATTCTTTAGATTCAGTCAGATATATTTTATATCCTTCTACAAATTTGAATGTAGATTTTTCAAAAACTTTTGTGTCATCTTTTAATAATTTTTTTAATTTCATTTCAAAGTAGTCCGCATATATTAGATGTGAATTTTCAAGGCAACAGAACCAAAAATTTAAACAAGCTGACACAACTAAATGTCTATTCTTGCCGATTTTTTCGTAATAATGTGTACGCTCTAGTATTTCTTTTCCGACCATGTAAATATAATCTATTTCAAAAAGATGATATAAATTACCAATCAGCGTTATCTCATAGGACTCCCATCGTTCCTTCTGGAATAAATAGTCATATACTAAATTTAGATCATCTCTACTAACTACATGATTACAATCTATCTGATTTAATAATCCCTGAACCATAATTGTATTTATTTTATGAGTTTTTTCCCCACTCTTCTCAAAAAGTTTTTGTTGCTCATTTTTTATTACCTCCAATCCTTTAATATTCAAACTATAAAAATTTGGAGATAAATTAACCAAAAAATCATCACGCTCCGATCTTTTATAATGTTCTAGATGATTACAAAAATTCTCTATCGAAACATTGATATTTGATAATAATTCAAAAAATGTTGAAAGAGAAATTTCATTTTCTCCCCTTTCAAATCTAGAAAGTTGAGATTTTGATATAGAATCAGCTGCAGCATACTCTAAAGAATATCCGTTTAATTTTCTAAAATATCGAAAAGCTTCTCCGTAATTTTTCACACTTTCATTCCCTTAACTTTCTTTTCGAGCGATAAACATACCATATTCTTTAGGAATGATCAACATACCATTATTAAACTCACTTGCCAATCTTTTACGTATTATTTCCTCTTCTAGTGAACCTATTTCGGAAATTCCTTTAAACGATTGGATATATTTAACTAGGTCATCTATTCTAGTTACCTGTAACTCATCATCATAGAGTAATGTATCGACAGAGTTAAAATACCTACTCAGGTACCTTTTACCATTTTGTAAAGTAAACGTTTTATTTTCTAAATCTTGATTAACTTCATCTCTAAATAAACTTGCCAAATAATCTACAACCCCATTTTCACCAAATGTAGCACAGTAAAAAATGCCTCCTGTTTTTAAGACTCTATTCACCTCAGAAAGAGCTTTAGGAATATCATTCACATGATGTAGAAGCATATTAGCAATAACAATATCAAAGGTTTCATTCTCAAAAGAAATCTTTTGAATATCCATTATTTCATAGTTGACATTGTCTCTATTTCCAATCACTGATTTCGTTGTTTTTACCATATCTTTAGAAAAATCTGTAACAACCAACTGCTTCATTTTATCTATAGAATCACTATTACTTTTCCACAGTTCTCCTGTACCACATCCTAATTCTAGCACCTTCACTTCATCAGTGATTTGATAGTTAGAAAATATCCAATCATTAAATCCCAGTTTATTTTTTGAATACTTCGTATGCAATTCTACTCGAATATCAAGATTATCATGACTTTTATATTGTTCAATTACTTTATCAATCATTTTAAATGACCTCCACTCTATAATGTGACATTATATCACAAGAATAAAGGTAGTGTAAAATAAGTTGTATAAATGCAAAAAAGGAATAATTTTACCACAGTATTGAACTATTTTGGGGTCTTCTAAATTCCCAAAAGCTCCTTTGAGCAAAACTTCATTTTTCATCCACAAGTTTTAAGTCTCAACTGATTTATTGAAGTCTCGCAAGTCATGGGCTAGGAATTCATAGATCGGTCCATCGACTTCTCTCCATCACCTTTTTCTAGCAAAAAACCTGCCACATTGGGCAGGTTTCCCTTTAAATATCTAACTTCGTAACAGTGAACTTGATATGCGAATAGTCTTTTTCGATATCCTTATCTACCATAAAGGCTGTTGCATCCTTCTTGACCTGTACCAAGTCAATATTTTGGGCTTGAGCTGCATAGACACATCCACAGTAACATTGACGATAGATGTCATATTCTTCACACATTTCTACAGAGCGTTTATAGCCTTGATTTTTCTTAAAGTCACTCGGAAGATAATGAGTGGTGTAAATTTTCTGCACATCAATCCCGATACTATTGATAGTTTGCGAATTTTTGTGAGGACTGATGGTTAGGGCTGAACCAAAGTAATCAAACCCTAAGTCCATAGCCACCTGTGCTGTCTTATCCAAGCGATAGTCAAAACAAACCTTGCAACGATCGCCACCTTCCGGTTCTTCTTCCAAACCTCTAACCAGTTGACGGTATTCATTAGGCTCATAAGGTGCTTCTAGGTATTGGACATTATTGCCAGTTCGCTCATTGAAATCACTGACAAACTTTTTGGTCACATAAGCACGCTTGTGATATTCAGCTTTGGGATGAATATTTGAATTTGCAAAATAGATAGTCACATCCGCATACTTGGTCAAATACTCTAGAGTGTAAGTGCTACAAGGAGCACAACAGACATGCATGAGAATGGTTGGTCTCTCTTCATTTTTTTCCCAAACTTGGACCATCTTTTGCATGACACGGTCATAGTTGATCTTTTGATTGGGATTCATCTTGCTTAGAATTTCTTCTACATCGATCATACTCTTCTCCTTTTCCTCATGCTATTGTACCACAGGATGATACTTTGGGCAAATAGGGTTTCGTGCTTTATTCAGTTTTTAAGTCCTTATCTAATAGCTTACCCATCCTTGTCAGACTGATTATTAAGATAGGGGAGGTTAAAAGCAAGATAAGACCTAGAACTAAAAAGACAGCTACAAGACCCCAACGATCGATAAACCAACCTGTCAATGGGAAAATGACAATCATAGATAAACTAAAGAGCATAGAATTGATACTAAGCATAGTTGCTCTGACACTAGAAGGTAAATAACCTTGTAAATCATTGAAGTAGATTGGCTGATAAACTGCATAAAGTGTATCAGTTAAAAGATATACGAGAAGAAAGGCAAAGGGGGTCCCAGAAAACACCAATAGCATTGCTAGGCCTGTCAGTGCAACAAGCATCGGAAAAACTTGATTGCTATTCCATTTTTTCCCGATTTGACTGGCTATATAAACCGCCAATAGATTTAGCAAACTACCAATCAGCATAACCAGTGAAACCTGCCATCCTGCTAAGTCACTTATTTTCTGCTGATAGTAAAAGTAAAACATACACATGAGTGTCCCGACTAGCTGGTAAGTCAGCATCCAGTAAAAGAGTACTGGTTTTGCCTGCCATTCTTTACGAACTTGCTGGACAATCATTTTAAAGGTTAAGACTTCATTTTTCTCTCTCTTGGCCATTGGTTCTTTCATAAAATAAATCAAAATGATAGAAAGAAAAGATAATCCAATAGCAATTAGATAGGTCCAAGCCAATGCTCCGTGAATAAAGAAGCCTGCGACAACTGTACCTAGGGTTCGGGTGACTTCTGCCACACCAGACAAAAAGCTAGAAATCTGAAGATATCGGTCCTTTTGACCCGCTTCAACCGCCGAATCATATAAGAAAGCGGTACTGGTTCCCGAGTCAAAATTATAGGACCAAGCATTAACCATCATGGCAATCGCATAAATCCAAAAATTACCCTGACCAAACAAAATCAAGATAGAGGACACAATACTGGCCAAGCGAGCCAAATAGAGATTGGTCTTGTAACTAAATCGATCAGCCAACATACCAGAGGGGATTTCACACAAGAGACTTGTCCCATGAAAGATACTCTCTAATAGGCCGATTTGAAGCAAGGATAGACCATTTTGGATGAAAAATAAAATCCAAAAACTGGTAATCCCAAAATAAGAAGTGAATTCCAGACCTGCTAGGAGTGGAATATTGCGTTTGTAAGTTCTTTTAAACATTGTTTTCTCTCTTTCAATATGTAATATGAGTTTTTCTAAAAGACTTACTTAGAGTTGCCTACATTTTCTCCACCTCTTTCATTTAAAGTAAAAACGCCAGACGGCGTTTTTATGGTTATTAAGGTTTGATACGGTGCAACATACGTGGGAATGGAATAGCTTCACGGATGTGTTTTGTACCTGCTGCGAAGGTTACCATACGCTCGATACCGATACCAAATCCACCGTGTGGTACTGTACCGTATTTACGAAGATCAAGGTAGAATTCATATTCTGTACGATCCATACCAAGAGATTCCATCTTCGCTACAAGGGCATCGTAGTCTTCCTCACGCATTGAACCACCGATGATTTCTCCGTAACCTTCTGGTGCGAGCAAGTCTGCACAAAGTACGCGATCTGGGTTACCAGGAACTGGTTTCATGTAGAAGGCCTTGATGTCTGCTGGGTAGTTAATCACGAAGGTTGGTACACCAAAGTGGTTTGAAATCCATGTTTCGTGTGGTGAACCAAAGTCATCACCATGCTCGAGATGTTCGTAGTCTGCATCTTCATCATTTTCATGCTCTTGCAAGAGGTCAATGGCTTGATCGTAAGTGATACGTTTGAATGGCTCTGCAATGTAGCGTTTCAAAAGCTCAGTGTCACGTTCCAATGTTTCCAAGGCTTGTGGAGCACGGTCAAGAACGCCTTGAAGAAGAGCTTTGACATAAGCTTCTTGCAAGTCAAGTGACTCATCATGTGTCAAGTATGAATACTCTGCATCCATCATCCAGAATTCAGTCAAGTGACGGCGAGTTTTTGATTTTTCAGCACGGAATACTGGACCAAAGTCAAAGACACGACCAAGAGCCATAGCACCAGCTTCAAGGTAAAGTTGACCAGATTGACTCAAGTATGCTGGTGTTCCGAAGTAGTCTGTTTCAAAAAGTTCTGTAGAATCTTCTGCAGCATTTCCTGAAAGAATTGGGCTATCAAACTTCATGAAGCCATTTTTATCAAAGAACTCATAAGTTGCATAGATGATAGCATTACGGATTTGCATGACAGCTACTTGTTTGCGTGAACGAAGCCACAAGTGACGGTTGTCCATCAAGAAGTCTGTTCCATGTTCTTTTGGAGTGATTGGGTAATCTTGAGATTCACCGATAACTTCGATGTCTGTAATATCCAACTCGTAACCAAATTTAGAACGCTCGTCTTCTTTAACAATCCCTGTCACGAAAACAGATGTTTCTTGACTTAGACGTTTGATGGTGTCAAATTTTTCAAGACCTACTTCTTCTCCAAATTTTTCGATAAAGTTTGGTTTAAAAGCTACACCTTGGAAAAAGGCTGTTCCATCACGCAATTGCAAGAAAGCAATTTTCCCTTTTCCTGATTTGTTGGCAACCCAAGCACCGATAGTGACTTCTTGACCAACGTAATCTTTTACTTCGATAATTGTTACACGTTTTGTCATCATTTATCTTCCTTTTTTCGTTTAACTTGTCCAAAGACATTATTACCCACTATTGTACCACAAATAATGGCTGATAGCTAGCTTGTTTGATAGAAATTCATAAGTTTTTAGCTACAAAAACCTCCGCCAAAAGGACGGAGGTTTAACTTCTTATTTTTCCATAAATTTGTGCAAACGACGAATGGCTTCTTTAAGTGTATCTAGATCTGTCGCATAACTGAGACGAACATTTTCTGGTGCTCCAAATCCGGCTCCTGTAATCAAGGCCAGACCAACTTCTTCAAGAATAGCCGTTGTAAATGCTGTTACATCGCTATAACCTTTCATCTCCATAGCTTTTTTGACATTAGGAAAGAGATAGAAAGCTCCTTGTGGTTTGACAACTTCAAAACCAGGAACTTCACACAAGAGTGGATAGATGGTATTGAGACGTTCCTCAAAAGCTTGACGCATGGTTTCTACAGAGTCTTGAGGTCCAGTTAGCGCCTCGATTGTTGCGTATTGTGAAACAGCGGTTAGGTTAGAAGTTGTTTGACCAGTCAATTTGCTCATGGCAGCGATGATTGCTGGATCACCCACTGCATAACCTACACGCCAACCTGTCATGGCATAGGCTTTTGAAACACCGTTAATGACAATGGTTTGCTTACGAATAGCTTCTGATAGACTAGAGATTGGGACGAACTCATTTCCATTATAGACCAAACGACCATAAATATCATCTGCTAGGATGAGAATGTCATGTTCAACAGCCCAATTCCCGATGGCCAAGAGTTCCTCACGAGAATAAATCATCCCAGTCGGATTAGATGGGGAATTGAGAACCAAAACCTTGGTCTTATCTGTGCGAGCCGCTTCTAATTGCTCCACAGTTACTTTAAAGTGATTGTCTTCCTTGGCTTGGACAAATACTGGAACACCTTCTGCCATCTTAACCTGATCCCCATAGCTAACCCAGTAAGGAGTAGGAATGATGACCTCATCTCCAGGGTTGACTACAGCCATAAAGAAGGTGTAGAGAGAGAACTTGGCACCTGTAGCAAAGGTAACTTCGTTAGCTGCTACAGAATAACCATAATAACGTTCAAAATAGGTATTGACTGCTGCTTTTAACTCAGGCAAACCTGAAGCTACCGTATAGAAAGAAGCACGTCCATCTCGAATGGCTGCAACAGCAGCATCTTGAATATTTTCAGGAGTATGAAAATCGGGCTGACCTAAAGTTAAGAAAAGAACATCTTTTCCTTCAGCTTTTAACTTCTTTGCTCTTGCATCACTAGCCAGAGTGACACTTTCTTCCATTTCTAAGACACGTTTAGATAATTTCATAGCTTCTCCTTTTCGATTAGGGCACCAGTTTCAAAATCTACTAGATAATAGTCTCCTCCAGACTTGATTTCCCAAACAGGCTTTTCAGCATAGCGTCCAAAGGTAACCGTATCAATTTCAGTAGCTCCTTTTTCTCTAACAACTGCTTCTGCTTTTTCTTGTGAAATACCATTTTCTAGTTGATATACGTAAATATTGTTATTACTTTTCTCTATTAAAACAGCAACTTGTTTCTGATTCTTATCTTGACCAAGAACGCTATAATAGCTTTCTAAACCATTAAAGAAATCAACCTGACTGACCGTTTCTAGATTCGCATACTGCTTAGCCAGTTTTTCCCCTTCTACCTTTGCTGTCTGATAAGGCTTCATGCTAAGCCACACCAAATAGAGAAAGGAAGAAGTCACAACTAGAGCCAACAGGGTCAAGCCAATGCTGTACTGAAATAATAAGGAATTTTTTTCTTTTTTCTGTCTCATTTTCACTCGTCTATTTTACCATCTATCCAAGTGAATTACAAGTGAATAAAGGAGGAGGATTTTGCTCGGAACTTTTCTTATGACAGGAGTATATGAAGCTTGAATCATTGATTTCACAGACTTTTCATAATCTCTACTCCTAAAAATAATCTTGACTATCATCGATTTTTATTTTCTGAGCAGATTTCTTGCAAATGATTTTGTTTTGTTGTAACATTGTTTATAACAACAGAGATAACTCTGATTAAAATCTAAAGGAGACTCCCTATGTCTAAAAAAGTATTATTTATCGTTGGTTCACTTCGTGAAGGTTCTTTCAACCACCAAATGGCGCTAGAAGCTGAAAAAGCTCTTGCAGGTAAAGCTGAGGTTAGCTACCTTGACTACTCAGCAATCCCACTTTTTAATCAAGAACTTGAAGTTCCAACTCTTCCAGCTGTAGCAGCAGCTCGTGAAGCTGTTCTAGCTGCTGATGCTATCTGGATTTTCTCTCCAGTCTACAACTTCTCAATCCCTGGAACAGTGAAAAACTTGCTTGACTGGCTTTCACGCGCAATTGACTTGTCTGATACACGCGGAGCATCTGCTCTTCAAGATAAGATTGTAACAGTATCATCTGTAGCCAATGCTGGTCATGAACAACTCTTTGCAATCTACAAAGACCTCTTGCCATTCATCCGTACAAAAGTTGTTGGTGAATTCACTGCAGCTCGTGTCAATGATTCTGCTTGGGCAGATGGCAAATTAGTCCTTGAAGACAGTGTTGCTTCTTCCCTAAAACAACAAGCTGAAGACTTGGTTCAAGCTATTCAATAATTGAATTGAAAAAGAAAGATAGTAGAAAATGTTAGTTTCTACTATCTTTTTCTTAATCAACAAATTCATCAATCATACTATGTTTTAGTGGTAAACTACACATCACTAAAAGGAAAATAAAGGATGATTGAATCCAAAAGAGAGCCAAATCAAAAATTCCGTGCACAGCTACTACTGTCAAGAAAGAGAGGTAAAGTCCAAGGATAGGACGCTTACTAGGTACTTGACTCATATCAATCAACATTCGTACTGGAGTGGAAGAAGCAATCCCCAAGAGAACTGTACCAACAACTCCATAACTCAAAATCGTATCTATATAAATACTATGAGCATGTTCATGATAAGGTGCTCCAATACGAGGGAAAGAGTGCATATAGGTTAGCGGTCCTTCACCCCAGAATGGATTTTGCTTAAACAAGGCCATCCCAGCATTCCAAATAGAAACACGCTCTTCCATAGATGAATCTAAGGTTCCCATTCGAACACCCAAATCACTTGAAAATAGAAAGGCTAAACCAACCCCAAAAACTCCAACACTAAGCCAGAAAGCACGCCAGTTCTTAATAGTTGTGAAGAGATAAATAATCGCTCCAAAGATGATGGCTGGAAAAGCTGTGCGATTCTGCGTAAAGTTTAAACCGAATAAATTAGCAAAGATGGCAATCATAGAAAAGATTCGTAACCATCTTAACTTCGTTGTGCTAATCAGATAAAAACCAATCATGATACAGAAACAACAGATAATTCCATAGTAATTGGGATTAAAGAAGGCAACCTCCGCTCGATTCTGATGCCAAACCTGCATTCGTGGTGAGAGGAAGGTATAATCAAATTTCTTTACAATTTGGAAATGTTCCAAGGCTGCAAAGGCTGCTGCAAAGACACTTAAGGCTAATATTCCTTCAATCGTCAACCTGAAAAATTTAGGAGTCAACTGGGATTGATAGTAGTAAAAGAAGATGGTAAACAGAAACATGGCCACCGAAGAAACTACTCCCATCACATTTTGTGCCAGAAGAGAAATTGCAGTGCTATAAGCAATAAAAAAGAGCAAGACAGGGTGTTGAGACAAACGTTTCAAGATCCCCTTCATCTCCCCAGTATATACTAACCAAAGTAAGTAAGAGATAAAAATAACAACAAAAAGATAAAAAGGAAGAAAAATACTCAGAATAACTCCTAAAAGAAGTCCTTCTTGTTTCGATAAACTTTTTAACTTTTCAATGACACCTATTGATTTCACAACAGATCCTTTCCTTCTGAATATCACATTCAGATAAATAAGCTATTAAAACATTTTACCATTTTTCAAGCGATTTGAAAACCTCTTTACCTCTATACTCCTAACTAAAACTGGGTAAAATTTTATAGTTAGCTAAGATTACTTGAAAATCGCTATTCCTTTTTTAAAAATATGGTACAATAAATCTAATTATTCCAGAAAGGGTCTAGCATGAAATCCTACCAAGAAGTCTATAAAATACTAGTTACTGAGACTGATTATCTAAGCGGAGAAAAAATAGCTGAGAGATTAAACCTATCTCGAACTTCCGTATGGAAGGCGATCCAACGTCTCCAACAAGAGGGACTGGAGATTGACAGTATCAAAAATCGTGGCTATAAACTTCTGGACGGAGACCTTATCTTGCCTCAGGAAATCGAAGCGAATAGTCCCATTACTGTCCAGTTTAAACCCTCAACAAAATCTACCCAAACTGATGCTAAAGAGGCTATGGAAGCTGGTGCCAAAGGGGATAAACTCTACCTTTCCACTAGCCAAACTATGGGACGTGGCCGTTTTCAACGTCCTTATTACTCACCTGATAGGGGGGGAATTTACATGTCCCTTCACCTACAACCCAATCTCCCTTATCAGAATCTTCCAGCCTATACACTTCTGACAGCTGGAGCTATCTACAAGGCTATCAAAAACCTTAGTTTAATCGACGTCGATATCAAGTGGGTCAATGACATTTATCTGAACCAGAAAAAAATTGCTGGTATTCTAACAGAAGCCATTACCTCTGTCGAAAC
Source organism: Streptococcus sp. 27098_8_91 (assembly GCF_041432385.1). Taxonomy (NCBI): domain Bacteria; kingdom Bacillati; phylum Bacillota; class Bacilli; order Lactobacillales; family Streptococcaceae; genus Streptococcus; species Streptococcus sp. 27098_8_91. The sequence goes on from NZ_JAPVZN010000001.1 coordinate 198,763, forward strand.
TGGACTCGTTACAGATGTTATCATTGGGGTCGGAATCAACTTTTCGATCGCTGAATTTCCCAAGAATCTACAAACTAAAGCTGGAAGCTTATTTTCTCAACATATTCCCATTACTCGCAATGAATTGATTGCTGAAATCTGGAAATGTTTCTACGAAACAGAAGCCGATGAACTCCTCTATCTCTATAAAAAACGCTCAATCGTTTTAGGAAAAGAGATTTCTTTCAAGAAGGATCAAGAAATAATCACAGGAAAAGCCTGTGACATCTCTGACCAAGGCCAACTGCAGATAGAATTAGCAAACGGTGAAAAGATTTGGCTTAATAGTGGCGAAGTTTCACTGACTAAATGGTAATTCTACTAGATCAAAAAAATCGACCTTCAATAAGAAAGGTCGATTTTTTTGATCTGTTATTTTTTCAAACGTTCAACGTCACGCGCAATGACCAATTCTTCATCCGTTGGAATTACCAGTACACGAATTTTTGCTGCTTCTGTTGAGATATCTCCAGTCACACCAAAGACATTTTTCTCTGGATCTACATCACAACCGAACCAAGAAATACCAGTGATAACTTTTTCACGCACACCAGCTGCATTTTCACCAACTCCTGCAGTAAAGATAATGGCATCTGCTCCGTTTAGGACAGCCAAGTATTGTCCGATGTGTTTCTGGATACGGTCAACGTACATTTCAAGAGCCAAGGTTGCATCAGGATCACCTGCTTCCATTGCCGCTTGAACATCACGCATATCACTAGACTTACCTGAAACACCCAACAATCCTGACTCGCGATTGAGGATGCGACTGATATCTTCAGGCTTGTTAAAGTCCTCTGTATATTGCATTAAATAAGGAATGATGGCCGGGTCAATATCCCCTGTACGAGTTCCCATCATAACACCACCAAGTGGAGTGAATCCCATTGAGGTATCAACAGATTGACCACCCTTAACAGCTGTAATAGAAGCACCATTACCGATGTGACAGGTAATCAATTTCAATTCTTCAAGTGGACGTCCCAAGAGTTTCGCTGCTTCTTGTGCAACGTACTGGTGGCTTGTACCGTGCGCTCCGTACTTACGAACCTTGTTTTCTGTATAATACTTAGTTGGTAATGGATAACGGTAGGCTTTTTCTGGCATACTTGTATGGAATGATGTGTCAAAAACTGCTACACTTGTGATCTCTGGCAACAATTCTTTGAAGGCACGAATTCCAGCAGCATTTGCAGGGTTGTGCAATGGAGCAAGAAGTCCTAGTTCTTCGATTTTTTCTAGAACATCCCCTTCAACAACTGTAGACTCTTTGAAGTATTCTCCACCTGCAACAACACGGTGTCCAACACCTGTAATTTCATCATAAGATTTGATAATATCAAAACGAATCAAGTCATCAAGCAAGATTTTTACAGCTAAAGTGTGGTTTTCAATGTCAAGAACTTGCTGTTCTGAACGACCATCGAACTTAACTGTAGAAATAGAATCTTTCAACCCAATGCGTTCAATCAAACCTTTTGCAAGCACCTTTTCTTCTGGCATTTGGTAAAGTTGCCATTTCAAGCTAGAGCTTCCAGCGTTAATTGCAATGGTTTTTGTCATAATGTTTCCCCTTTTTAAGCGTTTTCAACTATTATATCAAAATTTATACTAGATTTCATGTTCTTGACACCAATTTTGAAAATTTTCCTTAAATTCCAACAAAATTTCAGGATCACGAAGACTAGCAAGTGGATAAACGAATGGCTCAAAGCCTTCTACCACTTTCTTTTGTAGAACAAAAATGGTCTTAGACTGGGCCCCTTGAGCGAAGAGATCCTCTGGTAAAGCTACGATAGCTACTAGTTGAGCCTGGTCAGTCAGCCAGGATTTCAAGAGGTCACTCTGGGGACTCGTCAAAAGATCTGTTGGAGCAAGGAAAATAGCATAACCTCCCGTCTTAAGATACTTGAGAGATTGCTCCATTAATAGATGATGAGCATAAGTATGTTCATCCTTTGCTGCCACTTGGTAACGAGAGGCAATCTGATCGTCCGGGTAGTAGCCAATCGGGAGGTCGCTCACAATAAAATCACTTTCTTTTAATACTTGTGGACGTACTGCATCTCCTTGGACAAAGCCCATTTGCAGATCCATAACTTCCGCCATGCTTGCTGCCAGATCAATCAAGAGGTCGTCTATCTCAATCCCTAGGTAATCTACCTTTTTGTTCATGGACGTTAAAAAGCTAGCACCCAGAATTCCCATCCCAGAGCCCAATTCTAGTAGACTTAGATCTTTAGCAGGCCACAATTGCTCCATCAAAAAAATCATCAAGTGACCAATCGCATCTGGTGTAAACTGGTGGTTGGCCTGAAGAGGTTCCGTTTGCGCTGCCTTCATTAATAAGAATTGGTAGGTTCGTAACCACTCTTCTTTTCGAAGAGCCAATCGTTTTAAAGCTTGATTGTTTTTCTTGATATCTTCCAGATTCGTCTGACCATCCAGATAGATTCCATTTTGCTCAATTAAGGCATCGTAAAAATTTGTCGTCAAATCATTTTGAATGATTTGGACATTTTCTAGTAAATAGGTATATGCTTGTTCAATTTTTTCAAAATCCATACCCTTATCTTACCAAAAATAATGTCCTTTTTCCAGATTTTCATAATGCTAAAAATAAATAAAAGAGACTGGTGAAAAACTCAATTTTACATTAAATTGAATATAGAACAGTACAATTTAACTTCTAAAGCCTTCCTATAAATTGATTGGACTTTCCTAGTTGATTTGTTCAGATTTTATTTCATTCTACTATATCAAAAAATAGTGAAAATAAAATGCATACTATCAAGTTTTTTTAACCTGACAATATGCATTTTCTGATTTTAAGACTTTTTGCCCAGTCTCTTCATTTACCTATTTACTATTTTCGACAGCTGCTGTTACAAAAGCAGTGTAGAGTTCTTCTGGGCGGTTTGGACGACTTGATAGCTCTGGATGGTACTGACAAGCTACAAAGAATTTATTTTCTGGAATTTCCACAATTTCTACCAAACGATTATCTGGTGACACTCCTGAAAAGACAAAACCTGCTCCTTCAAACTGTTCACGAAAAGCATTGTTAAACTCATAACGGTGACGGTGACGGCGTTGCACCACCTCTTTGTTATGATAAGCTGCCGCTGCCTTAGAACCACGTTTTAACTTAGAAGGATAAAGTCCCAAACGAAGGGTCCCACCCATGTCCTCAACATCAATCTGATCACGCATGATATCGATGATAGGGTATTTGGTATCAGGATTTAGCTCTGCTGAATTAGCTCCTTCAAGACCTAAGACATTACGTGCAAACTCGATACAGGTCAACTGCATACCCAAGCAGACTCCAAGCATTGGTACATCATTTTCACGCGCATAGCGAATCGCTTCAATCTTACCTTCTGTTCCACGTTGGCCAAAACCACCTGGAACGATGATTCCGTCAGCGTCAGATAGAAGTTCTGCCACATTGTCAGCTGTCACATCGTTAGCATTGACCCAATCAATCTTGACTTCTGCATCATTGGCATAACCAGAGTGTTTCAAGGCCTCTACGACAGAAATGTAGGCATCTTGCAACTCGACATACTTACCAACAAGAGCAATTTTGACTTGTTTTTTTAGATTCATAACCTTGTCCACCATGGCTGACCATTCTGTCATATCTGCTACTGGTACGTCTAATTTCAGGTGGTCACAGACAATTTGGTCCATACCTTGTGCCTGCAAGTTCAGTGGAATTTGGTAAAGATGATCCACATCCAAGGACTCGATAACTGCTTCTGGCGCCACATCACAGAACTGGGCTAGTTTATTTTTAATCCCTTGTCCTGCTGGTTTTTCTGTACGAATGACTAACATATTTGGCTGGATTCCCAAACCACGCAATTCTTTGACAGAGTGTTGAGTCGGCTTGGTCTTCATTTCTCCAGCTGCCTTGAGGTAAGGAAGCAAGGTCGTATGGATATACATGACATTATCTGCACCCACATCTGCCTTCATCTGACGAAGAGCTTCTAAGAATGGAAGGGACTCGATATCGCCGACTGTTCCACCAACCTCTGTAATAATAACGTCAGAGTCAGTCGTTAGGGCAGCACGCTTGATTTTTTCTTTCAAGGCATCTGTAATATGAGGAATAACTTGGACAGTTGCTCCAAGGTACTCTCCACGGCGTTCCTTACGAAGAACTTCGCTGTAGATTTTACCAGTTGTCACGTTTGAGTATTTGTTGAGGTTGATATCGATAAAACGTTCATAGTGGCCCAAGTCCAAATCTGTCTCAGCCCCATCATCAGTTACAAAGACTTCTCCGTGCTGGTAAGGGCTCATGGTTCCTGGGTCGATATTGATATAAGGGTCAAATTTTTGAATGGTCACCTTCAAACCACGGTTTTTTAAAAGACGTCCAAGACTCGCTGCAACGATCCCTTTTCCAATAGACGACACCACACCACCAGTGACAAAAATATATTTCGTAGACATAGATTCCTCTTTCTAAAATGCTCAAGGTCTTGTTCACTAACAGGGGATTGAGAAAACAAGACCTTCATCAATAACTACACCCCAAGAAGAAAAGCTTCCTGGAAAAACAAAAATAGCTCCCTAATAACTAGGGAGCTCCGACCTCTAAAAGAGGTGCCCGAACAATATATTACCTCAAAATGAACCATTTGTCAAATAGAACAAATCGTTGACTTGGCGCATTCCAGCTTACAAAACTAATTCAAATTAATACAAAAAAGCTGGACTAGGAAATCGAGACTTGATAGACCGATTCCAGCTCCAACTCCTTTTTATTTTTATTCTTCCTCTTCTTCAGAGTCTTCGTCGTCTTCTTCATTAAGATCGACTTCTTCGTCTAGATCATCTGGGGCGATTTCATTGATTTCAGCATCGTAGGCTTCCACTTCATTCTTCTCATCATCTGGATTTTCATCATCATAAGAAAGAGCTGGATCTTCTTCGTAGGCGTCTTCATCCTCTGGATCATCTGCACTGTAATCAATAGCATCTGTATCACCATCCATAAAGGCGTTGACACGTTTTTTCTTAGCCTTAGGTGCTACTTCTTCATCATCACTTTCTTCAAGAGCAATGATTTCCTCATCGATTTCATCCACTCCATACCATGAACGAAGGCCCCATTTGTTATCTCCAAGTGAGATAAAGCTACCGTCAAAGTTCAACTCTGTATAGAACAAAGGCAAAGCTTCACGAATATCGCTATTAGAGGTACCGAGATAGTTTTGGATTTCATTAACCAAATCACTAAAATGCATTTCGTGATCACGACCACGGAGTTCCAAGATGGCACGAGCCACCTCAATCATAGATAGTTCACTTTTTTCTTGCCCAGCAAATACTTCTAATTCCAAAGCGTTTCTCCTCATTTTTTACTACTAACGCCAGAGTGGATAAACTCCGGTCTCATTTTATCATATACTCTTTATTGTACGATAATTTTGCCTAATAGTCAAAGGTTTAGGAGAAATAAATGTGAAATATTTCAGCTAATTAATACTCAATGAAAATCAAAAAGCAAACTAGGAAGCTAGCCACAGGCTGCTCAAAACACTGTTTTGAGGTTGCAGATGGAAGCTGACGTGGTTTGAAGAGATTTTCGAAGAGTATAAAAGACCTGGGAGATACACTCACAGGTCCGTGACTTTATTTATAACTTAAAGCTCGTTTAAAGGTTTTCCAGATCCCCAAATCATCCGTTTGAAGGACCAGACTAGCATACATCCGTCCGATAAAGACTGTTGCAGTTACTGCAAAAATGACTGTTATAGCAAGCGAAATCCAAGCTTCTAGTCCATTTGCATAACCATTGATAGCTCTGAAAGGCATAAAGAAGGTTGAGACGAATGGAATGTAAGAACCGATTTTCAAGATCAAATTGTCCCCAGAAGTTCCTAATACAGTTACCCCAATGAAACCTACCATAATCAAAAGCATCAAAGGCGATAAGGCCTTACCAGAGTCTTCAGGTCGAGAAACCATAGAACCTAAGAAGGCAGCCAAGACCACATACATAAAGAGACTAACCAAGACAAATAACAAGGTATTGATCGAAAATGCTTCTCCCAAGTGATTTAGAATACCTGAATTAGCCAAGATAGGCATATCCTTAAAGAAGAAAATAGCTCCAAGACCACCTACAACATAAATACCAATATGAGTCAAAATGACTAGAAGTAAGGCAATCATGCGTGCGTAGAAATAATGGCTAGCACGAATGCTTGAGAAGACCACTTCCATGATTTTGGTTCCTTTTTCACTAGCTACCTCTTGAGCAGTGACACTAGCATAAGTAATCAAAATCATATAGAGAAAGAAACCTAGTCCTGCAGCCGCAAAGGTTTGGACCATCTTTTTATTTTCCTTGGCTTCATCAATCTGTTCTGTGAATTGAATTGTTTGAGCCAAGCGTTTTTCCTGTTCCTGAGACAAATTTGCTTCTGAACGGTTGAGTTGGGATTGAAGTTCATTCAACTTAGCGGTCACTGCTAACTTAATGCCACTCTCTAGTGAAGTCTCACCATGATAGACTGCCTTGAGGATACTATTCTCCTGGTCAATGGTTAGATAGCCTTTTATTTTTTCATCCTTGATGGCTTCTTTGGCACTTGCTTCATCCTTATAGTCAAAGTTAAGACCATTGGTCAATTTAAGTTCTTCTGTAACAAGAGGAACAGAACTAACTACTGCTACCTTACTATTTTGAGCCAAGGAAGAACCTTGGAGAACACCAATTCCTCCAGATAGACCTAAAAAGAGGAAAGGCGAAATCACCATAAAGAAGAAACTCCAAGACTTGACATGTCTTAGATAGGTTTCTTTGATTACAACCCACATATTTCTCATACTTCCACCCCTGATTCTAATTTAAAGATTTCATCGATTGTTGGAGCTTGTTGATCAAAAGTCGCGATATATTGACCTTGAGTCAATATTGGGAAGAGTTCTCTACCTGCACTTTCATCATCTAAAATCAACTTCCAACTACCTTGCTTGGTCAAGCTAACCTGTTTGACATGAGGAAGGCTCTCCAGTTCTTCCTTGCTTCGGTCACTTGAAACAAAAAGTCGTGTTTTGCCGTATTGATTGCGGACTTCTTGAACCGGTCCATGCAAGACCACACGCCCATCACGAATCATGAGGATATCATCACAAAGTTCTTCAACATTGGTCATGACATGGTCAGAAAAGATAATGGTCGCGCCACGTTCTTTTTCTTTCAAGATAACCCGCTTAAGAAGTTCGGTATTAACTGGATCCAAGCCACTAAAAGGCTCATCTAGGATAATCAAATCTGGTTCATGAATCAAAGTGATAATCAACTGAATCTTCTGTTGATTTCCTTTTGAGAGACTTTTGATCTTATCCGTCAGTTTCCCCTTGACTTCCAATTTTTCCATCCATTGAGGGAGTTTTTCTTTGATTTCCTTGGTGTCCATGCCTTTTAGGGTCGCCAAGTAACGAACTTGTTCAAGGACTGTCAATTTAGGCATAAGACTGCGTTCTTCAGGGAGATAACCAATGCGAGTATAGGTCTCCTGACGAATGTCTTGACCATCAAGCTCAATCTCCCCTTGATAGTCTAAAAATTTCAAAATACTGTGAAAAATAGTTGTTTTCCCAGCTCCATTTTTCCCGACCAGCCCTAAAATACGCCCTGGTCTTGCTTGAAAGTCAACACCAAACAAAACTTGCTTAGGCCCAAAACTTTTCTCTAGATTTCTTACTTCGAGCATCATCCACCTCCGAAATTTATTGCACTCATTATACTCCTTTTTGATAGCATTTACAATGATTTATGTACATTTTTAAATCTTGATTTCAAGAAGGATATTTATTGGATAAGGACTTTATTGGCTCATCACCAAGCATTTTTGTCCTCCAGATTTTAAGTGATAAATTTATTATACTCATTTCTTGATAAATCCGTTGGCTATGTCCTCAAATGTTCATTTTCAGTCCTGAATTGTTACTACTAATCTTCATCATTCAGCCTAGCTTATTGTACTCTTTTATGGTATATTTTTGATAGACTATAGATTATCATAAGCAAGGAATCTGATATGAAAAAAAGACTTAAACTCGAACCAAACAACAATAACTTAATCATTTGGGAAGCTGAACAACCAAAAGCCATTCTTCAGCTTGTACATGGTATGGTAGAATACGTAGAACGATATGAAGAATTTGCTCTAGCCATGAATAACGAAGGCTTTACTGTTATCGGCCATGATCATCTCGGCCACGGCTATACTGCTCAAAATCCAAGTCAACTCGGAGTCTTTCCTGAATCTCCCGAAGAACTCATCGATGATATTGAAAGAGTGTCCTCTTTTATTCAAGAAAGCTATCCAGAACTTCCAATCGTCCTTCTAGGGCATTCTATGGGGTCTCTTATGTGTCGCTATTATGTAGCTAAGCGAAAACCACCTATCAATGCCTTGATTATCATGGCGACTGGTCAACAGCCTCAGTTTCTAACTCGATTGGCTCTCATCCTAACAGAATGCATCCGACTTATAAAAGGGAATAAACACCGTAGTAAACTCTTGACTTATCTATCAACTGATAGCTTTAATCGAAGTATTAAAAATCCTAAAACATCTGTCGATTGGCTCTCAAAAAATGAAGAATCTAACCAAGCTTATCTGAAGGATCCATTCTGTCAATTCATACCTACTATTCCCATGTACAGATCTATTTTTTACTTCTCTAATCAAGTAGCTAGTAAAAAAATGATAGCCGAGATTCCAGCCCAACTTCCTATTCTCGTTATTTCAGGACAAGAAGACCCTCTGGGAGAAAATGGTAAAGGTATAGAAAGATTTGTAAAAATCCTAAAGGCTTCACATTCGAAAGTAAGTCTTCGATTAGTTAAGGATGCTCGTCACGAAATTTTAAACGAGAATAATCGAAACGATACCTATCACTTCTTAGCTGATTGGATGACAAAAAACATGGATGGCTAACCTAGATATAGCAGTATTACATAGAACTTATTCCCCAAGTTGATTCAATCATCAGGCTAAAGCTTGATGATTTTTTCTACTAAAAAATCCATCCCTAAGGATGGATTTTAGACTGTTAACGCACTTCTGCATTCACTTTTTCTTCGAGTGATGCTTGGATTTTTTCCATGTAGCGTGCGACTTCTTCGTCGGTTAAACTATCTTCTGGATTTTGGAAGGTCAAGCTATAAGCCATAGACTTCATTCCGATACCCAGTTTTTCACCTGAGAAGACGTCGAAGAGTTTGATATCTGTCAAACGTTTCACGCCTGCAGCTTGGATAGCGTCCACAACTTCTTGGTGAGTGACTTCTGCCTTGAGGAGAAGGGCAACGTCACGACTGACTGCTGGGAATTTAGTAATTTCCACAAATGGTGTGGCTGGTTGAAGGGTTTCTTCAATAGCTGAAAGGTTAAGCTCAGCTACATAAGTCTCTGGAATATCGTAAGCCTTAGCCGTCACAGGGTGCACTTGACCGAGGAAACCAAGAACTTGGTCCCCTAGTGAGACCAAGGCTGTACGTCCTGGGTGGAGGCTAGTGATTTCAGAGGTTGCTGTATAGGTCACTTCAAGACCCAAGCGAGCAAAGAGGGCTTCCAAAATTCCTTTGGCATAGAAGAAGTCAACTGGAACAGCTGCAGTTTGGAAGTCTTTTTCAGCGACTAAACCTGTCAAGGCAAAGGCAAAGCTGTTGATTTCAGTTGGCAATTCTTCTTTTGGATTACCAGTTTGCTCGAAGACTTTTCCAATCTCATAAAGAGCCAAGTTTTTATTCTTACGTGCTACGTTGTAGGCAACTGTATCAAGGATACCTGAAACCATATTTTGGCGGAGAACTGAACGGTCCACAGTCATTGGCCACATGAGCTCTGTTAAGTTGCTTGGCTGAATCGTAAATTCAACGGCTTTTTCAGGAGTTGTAAGAGCATAGGTGATAATTTCTGTCAAACCTGCTCCCTCAGCGATGGTACGAACTTGACGGCGGAGTTTTTGTGTCGCAGTCAATTCACCAGCTGTTCCATCATCTTTTGGAAGACTAGTTGGCAAGCGGTCATAACCATAGATACGAGCGATTTCTTCAAAAAGGTCCGCTTCGATAGTGATATCCCAACGGCGACGTGGAACGCTAACTGTGAAGGCTTCTGCATTTCCAGAAAGGCCAAAGCCAAGACGACGGAAGACATCCTCTACATCTGCGTAGGAAAGCTCTGTACCAAGGACACGATTAACGTCAGCAAGAGTTGAAGAAACTTCTACATCAGATGTATCCAACTGGCCTGCTGAAACAATGCCCTTACGCACGGTCGCACCAGCCAATTCAGCAATCATACTTGCTGCTGCATCAAGGGCTTCATTAACGGTTGCCACATTGATACCTTTTTCAAAGCGTGAAGATGATTCTGAGCGAAGGTTGAGACGACCACTTGTCTTACGGATAGATTTGCCATTGAAGATAGCAGCTTCAAGAACTACACGAGTAGACTTTTCAGAGATTTCTGTAGCTTGTCCACCCATAACACCTGCAAGAGCTACTGGTTTATCAGCAACAGTGATCACTAAGTCATTTGTTTCCAAGTCACGCTCTTCACCGTCCAAGGTTACCAATTTTTCACCTTCACGCGCTTCACGCACACGGATCTCGCTTCCTTCAAAGGTATCGAAGTCAAAGGCATGCATCGGCTGACCAAAGTAAAGCAAGATATAGTTGGTCACGTCGACCACATTATTGATTGGACGGATACCTTCGTTCATGAGAAGGTTTTGCAACCATTGTGGACTTGGTGCGATGGTCACATTATCCAAGATACGAGCAGCATAGTAAGGCGCCTTGTCTGTCTCAATGCTGACAGAAAGAGCATCGGCTGCAGCTTGGTCTGTTTCTGTTAAGGTAAATTCTTTAAAGTTGACTGCCTTGTCATAGATAGCGGCTACTTCGTGCGCTACCCCACGCATAGAAAGAGCATCTGCACGGTTTGGCGTGATAGAAAGTTCGATGATTTCATCATCCAAGTCTAGGTAAGAGAATACTTCCTCACCTGGAACGGCATCTTGAGGCAAGATTTGGATGCCATCTGCGAATTCCTTTGGTACAACTGAGTCAGAAATCCCCAATTCACCAAGTGAGCAGATCATTCCGAGAGATTCTAAACCACGGATTTTCCCTTTTTTGATTTTGTAATTGTCAGCGATACGAGCTCCCGGAAGAGCCACCATGACCTTGATGCCTGCACGCACATTCGGTGCACCACAAACGATTTGACGGGCTTCTTCTTCGCCAACGTTAACCTGACAAACATGGAGGTGAGTTTCTGGCACATCTTCGCAAGACAAGACCTCACCGACGACAATTTTTGAGAGACCAGCAGCAGGTGAGTCGACACCTTCTACCTCAATCCCTGTAGTTGACATTTTCTCAGCCAACTCTTGTGATGGCACATCAATGTCCACCAATTCTTTTAACCATTTGTATGATACTAACATAATTCTGATCGTAAGATCTCATCAATCGAGACCTTTTCAATTCCTTTCTTTTTCTTCGAGTAAGCTCTTGCCATTTCTCACCGAGAGGAAATGACTAAAACTGTATAGGATTGTGTTTCAGGTTTCAAGCTTATTTAAACTGTTCTGAGAAGCGGACATCTCCTTGGTAGAATCCACGGATATCGTTGATTCCGTAACGAAGCATAGCTACACGTTCTTGTCCAAGACCAAAGGCAAAGCCAGAGTAGACAGTTGCATCGATACCACTCATCTCAAGGACACGTGGGTGAACCATACCGGCACCCATAATCTCGATCCAACCAGTTTTCTTACATACGTTACAGCCGCCTCCTCCACACTTAAAGCATGAAACATCAACCTCAACAGAAGGCTCTGTGAACGGGAAGTAAGATGGACGCAAACGGATTTGGCGCTCTTCACCAAACATTTTTTGTACAATCAACTGGAGGGTTCCTTGAAGGTCAGCCATAGAGATGTTTTTCCCAACAACCAAACCTTCGATTTGGTGGAATTGGTGACTGTGGGTCGCATCGTCCGTATCACGACGAAACACACGTCCTGGTGAGATCATTTTCAAAGGACCTTTAGAGAAATCATGAGCATCCATTGCACGCGCCTGAACTGGAGATGTGTGGGTACGGAGCAAGATTTCTTCTGTGATGTAGAAAGTGTCCTGCATATCACGGGCTGGGTGGTCTTTTGGAAGATTCATACGTTCAAAGTTGTAGTAGTCTTGCTCCACTTCAAATCCATCCACAACTTGGTAACCCATACCAATGAAGATATCTTCGATTTCTTCACTAGTTTGTGTAAGAACGTGACGGTGACCAGTCGCAACTGGACGACCTGGAAGTGTCACATCGATGCTTTCACTTGCTAATTGAGCTTCCACTTTCTTTTCTTCCAAGAGCTTAGCTGTTTCTTCAAAGGCAGCTGTTAGGACATCACGAGCCTCATTGACGTGTTTTCCGATAACAGGACGCATTTCTGCTGATACGTCCTTCATCCCTTTGAGGATTTCAGTAAGCGACCCTTTTTTACCAAGGACAGAAACACGCAATTCTTGCATCTCTTTTTCATTTTCAGCAGTAATCTGCTTCAAGCTAGCTAGCGTTTCTTCACGAAGCGCTTTTAATTGTTCTTCAATAGTTGACATAATTCCTCCATCAGTCTCTCGTAGATAAAAAGAAAACCACATGCCAAAAACTCCATTCGGAGCGTTGACACGCGGTACCATCCGTTTTTATCTGACAAGTCAGACCTTTATTTCTGAATCCATAGGCAAGTGAATTCACCCAGCTTTCATATAGAGAGCTTTCAGTCACGGCTCTCCTCCCTGATATACTTCCCCTGAGATACTAGTCTTGCAGATTCCTATTTAATTATTATTCATTTTATCAAATTTTAAGTAATCTTGCAAGATGTTTTGCGACTAATCAACATAGTCTCCACCTTCAAAACCGTAATACTCTTCCAAACTGAGGCCACTTGCTGCAATTTCTTTGGCTTCTTTGCCAACATAGCGAAGGTGCCATTCTTCAGCCATATATCCTGTTTCTTTTTCCTTACCTTTAAGATAACGAACTACAAAGCCATAGTCAGCAGCATGATCCAAGAGCCATTGAGCTGCTTTTTCTTCTGTCACTAAGTCTCCATCTGTGCCGATAAGGTCGAAAGCAAGACCAGTTTGGTGTTCACTATATCCAGGTCGTGCAGAATAGCGGTCAGCCTCTGCCTTTCCGTCTTGATTGACATAATCTTGATACAATTTAACCTGAGTCTCATAACTTCTAAATCCACTATAGTGGTCGCTGATTGGGAAACCTGCTTGCTGCATAGCTGCAATAAGTTTCAACAGTTCTGCCTTAGCGGTAGGATTTTCTCCTGGATTATAATCTTTAGATAAGGGATAGTGTTTATTAGCGATAACAATTTCATCGTACTTGCCTTGAATGCTATAGTAATCTCCCTTATTGACCACTTCCGCTTTCTTTTGACTAGCTTCCTGAGATTTACTTCCCGCGGTTCCTTCTTGTACAGTCTTTTGCTCTGAAGAAGCTTTTGCGTCAGAAGTTGCTGGTTTTTCTTGCGAACAAGCCGCCAATGTTAGGGCTAGTAGTCCAGACAAGATAAGGTATCTTTTTTTCATGATTTATCCTTTCATATGATAACTTTATCCAATTCAACGGATAAAGTTTGGATTAAGTTTTCTAATTGTTTCGGTTGCACTTGGCAATCTTCTGCTGCCATTTCTTCCCAAGGAACCCACCAGACTGGACCACGACCATTAAGACCGTGCCCCTTCATATCACCCTCACGTCTCGGAAAAATATGCCAGTGGGCATGGGCATCCTCATTTCCAAGCAACTCTACATTCATCTTTTCAGCAGAGAAGGCTTTAGAGACAGCTTCCTGAACCATACTCATTTCCTCTAAAAAACGAAGTTTAACACTTGGATCTAGATGATGTAGTTCTGTGACATGTTCCTTTGCTAAAAACAGAGTGTAACCTTCAAAGTACTGGTGGTCACCAATCACAACATAGCCTGTTTCTAATTCCTTGACAAAGTAGGGATTATTACCAGACTTGATGAGTTCAATTCGTTGACAGATGAGGCACATAAGTTTCTCCTTTCAACTCTAAAAGGGTGTGATTAAGGTCAAAGAGTCGGTGTTTATAGGTCATCATTCCCCTCCCTCTTATCTTTATGAAATAAAATCTTAATCTTATTTAAAAATGGAATAACTTTAAAATAATTTCTTAAGCGTCTCTCACTTAACTTAGGTCCCTGTAGTTTTCTATATTCTTCGATATAAATTGTAGATACTTTACCAATTTCACTTTCCCCGAAAATAATAGCTTTTGAAATTACTTCACCAAGACTTAGACAAAATGAAACCATTCCAACAAGCAGAGCAATAAAAGAATTATTATACAAATAATACGCTATTCCAGCATCAACTGCGGCAATAACGAAAAGGAGTACTGTAATGCGTATTTCAGATTTTCTATCATCGCTTTCATTAATACTCAATTCTGGGAGTAAAAAAATTAAGGTTACAATAACAATCAACCAATAAGCTAATAACAAAGAGAATCCAGTGGGTTGTTCGATAAAACTCTTATACCCAGAGTATATGAAAAATAGCTGAAGTAATAACATCGCATACTGAAATAAATTAAACCATATTTTAGCTGAATTTATGAGCGGAATATTATTTTCTACTTTAATATCTAGTAATCGTTTAGAAATTTGTATCCGATGAGCTAGTTCTTTTAAATCTTCTATTTGAAGTATTTGAGAAGCAAGTTTTTTCTCTATAATTTCTATTTGATACCACACATATCCATCATCTTCTATCCACTGATATTTTCCAAAAGTTTTTATTTTTCGTCCATACGGATTAATCTTTTGAGAAATTTTAAAAAGTAGTTTTTCTAGATCTGGATTAGTAATTCCTTTATCGACCAGTTCATCAGCATAAACAACTAGTTCTTTAAAGTTTTCTTGTTTATTTTCATACACATACTTACGATAGTCCTCTTTTTCTTTTGAAAATAAGCATACAAACTCGAAATCAACCCTGTTATTATAGCAGGCGTTGCTATTTGTTTCAGTATTTCATACATAGTACTTTATCGACTCTTCAGTCCACCAACTCACTCTTGAGATAAGCATCCACCATACGCTCAGTAGCCACTACAGAATCAATATGAGTACGCTCATAAGAATGGCTTGATTCAATACCTGCTCCTAGAAGAGCGTGCTTAACCTCTGCTCCAGCTGACATCGCTGCAGAAGCATCCGAACCGTAAAATGGATAGATATCTAGTTTAAATGGAATATCTTGCTCTTTTGCGAGAGCTACCAAGTGTTGACGGAATTCATAGTGGTAAGGTCCAGAAGCATCCTTAACACAGATAGAGACTGTGTACTCATCCGTCTGCTGGTCATCTCCCATCGCTCCCATATCCACAGCTAGATATTCGACAACTTGACTAGGGATGCTTGAGTTAGCACCATGCCCCACTTCTTCAAAGACTGAAAAGGCAAAATGCGTAGTGACAGGAAGTTCAATTCCTTCTTCTTTGTAGACTTTGAGGAGATTAAGGAGAATAGCTGCGCTGACCTTGTCATCCAAATGACGAGACTTGATAAAGCCTGTCTCAGTCACGACAGTTCGTGGGTCAAAGCTGATAAAATCACCAACCTCGATACCGAGTGCGCGTGTTTCTTTTTCATTGGTCACTTTTTCATCCAAACGAACTTCCATATTGTCCTGTGTACGTTCCGCAGTTCCAGCATCCTTATAGACATGGCAAGAAGTTTGGTGGATCAAAATCGTACCTGAAACAGTTTTCCCTGTACTAGCTACATGGACCGTACAGTTTTCGCCTTCAATCATGTTCCAAGGATAACCACCGATACGGTCCATCTTGAGACGACCATCTGGTTTAACAGCGCGAACGATAGCTCCCAAGGTATCCACATGAGCAGTCACATAGCGTTGTTGCTCGTCATTTTTCCCTTTAATGGTAACGTTCACTCCACCCTTAGCCGTGCGGACTGGTTGATAGCCTAGTTTTTCAAGCGTCTCAACTAAATAATTCGTAATTTCACGCGTAAAACCTGTTGGTGACGCCATAGCAGTTAGTTCTTTGATATATTCTACAGTTTGATTCATTTCTTCACCTCTTTTGCTACCTATTATAACACATTTATCATCGGATAAAAAAAGAAAATCACTCCTGTAGACTTAGCTACAAAAGTGA
The DNA here is from genome assembly GCF_041432385.1 of Streptococcus sp. 27098_8_91. NCBI lineage: Bacteria > Bacillati > Bacillota > Bacilli > Lactobacillales > Streptococcaceae > Streptococcus > Streptococcus sp. 27098_8_91. Next base: position 215,093 of record NZ_JAPVZN010000001.1, read on the forward strand.
TTTTAGTGATTATTCCATTTCAAAAGCTTCACTTTCTTGTTTATTTGGAAGAACAAGAGAAAGTAGAATACCGATAATAGCTGGTACTAACCATGGCAGAGAAGCCTCCGCAAATGGTAGAGTGTTCACGATATTTGCAAGGACCTCAACTTTAAAAGTAGATCCTAAAACACTTGCAATGGCAATGGCTGTGACAATACCAACCGTTAATTGCATTCCTGGTTTTGAAAGAGCAACAAACTTGTTCACAATCACAATCATGACAATGGCAATCGTAATTGGGTACAAAATAACGAGAACTGGTACAGAGTACTTAATAATAGCACTCAAACCAAGATTTGCAATGGCAAAACCAATCAAGGTAAAGACAGTCGCATAAACCTTGTAGCTGACTTGTGGGAAACGTCCGTTAAAGAACTCGGCAGTTGATACAATCAACCCTACAGTCGTTGTGAAGCAAGTAACGGTTACCATAGCCGCAAGGAAAAGCTGAGCAGTAGAACCAAAGATTTCTTGAGTAGCTTGAGACAAGATATAAACTCCAGGAGTTCCACTCTTCATTGCTTCTTCTGTTACTGGGAAATGATTGCCCAAGAAACCTAGACCGATGTAGAGAGCACTAAATCCGAGTGCTACAACGATTCCAACAACCCAAATGGTTGAAATGTACTCTTTCTTGTTTGAAAAACCAAGTTGTTTCAAGGTTTGTACTGCAATAACACTGAAGGCAACCGAAGCAAGCGCGTCAAGTGTATTGTATCCTTCTAAGAAACCAGCTCCAAAGGCGGAAGCTTGATAAGCTCCTGAAGCTGCTTGTGGTGCGTTCCCAGCATACTTTAAAGCTCCAAGGATGACCAGAATAACAATTAAGATGGCAAAAACTGGAGTCAAGACTCGACCAATACGATCCAAGATTTTTGAAGGATTCAGCGAAATTAGGTAGGCAGCTACAAAGTATAGAATGGTGAAGACAATCAAACCTAAACCTTTATCTGCTTGATCTAATAGCGGACTAATACCAACTTCAAATGATGTCGTTGCTGTACGTGGAATGGCAAAGAATGGACCAATCGACAAGTACAAAGCTGCGAGATAAATTGTCGCAAACCATGGTGAAATTTTCTTAGAAATTTCATAGATATAGCCCTTTGGATTAAGGGTTCCAATGATTAAGGTTAGGACGGCAATCCCAACACCTGAAAATACAAATCCTGCAATGGCAGGGAGAAAGTTTTCTCCAGACTGTGCGCCTAGAGTTGGAGGGAAAATCAAGTTACCTGCTCCAAAAAATATTCCAAACAGGAGTAATCCTGTTAAAGCACCTTTTTTAGCCATAAACTCTCCTTATAAAAAATAAAATACTTTCTTAGTATAACATGATTAAAGGCTTGAAAAGGCTATCTCGAAATAATTTTAAAATGTTTTCAATTTTCTGATTTTTAGAGCAAATAAACTCCCTTTAAAACCTTTCTTATTTTCGGTCTCAAAGGGAGATTTTCTTATTCTAAGGCATCCATGCCACCTTGGACATTGATAACCTCATATCCTTGTTCTGCTAAAAATTGACAAGCGCGTGCTGAACGCATTCCTGATTTACAAATCACGTAGTAAAGATTATCTTTATCTAGTTGTTTATAAGTATCAGCTAATTGGCTGAGAGGTAAATTACGAGCGCCTTCTAAATGAAGAGCCTCAAATTCCTCTACTTCTCTCACATCCAATACAGAAAGCGACTCTTTCTGATAAAGCTGATAAAAATCGTCAAAAGTAATTTCGTTCATTCTTTTTCTCCTAAAATAGTTTTAATTCTTTTTTTCAAATCTGGAACCACTTCTTCCTCAAACCAGGGATTTTTTTTCATCCAGATTTGATTACGTGGTGATGGGTGGACCAGAGGGAAAAATTCTGGTAAGTAATCCTGATAGTGACGAACCCGATCTGTTACCTTGCCACTGACTTTCTCATTTAGATAGTAGGCTTGGGCATACTGCCCTATCAAGAGGGTTAATTGAATATCTGGTAATTCATGTAATAACTGTGGATGCCACTTTTCTGCAAAACCAGCTCTAGGTGGCAAGTCTCCGGATTTCCCATGTCCTGGAAAATAGAAATCCATGGGCATGACTGCAAAATATCCTGACTTGTAAAAGGTATCCTCATCCACACCCAACCACTCTCGCAAGCGGTCCCCGCTTTTATCCTTCCAGTAAAGGCCAGCTTCCTGGGTTTTGAGACCAGGTGCCTGACCAATGATATTGATGCGAGCAGTTTTTGGTGCCGCAAAGAGAGGCTTGATACCTTGATCAGTATAATGTTGATTTTGTGGATCAGCCATGATGGCTTGCTTGATTCTTTCAATTTGAGACATTTTCTCCTCCAAAAAGAAGTCTAAGCATTAAATCTCAGACTTCTATATCATTATTTGATCAATTCATAGATAGCTTCAGCGTAGATGGCTGCTGCACGGAAGAGATCATCCAAGGCGATAAATTCGTTGGCTTGGTGCATAGTATCGATAGAATCTGGGAACATAGCACCGTAAGCAACACCACGCTCTAACAAACGTCCAAATGTTCCACCACCGATGACTTGTTCGTGACCTTTAAGACCTGTTTGTTTTTCATAAACATTCAACAAGGTTTGAACGAGTGGGTCTTCCATTGGCACATAGTGAGGAGTGTGCCCATGTTCAGAAAGGCTAACTGAAGCAACAGGCAAGTTTTCAAGAACTGACTTGATTTGCTCTGGGCTTGTTCCTTTTGGATAACGGAAGTTAAGGGCAATGGTATTATCAGTACTTGTTTCGTCAAAGCGGAAGACACCAGCATTCATAGAAAGAGCACCCATCTTTTCATCCACATGAGCTACTTTCAATTTTTTCCCTTCATGGTCATTCAAGAGAATCTTACCAGCAATATCGAGGTAGTCTTTTGCAGGTCCTTCAAAGGCAAATTGGCTGAGGAAAAGAGCAAGATAAGTCGCACCATTGACACCTGAAGCAGGCATAGCACCGTGGGCTGATTTACCAATTACAGTTACCTTGTACTGACCATTCTCTTCTTGAATGTCTCCTCTGAGTTTGTGCTCTGCTACGAAGGCATCTAGTTTAGCTTGCAAGTCAGCCAAGTCACCTGAAACAACTGCCGTTGCTGACTCAGGTACCATGTTTTCACGCAAGCCACCTGTAAAGCTATGAAGACGAGCTGCACCAGTATTTTCACCTGCAAAATGAAGGTACTCTGTGATATTTCCTTTTTCACCATTGATAATAGGGAATTCAGCATCTGGAGAGAAGCCAAAGTCTGGTTTTGCAAGTCCTACATGCTCAAAGTAGTAGTCCATATCTGCCCAACCTGATTCTTCATCAGTTCCGACAATAAAGCGAACTTTTTTAGAAGTTGGAAGTCCCAATTCTTTGATGATTTTCAAACCATAGTAACATGCTGTTGTTGGTCCCTTATCATCAGAAGCACCACGCGCATAGAGACGACCATCCTTGATGGTTGGAGTATAAGGATCAGTGTCCCAACCGCTACCTGCTGGCACTACGTCCATGTGGGCAAAGATACCGAGAACTTCTTCCCCTTCACCAAACTCAAAATGTCCTGCATAGTTGTCAACATTTTTTGTTGGGTAACCATCACGGTCTGCGATTTCAAGGAATTTCTCCAAGGCTTTTACTGGTCCAGGACCAAAAGGATGCTGCGCATCAGCCTTACTGTCATCACGTTCTGAGTTGATTTCCAAAAGGCTAAACAAGTCAGCCAAGAGGTCTTCTTTACGTTTTTCTACTTCTGCTGTAAAATCAATAACTGTCATTTTTTCTTCCTATCTTTTTTCGATAATTTCATCTACTGGCAAGCGGTAGCTTGGTTCCAACTTCTCGTCTGTGTATCCTACTGTAATCAAGAGCTCTGGACGGAAGCGCTCTTCAATTTCCAAGACTTCATTAGTTTTTGATTTATCAAAACCAAGGATAATGTTTGATCCGATTCCTTGGTCAGTCAATGCAAGGACCAAGTTCATAGCTACAAGCCCAGCATTAAGAGCCAAGTAGTCACTGACTTGCTGTTCGTTATAACGTGCAAATTCTGCTGGAAGATTTTTCATAAAGTACTGTAGTTGTTCTTCTGAGAAATTATTGGCACCACCAATTCGAGCAATCTTGCGGGCGCGTTTGGCTAGGTCTGTATCAGTAAACAAGGCAATGGTCACAGGTGCAGATGCTACCTGTTCAAAGTTTGAACCGTAAGCCAATTTTGCTAGTTCAGCATTTTTCTCACGAACCACGACAAATTTCCAAGGCTGACTGTTGTGAGCGCTTGGGGCCAAGGTTGCGATTTCGATAGCTGTACGAACATCCTTAGGATCAACTGGTTTATCAATAAAATGCTTGGTCGCATGACGTTTTTTATTTAACTCAAGAAATTTCATAAGCAAGTTCCTTTTCTAATTCTACTGCTTCCATTCTACCATATTTTGAAAGAGCTTGCAGAGATTTTTCATTGGTGAAACAAATATCTTTTTTCTTACTTGAGTTTCTTACTACAGATTCAAACTGGAAATTATAATATTTTTCTATCATCTCCATAAAAAATATATATTAGATATCTGATTGATTGTCTGGTAAGTTAGATACCATTAAGTAAAGGAGACTCTTATGAAAAAATGATTCTTAATATTAGCCATTAGTCCCTTGTTGGTCGCCTGTGGACAAGCCAAACAAGATAGTACTTCTACTGCCACTGCTAGTCCTAAAACCATTGTCGTAGCAACTGCTGGAGACATCCCTCCTTTTGACTTTGAACAAGATGGTAATTTAACTGGATATGATGTTGAAGTTTTAAAAAACTGCTTGGGAAAGTATCTTCCCTGGAGTGAATGCTGGCCGTTACCAAGCTGCTACCAACAACTTGAGCTACACCAAAGAGAGAGCCGACAAATACCTCTACTCGATACCTATCGCAAAAAATCCTTTGGTTCTTGTGAGCAGACAAGACAAGGCTCTTACCTCTCTTCAAGATATAGCTGGTAAAACAACCCAGGATGACACTGGAACTTCTACTGCCAAGGTTGTTACGGACTGGAATCAAAATCACTCCGACAATCCTGCTACCATCCAATATTCTGGCGAAGATGTGGCTAAGCGTCTGACTGACCTCGCCAACGGTGAATTTGATTTCCTAATCTTTGATAAAATCTCTGTTCAAAAAATCATCCAAGACCGAGGTTTAGACTTGAACCTAGTCGACTTAGAAAGCAATGACAATCCAAACAACTACATCATCTTCTCAAGCGACGAAAAAGAATTTAAAGAACAATTTTACAAGGTTCTCAAAGAACTCTACCAAGATGGAACCCTTGAAAAACTCAGCAAGACCTACCTCGGTGGTTCTTACCTACTAGATCAATCTCAATTACAATAAGATATATTAAAAACGATTGGCTCGTCCAATCGTTTCAGATTGAAGACAAAGTCCTTAGAACTCAAGTTTCTAAGGGCTTTTCTTTTTGTAAAGTCGTATAATAGAGGTAAGAAGAGTTGTGAGGTAATCCCTATGTTTCACAAAGAAAAACCTGATTATAATCGTAAGCAATATGGTTTCTATACAATAGACGAATTGGTCCCTAAAGATCACTTTCTTCGACAAGTTGATTCAAAGGTTGATTTTGACTTTATATATGACTTGGTAGAAGATACCTATAGTCCAAATAACGGTCGTCCTAGTCTTGATCCCGTCATGTTAGTCAAAATTCCTTTGATCAAGTGTTTTTATGGCATTCGTTCCATGCGCCAAACCATTAAAGAGATTGAAGTAAATGTAGCCTATCGTTGGTTTCTCGGACTAACTTTAGATGATAAGGTTCCTCATTTTACTACCTATGGGAAGAATTACAGCCGTCGTTTTCAAGATAAAGAACTCATTTCTGAGATTTTTTCCCAAGTTCTCAATCAAGCTTTGTATGCTGGCTTAATTGATCCTTCTGAAATATTTGTGGATGGTACCCATATCAAAGCAGCGGCTAATAGTCACAAGTATCGTAAGGAAATGGTAGAGCAACAAGCTAAATTTATGAGTGAACAATTGGCAGTTGAGATTGATTTAGATCGGAAAAAACACGCAAAAAAGTCCTTAAAGCCCGCAAAAGAAAGTGAGGCTAAGGAAAAGAAAATTTCAACAACAGATCCCGAGTGTGGTTGGTTTCACAAGGGCGAACACAAGGAAGTATTTGCCTATTCTGCCCAAGTTGCTTGTGATAAGCATGGTTGGGCCTTAGCTTATACGGTTGAAGCAGGAAATGTTCATGACAGTCAGGCTTTCCCTGCCTTATTTTCAAAGTTAGAGCCTTTCTCCCCACGCTATATTATTGCGGATTCAGGCTACAAAACCCCAACTATTGCTCATTATTTATTAGAACGTAATATCATTCCTGTCTTCCCTTATACTCGTCCAAAGGGAGTAAAGGGGAACTTAAGACCTAGTAATTTTGTTTATGATGCAAGTAATGACTCTTATATTTGTCCAGAGAATCAAGTATTAAGCTATCACACTACCACTCGAGAAGGCTACCGTGAGTATAAGAGTAATCCCAAAGTATGTGTTGCCTGTCCTTTATTATCCGTTTGTACCCAAAGCAAGAATTTTCAAAAAGTAGTAACGAGACATGTCTGGAAAGATGCCCTTGAATTTTGTGAGGAGATTCGTCACCAAAGAGAAATGAAAGAGCTCTATAAGAAGCGCAAAGAAACAATTGAACGGCTTTTTGGGACGGCTAAGGAGTACCATAATTTGAGATACACTAGAGAGAAAGGAAAGGCCAAAATGGAGGATCAGGTTGGGCTTACTTTGGCATGTTTAAATATCAAAAAACTGGTGAAATGGATAGAGAATATCCCTTTTTATTTTGTTCTAAATTCGATTTTTGAATGGAATATCAGATGATGAGACAACATATTTTTGAAAACAGAAAAAGACAAACACCAAAAATGACGTTTGTCTTCGTTCTGAAACGATTGGCTCGTCCAATCGTTTATTTAGTATCTGTTAGTTAAAGCAACTCTTACAAAAAATCAAAATAATTTTTCACATCCTCTACATAGCCATGCTTGTCAATTAAACTAGCTAACAAATCTCTATTATGTCCTTGATAGTTGTCCTCACGTCGTAATTCCTCATACATTTCGATAAAAGGAAGGCCTTTGGTCTTAGCTGATTCTAGCTCTGCTTCATAGTCATAGGCAACTTTTCGAAATTGGATATTGACCAATTCACCATTTTCAAGCTCAAGTAAGGTATACTGGGCTCGGTGATTTTTCAGCCCTTCCCAGTCAAAATAAGGCATACCAATCGAACCTGGATTGATGATTTGTTGGCCTTGGCTACCATAACGTAGGAGCTGTTTATGGACATGCCCATAGACGGCTACATCCGTAGTTTCATCAAGTAGCTGGTCAAATTTTTCGGTATTATTTTCAACCAGCAAATCACCACCATAATTTTTCTCAGGCAAATTATGTGAAAGAGAAAAGCGCAAGCCTTCGACTTCTTTCTTGGCTATCATAGGTAGCTTTCTCAACCAATCAATATGCTCGGGGTTTATGCGCTCCATCAGGTACTGAGTCATCCTGAGAAACTGAATTTCTTCGGGATCTTCTAGACCATATTGCCCACTTAAAGCCTCTAAAACACAATCATCCCAGTTCCCTCGAACGGATGCTGTAATGGGAAGGTCTTTCAAAAGAGCCACCAAGTCATTTGCTCCCGGCCCAGGAAGAAAAATATCCCCCAAAAGCCAATATTCAGTCGCCCCTAAATTTTTAGCGTCCTCAAGCACTCCAGCTAAGGCCGTCGTGTTACCATGAATGTCTGATAAAATTGCAATCTTATGGTTCATTTTCTGCTCTTTCTTTAGTGGATAGCTTTCAGTCTATCCAATTCACTCTTATAATTCTGTACTCTTCTCCATTATAGCATAAAATTGCTAAAAGATTTTATAATGGAAATATTCTCATCAACTTTCTCTTAAAAATATGTCAAAAATAGTTGACATTTTATTTTCAAAAGAATATACTATAGTCAAATATATGTGACATAAATAAAAAGGAGGAAGCATGAATCGTGTAAAAGAATTCCGCAAGGAACTGGGCATTTCCCAACTCGAGCTCGCCAAGGATATCGGTGTCTCGAGGCAAACTATCAACATGATTGAAAACGACAAGTACAATCCCACCCTGGAACTTTGTCTAAATCTCGCCCGCAGCCTCCAAACTGACCTCAACAGTCTCTTTTGGGAGGACGATTTTTAAAAAAGGAGAAGAAAAATGAAAAAAGAACCCCTCAATGAAAAACTGATCAAACGTATCTATGGCATTTCAGGTCCCCTTGATGAACACAAACGGCGCGAAGCTGAGCACATCGGAAATAAAATCTTTATGATTCTCTTTTACCTCATGACTTTAGGCAATCTTATTCCCTTTGTCCTTGCTTTTAGATATCCCCAAGTAGTCGCTTTTGGATATCCAATCATTATCTTTCTAATTTCCATGGTTTGTGCTATCTATGTCACTAGTCAAACTACAAAAACTGGTATTGCTTCTATTGATCCTGACGTGTTGAACCAGAAAGAAAAGAAACAGTTACGTAATCCTGGTCTTAAAGCTGGTCTTGGCTATGGAATAGCCATGTTGTTTGGAATGCCACTTCTCCATATCCTAATGGATGATAGCAAGAGCTATCTTACCTCTCTTCTGAATACCAGAAGTATCTTGTCTACCATCGTTGCAGCCTTCTTTTTCGGATTAACAGTGCATATTGTCGTCACTCTTCGCATTCAAAAAGCTAGAGAAAATCAAGACGACGATTAGGAGGAAACTTATGAAATCACTATTAACTTTAATTCTCAGCCATATTTTGATCAGTATCTTTATGACAGTTTTCCTAGTTTATGGCCAAATTACGCGTCCTTTTCTGATCATCTTCCTCTTAGCCCTTCCTGTCTTGAACAAAGGACAAAGATTTCAGAAAATCACATCAAAAAAAATACGCCTCTTAAACGCATCACTCTGCTTTATCCTCGTATCTTTCCCACAACTGTTAACGAATTCTATGGATTGGAGATATCTACTATTTCTAACCATCTGTATCGTTTTTAGTCTAGTCTACTTCTATACTCTCTATCAACTCTTTAAAGAAGCTAATCAAAAACAATGTTATTAAGAGGTCCCTACCATGAAAAAAGAAGACTTAACAACTCGCTTAGTTCGAAATTTCTTTCATATCCAAGGACCCTTTGATGAATGCCGTCAAGAGGTCATCTACAAGGCTTGTGCCCGTTCCATGGTCCAAATCTTTTACTCTTCCTTCCTTCTCTTCCTGTTCTATCTGTTGTTTGGGCGCTTTATAGAGATAGTTCGAATGGCTATGCCCTATCTCTACTTCTTGATGATTTTTGCCCTCAGTCTCAAGGCAAGATATTCTACTAGAGGGCTCCACTTAGAAGATGATGATCAATCCGAGATTCCACAAATCACTTACAGCAAGCAGCAAATCAAGTTAAGAAGTTGGTTAGTTGGAACTAGCATCCCAACTCTCTATTTATTTATACTATTTTCCAAAAAAGTACTTCTTGAAAATCACTCGATTACAGATTTCTTCTTGCAATTTCTAGAACTCAAAATGATCGCTTTTTTCCTACTAGTAGGACTTGGAGTAGGATCAATCTTTGGGACTATGACTTATTATTTTTTATCCGAACATGAAGAACAGTAGGAGAAAGCTGAACTAATTGATACTCAATGAAAATCAAAGAGCAAACTAGGAAGCTAGCCGCAAGCTGTACTTGAGTACGGTAAGGTGACGCTGACGTGGTTTGAATTTGATTTTCGAAGAGTATGATTCTGTCTATTATCGACAACAACCCCCTAACACTTCTCAGTGCTAGGGGCTTTTTTAGTTCCTTAAATACCGCATATATTCTACTAATACATAGACAAGGATTGTTAAACAAATGATCGTTTCCAGCCAAACGAGGAGGTTAAGGACTGGAAACTGCAGAATGCCTTGGGCCATTTTCAATGAAGTTGCTGTGATGATAGTTGGGAAGGTTAGGGCTGAAAAAGCTGGTTGAAATCCCTGTTTTAAAATCCTTGGTAAACGACTGAGGACAAAGAAAAAGAAAGTTTGTGAAGCAAGGATCATGACTAGCAAAATCCAGCCATGAAGACCTGAACCTCCGATCCGAACGAGTGCTGCTAACAATAGAGAAAAGGGAGCACAGTAGATTCCTTCTTGCCCCAGTAAAGCCCGTGGCAATGGATTACTTTTCAAATCTTGATAAATCAGAGGATAAAGGAAAAGGGTTAAGGTAAAGCCAAAAATCCAAGCGCCATAGGCAATCTCGACTATGCCCACGACTGGGTAGGTCAAGCTTGCTACTGCAATTCCCACATAAAGAACTGTCCAACTTGGCGTTGCGCTCGTTCTTGGTTTAGTCTGCACATAATTTTTAGTGAAGTAGATGATTAAACCTACATCCAGTAGAAAGGCAAACCACCAAAGAGCTTGCGCTATGATACTCATACTCATAGGTAAGATTCGCAGTAAGTAGGTTGATAAAATCATCCCTGCCATAGGAAAGGTCGCCATTCCCGATAATAGAGGAGCTTTCTTAAGTTCTTGCTGGCTTTCTTGCCAATCACTAAGATGACTGTATAAAAAATAAAACCATAAAATCAAGCCTGACAAACTAAAGACATGGGATAATAATGGAAAAATATCCAGGATGAGATTACCTGCTCCAGCCAATCCCAATAAGCACCCTGAAAAGGCCAAGGGGAGTTTTTTCATGTGAACCTCCAATAGTCATGTTATTATCAGTATAGCATAAAAGCGCTTAAATGAAGTATTAAAAAACGAAGTTTAAAAAGATAAACCTCGTTTTTATTTTCTTTATTGTTAGTTTGTCGCTAGAATATGTCGCAATTGCACTGCACTAGGAGAAACAATTGGCAAAAAGGCACCTTCATTCCAACGACGTATGAAACCGGATGTCGATTTACTAAAATATCCTCTACCGCCACCAGCTTGTAGTTCTAATAAGAGACTTTGGGCAACAACATCAACAATATCAATTCGTAACTGGAATAGCTCACGCGGATTTCTAACGAAATAGGACTCTTCAGATAGTCCTTGATAGAGAGAATGTCGAATATCATCTAACTGTTCGACCTGATGCTGCCATTCTTCCTTCAAGACACCTCGTTTCCCCAATTCTTTTTCGACTTCTGAGAGTGAACGTTCAGCCAAACCAAAGGCTAGGCCAAATTGGTAGCCTAAAAAGGCTGGACGATTTTGCGCTAAAAATTGATGGGCATCCCTCGATAGAATCCACTCTTCCTTTAAAGATACCTTGTTAAAAGTCAGAGCTGCTGTATTCCCTCCTTGGAGAGAAACAAATTCCAAATCTTCGGAACGACTAAAGTTTTCTGCGTCCGATGGTACGGCTACTACATAACTTGTACTCGGATCATCTGCAAATCCTGCTACAAAAATAGTGAGGAAGCGATCCTTACGAGCATTGGTTACCCAAGGAAGTCGTCCTTTAAGATAATAATTTCCATTTTCTTCAAGGATACGAACATTTAGTTCCTCTAAGTCAGATAGATACTTGACCGCATTAGATAAGGCCGTAGCACCTGCATATTCTCCTGATAAGAGTTTTTCCAAGTAAACTTCTTTGAAATAAGCATTATCAGTATGAAGAATATTGTCTATTAAAGTTCGTTGCCCCCATGAGATGAAGGAGGCTGTTAAGGAATGTTGAGCGAGTTCAGCAAGGATATCGATAACATCTTGGTCATTTCCACCTAGCCCTCCAAGAACTTTTGGTACTCCTACACGAAAGGCACCTTCTGCAGCAATTTTCTCAATCAGTTCTTCTCCAGCTTGACATGATTTTTTGTCAATTTCATCGGCGTGCTGGTCTAACCAGCTTAAGAATTCTTCTGAAAAAAATCCCATACTTTGTCCTCCTCTTATGCATAAGGTTGTAATTCTGGATTAATCGGTGTGTTAGCTAGGTTGTTAGCATAGTTACAAAGACTTGCTAAACTTACACCGAGAATAACATCCAAGGCATTTTCTTGCGTATAGCCAGCTTCAAGGAATTCTCCAAGAGCTTCATCTCCTACGCGCCCTTTGGTATTGATGACTGCCAAGGTAAACTTAGCTAGGGTATCCAGCTTAGGATCGCTTTCGATTGGGGTACGATTGCGAAGGGCTTGGAGAAGGTCATCATTCATCTGGATTTGCTTGATAGAAAAGGCTGTGTGACCAGCGACGCAAAAGGCACAACCGTTGGTTACGGCTGCAGTGATTTGCACCACTTCGCGCTCTACAGGTGTTAGACTATTGCGACGGTTAATAGCGCCAACAGTGCGATAAGCTTCTAGGGCTGTAGGGGCATTGGCTAAAAGACAGATAAGATTTGGGATATAACCATTGTTGTCCTTTTGTACCGTTTCAAGAACTTCTTTCACTTCTGCTGGCGCTGATTCTACTGTGTAGATAGTAAATGTTGTCATAAGGGGACCTCTTTTCGTTTTGTAATTGAATGGTTTCTGCGAAAATCTTTCGAAATCTCATCAGCCTATTGAACAAATCCTTGCCTTGATTGATGATTCATTAGCTTTTCGTTGACAATAAGTCTAACACAGAATCTATACCTTGCATAATATATATTTTAAATTGCACTGATAAAAAATTTTTATGAAAACAAAAAAAAATCACACCAGATGTGTGATCATAACTGTTAATTTATCTGATGCTTGTTTCTTAAAACTAAGATGGACTCTACTAGCAAGCAGCATATAGCCAAGCCAAAGCCAGTAAATACTCCAAAATATTCTGTGATGGTACTCATTAGAAAAACAGAAGCAGAAAAGGCCAATGTAGAGACAACTTCAATAACGGAGTAAACATTCACAAGTTCCTCCTCATCAACCGATTCCTGTAATAATACACTCTCAGGGACTTCCTTGATTTGAGATAGAAAACCAATTACTAGAGATAGGAATAGAAAAATAGGTGCATTTGGAAATAGCACTATCAACAGAGTTACTAGTGCTGTCGCTAACAAAGAAAAGATCATAGTCTGATATTTATAGGTAACAACTTTCTCTGCTAGACGGAAGATAATAGCTCCTCCCAAGATAATCCCCAAGGAATAGGAGGTATTGACGTAGCCCCAATAGCTTTCTGACCGATGTAAAATCTCAGTCACAAAAACAAGTAAAACAGAAGATACCCAGATAGCATTAGCTAGAATTTCTAAAAGATTGGCTCGGACAATAAAGCCTAATCTTGATTCTTTAGCCACCAATCGCCAACCTTTTGTTAGAGTCTCAAGACTTGTTTCAGAGGACAACTCTTCTTTTTCGACTAGTGGCAAACCGAACATCAAAATCGTCGAAAGTGTAAACAAGACTAACACAATGAGCAGGCTAGGATTCATTCCCAGACTCGCAAATAAGAAACCTCCTAGGCCCCAACCAACGAGTTGTACACTTTCTCCACTCATAGAAATAGCTGCGTTCGCTTTAGCTAAATCACTTGCATAGCGTGGAACAATCGCATAGGAAACAGGTGCTGCAAAACCATCCAAAACGGAGATTAAGGTAACAATAGCATATAAAAGAGGGAGGGAAATAGTTTCAGATTGCTTGAGTAGAAAAAGTAAAATCGCTAGCAGAATCGTCTTACCAAATTGAGTCAAGAAAAGAACACGATTTAAAGCTAGTCTCTTCGTTACTAATGGAACTAAGAAACTGGCTAAAAAGGAGGATAGACCAATCAGAATTGGCACTAGGGAGGTTGAAATAACCGAACCAGATAAGACAAACACATTTGCAATCACAACAACTCTAAAAAAGACATCTGCTAGATTCGCAATCGCCTGTGAAACCATTAGTTTTCGAATATCTTTTGACATATACACCTCCAGTTTATTTTTCTTTCTCACATAGATGAAACAAGACATATCAGAACAAAAACAGATTTATGCTGACTATTATACAATAAATAAAAGTGCAAATAAAGAATATCATAAAAGAGGTACTCTTGAATTTCATTCATCTTATGACATAATACTCTTCGAAAATCTCTTCAAACCGCGTCAACGTCGCCTTGCCGTATATATGTTACTGACTTCGTCAGTTCTATCCACAACCTCAAAGCAGTGCTTTGAGCAACCTGCGGCTAGTTTCCTAGTTTGCTCTTTGATTTTCATTGAGTATAAAATAAAAGACTAGCCCTAGTAGTGAAAAAACTAGCATCTCACAAACAGATGCTAGTCTTATCTATAAATGGGAATATCAACCATACATTATTTATCAAAATACTTCTTAGTCTCAGCGATAACAACTGGTGATAAGGCTAAGAGTGCAATCAAGTTTGGTAGAGCCATGAGGGCATTAACAATATCCGCAATGACCCAGACCATATCCAGCTCGATAAATCCTCCCAGCAAGACCATGAGTACAAAGACAACACGATAAAGCCAGATAAAGCGAACGCCAAAAAGAAACTCAAAACAACGCTCTCCGTAATAGTTCCATCCCAAAATCGTAGTAAAGGCAAAGAGTACCAAGAAGATTGTTAGAAGAGCAGGTCCAAAGAAAGAAAATACTGTAGAAAAAGCTGACTGAGTTAGAGCAACACCATCTAAATTACCATTCCAAACCCCAGTCACCAAGATTGTCAAACCAGTCAATGTACAGATAATCAAGGTATCAATAAAGGTCCCTGTCATGGAAATCAAACCCTGCTCCACCGGTTCGTTGGTCTTAGCTGCCGCAGCCGCAATGGGAGCTGAACCCAATCCCGACTCGTTTGAGAAGACACCACGCGCCACACCATTTTGAATAGCAGTTCGGATACTGGCTCCTGCAAAGCCTCCTACTGCAGCCACTGGACTAAAAGCTGATGTAAAGACCAAGGCCAGAGTTGCAGGGAGTTTCTCGATATTAAAGAAGATGACTGTCAAAGTTCCCAAGATATAGACAATAGCCATAAAGGGAACAACTGTAGTTGACACCTTAGAAATAGACTTGAGCCCACCAAAGACTGCGATCCCTACGAAAATAGATAAAACAAGTGCAGTAATTGTCGGATCAATACTAGCCGTATTTTGCACGGATTCTGTAATGGAATTCACCTGGGTAAAAGTACCAATCCCTAAAAGTGCAACTAGTACTCCAGCTACAGCAAAGAAGATTGCAAGGGGACGCCATTTTTCGCCCATCCCTAGAAGGATATAGTGCATCGGTCCTCCTGCTACCGCACCATGATCATCCTTGGTTCGATATTTGATAGCAAGTAGTCCTTCTGCATACTTGGTTGCCATTCCAAAGAAAGCAGCCACCCACATCCAAAAAAGAGCCCCTGGTCCTCCAACCTTGATAGCCGTTGCGACCCCGATGATATTTCCTGTACCAACAGTTGCTGCTAGGGCTGTACACAAGGCAGCAAAGCTGGAAACATCACCATGTCCCTTGTCTTTGGTAAAAATAAGCTGGAAGGCCTTACGAAGACGCAAAATTTGTAAGAGTCCTAAACGAAGAGTTAAATATATTCCTGTACCAACCAATAAGATCAAAAGGGGTGGTCCCCATACCAGAGCATCCAGCTCTTTTAGCAAATTTAACATACCATTCTCCTATCTATTCAACCCCAAAAGAAAGAGTACATGTTAAAAACATGTACTCTGGAATGCATCGATAAATGCTAAAAAGCGCTCTATCATTGCTCTGTCCTTTTACCTGAGAGTTTGAGCAGTTGCCTGCCTTGCCCCTTCGGTGCCTTTACGGTCTCTCCAGAGTTCCGTCCATTTACAGTCATGAAAAATCAAACGATTTTCCACTTCTATTAAACTTCATTCGGTGTTGTATTTAATTTTTTCTTATTTTACAAGAAAATTTAGCTCTTGTCAATTATTTTCAGAAAATTTTATTATACTTTTTATGATTTTTGCTTTACTGAAAGTTCTATAATGAAGTTAGCCATCCAGCTCTCCTAAAAATTAGATGCTTCAACTAACTTATAGCTAGTACCCGATTTCATTTGATATGAGGCTTGATGATGTTAAGCTGGTGTCCAAGGCTAAGACTAGCCTTGCTTTAGCTGACAAAACAGCTTCAAGGGGTCCTCTTGTCACATGAAAGCTCTTATAGGCATAAGAAAACAGCTCTGTGTTATACTTGCTGTTCAACCACAAACACAAGAAAGGCACAGAGATTCAAAGCTATTATACTACAAAAGCCAAACATTTGACAATCGATAGCCGTCGCTTAATCGAACGATGGAAAAAGGAAGGGAAATCAAATAGAGAAATTGCCTCTCTACTTGGAAAAACTCCTCAAACTATCCATACTGAAATCAAGCGCGGGACAATTCTGCAATGTGTTGGAAAAGGGCGCTTCAAAAAGGTTTATTCGGCCGACTATGCTCAACAGTCTTATGAAAGTGCTGGCATTAAGAAATCCTCACACATCACGCAAGGAAATCGATATATCAAGCAAGCTTTGACCATGTCGGGATTGATTGCAGCAAATTCTAAGGATCCAGCTTTTTCTTCTTTTTACAATCGAATTTCCCAAAGAGGAAGCAAGATGAAAGCCATCATTGCTTGCGCCCATAAGATTCTCATACTCTTCGAAAATCTCTTCAAACTGCGTCAACGTCGCCTTGCCGTATATATGTTACTGACTTCGTCAGTTTCATCTGCAACCTCAAAACAGTGTTTTGAGCAACCTGCGGCTAGTTCCCTAGTTTCCTACTTTGCTCTTTGATTTTCATTGAGTATCAGAATCATTTCTCCACCAAACAAACTTATCAAAAAGAAAAGGCGCTAGGACTGAGGAAACAGTTCTAACGCCCAAAATAAAAAATTTTCAATTACAGTGTAGCACAGGAAGTGATTTTTTGCGCTTTTTACTGTTTTTTTCAAATAAAATACTAAATTATTTTTAAAAATCAACTTGTGATAATGGCCTTCAAATAAACATTTTGAATTTTCTTTGTCTTTCTTTACATTTCTAAAATGCCGATTGCAGGGATCGAACCTGTGACCTTCGCGTTACGAGTGCGGTGCTCTACCAACTGAGCTAAATCGGCGATTCCACTTATAGTATAGCACTATAAGGACGGATGTCAAGAGATTCTTAACCTATCTTTTTAATCAAAATCTGACAAGGATTCTGAGGTCCCCAAAGTTGCGGAAAAATCTCTAGTTTTTTAAAGCCAAGACTGCGATAAAAGATATTGGTTCGGTCATAATCCTTGTTAGAACCTTCTGCCACAGTTTTTACCTGCAAATAGTCGACTTTTTTGCGTGCTTCACTTTCTAAAGTAGCAAGTAATTGGCTCCCAATTCCTCTACCTTGATGAGCCTTTTTTACTCCGAGACAATCAATCTCTGCACAATCTTCACTAGAATAGGACAAGCTTACAAAGCCAGTTAAATCACTCTCCTGATAGGCAGCCCACACTTGCAAGTCCTTGGCTCCTTCGATATAGGCTTGCGTACTTTCTGGAATTCCAAACCATTCTGGCAAATCCTTTAAAACATCAGCGACAGCTGCCATTTTTTGATTATCATCCTTGACTTCTTCAATTACAAACATCATAAGTTCCTTTCTTGATTTTAGTCCTACTTTACCTCTTACGAACCAGCACTTTCGTAGGCATCTAACCCCCTGTCCCAAAGTTTTAAAGAGATGCAAAAGAAGATAAGAGAAATCAGAATCAAACCACCAATATTCCAGAGCCCATCCTTGTCCTGCAAGAAATAGCTGGCAGGATAGTAGGCCGTAAAGGCGAAAGGAACGATAAAACTGATCAACCAACGAAGAAGTGAATTGTATATAGAAATCGGGTACTTGGCAAAATCATTAAACATATAGAAAATGTAAATCATTGCTCCTGACTGCTTGGTCCAAAAAGCGATGCTGGCTGTCGCGATTTTCAAGGAAGTATAAATCAAGGTCGCAAAAGGAATGCAGACTAGGAAAAGCAGGAATTTGGGAAGAGTCCAAGCAATGCTTGATACAGTTGTCGCTAGTAAAATTCCACCGACCAATAGTTCGCCCAAGGCATCAATCTGAAAGGTCTCAACGAGGATGTGAAAGAGAGGATTGATAGGACGAGTCAGATACTTGTCAAACTCACCTTTTCGCACCAAGCGTTGCCCTAACGCCCAGAGATTGTCAAAAAAGAGATGGTCCAGTCCCTTGGGAATCAAGGAAAATCCATAGATAAAGGCGATTTCTTGAAAAGTCCAACCTTCTAGTGATGGAATGTGTTGAAAAATGACATTGAGAAACAAGAGGTTCAAGCCTTGAGTTAGAAAAACTCCCAGCACACCAACCACAAAATCCACCTTGTATTCCATGATTTGTTTGATGTATTGTCTGATAAAAATCAGATGCATACGTTGATATTTTTTCATACTAACCTCCCTGAATGGTTCTGATAAAAATCAGATGCATACGTTGATATTTTTTCATACTAACCTCCCTGAATGGTAATGAATGACTGGACTCGTTTCCAAATCAACTGAGACAAGCCCACCATCACTAAGAGCCAGAAAAACTGTACCAAAAGCGCCTGAAGAATCTGATTGGTATCGTATTTCCCAACGATAATCATGACCGGAGTGTAAATCAAGGATGAAAAAGGCAGGAAGGACAGAATATCTGCAACAACCTTTGGAAAGAAAACCAAAGGAATCAAACTTCCAGACATAAAAGCCACTATGGAAGTTTTGAGGAGATTGGAACCCCATAGATTTTTAAACACAAAAGCTGAAAACCCAAAACAGATATTAAAGAAAAAATTAATCAGGTATGCCAGCGTCAAGCTAAAAAGATAAAGAACAGTTAAGCCCAACATTTCTACGATTCCTTGTCCAGATAAGATTTTCATCAGCACAATGACACTTAAAAATGGAAGTCCAACAGAGATAAAAATCAACCACTTGGAACCAAGCTCAGTGAAAAGATAGGAGGCTGCAAAATGCACTGGTCGCAACAATCGCATAATAATGGAACCATCCTTGACCTCCTCCCCAATCATAAAGGACGAGTCTGATCTAGTCAGAAGATTGGTCACAAAACTCATGATGATGTAGAGGGTGATATCTGCCATACTGAAACCCTGAATCAAGGACTCCTGCGATGAGTCAAAGACAGCCTTCCAAAGATAAAAAGCCACAAAAGCCCCCATGACATCGCCAATCCGATAGAGAATAAAGTTGACTCGATAGGTAATCAATTCCTGAACACCTGCATTGATAAAGGGTTTATAACGTCTCCACAATTTGACCATCTTAGAGCTCCTTTCGATAGAAGCGACGGATAATATCCTCTATATCCGTATCCACCATCTTCAAATCGCGGATTTCAAAATCAGACAGGGTTTGCTTGATAATGTCCGCCGACTGGTAGCGTGAACTATCAAATTCAATGTTGAGGCTATTTCCTTGTCTATCAATAGACATATCAGGTAGGCCTTCATAGTGAGAAGCGAGATGACTTTGCCCTGGCACTAATTCAAAGGATAGAGTCTTCATCTTGCCAAAGGTCTCCTTGAGCTGGCTCACCGTTCCATCAAAAATCTCCTGCCCCTTATCAATCATAAAAATCCGATCACAAAGTTGCTCAATGTCACTCAGATCGTGAGTGGTCAAGAGAATGGTTGTTTCTTCCTCTTGATTGATCTGGGTAATGGCGCGACGAATGTTGTCCTTGACCGAAACATCCAAACCAATAGTCGGCTCATCTAAAAAGAGAACCTTGGGATTGTGAAGCAAGGAAGCCGCGATGTCCGCCCGCATCCGTTGACCCAATGAAAGAGTTCGCACGGGATCCTTGATAAAGTCCTTCAAATCCAAGACTTCATTCAAAAAGTCCATTCGCTTATGAAAGAGCGAATCTGGCACATCGTAAATCTCTTTCAAGACCGTGTAGGTCTCTTGCAGAGCCAAATCCCACCATAGCTGGGTCCGTTGTCCAAAAACAACCCCAATATCCTTGACATAATCTTGGCGATTGTCTTGCGGAATTTTGCCGTTAATCCGGCAAAAACCAGATGTCGGCTTTAAAATCCCGGTCAGCATTTTGATGGTTGTCGACTTTCCAGCACCATTTGCCCCAATAAAGCCTAAAATTTGTCCTTTTGGAACCTCAAAGGTCAAATCCTTGACCGCTTCAAAGGTCTGCTTTTCAGGATGAATAAAGGAGCGCAAAGCCCCCTTCAAACCTGGCTCCTTGACCGTCTTCACAAAATTTTTCTGAAGATGTTCCACTTCTATCATTGCCATATCTATCTCCCTATGGTAAGGAAGAGCAATATTGTATTATTGACTACAAATATTCTAAATCCTTACTTTCTAAACCTTCTACATTTTATTATTACAAAAGGCTTTATACCAACCTATTATAGTCTAATAAAAAATGGAATGCAAGCGTTTGCCTACAGATTATGAAATTAGAGATTTCTCTCATAAAATAATGGTTTTAATCCAATATTCTGGTTTAATAGTTTTCTGTAAACACAAAAAACCCACCCAATGGGTAGGTTTCTGTTTTATATGGTTAAGCTAGATTAAGCTTTACCTTCTGAACCAAATACGTCGATACGTTCTTCAACTGATGCTTGGATAGCTTTTACACCGTCAGCCAAGAATTTACGTGGGTCGAAGAGTTTCTTCTTGTCGTATTCTGCTTCGTTTGCTTCGTAGTCACGAGCAAATTTACGAGTTGCGTTAGCGAATGCGATTTGGCATTCAGTGTTAACGTTAACTTTAGCAACACCAAGTTTGATAGCTGCTTGGATTTGCTCATCAGGAATACCTGAACCACCGTGCAATACGATTGGGAATCCTGGTACAGCTTCAGTCAATTTTTGCAAGTGGTCAAGGTGAAGACCTTTCCAGTTTGCTGGGTAAGGACCGTGGATGTTACCGATACCAGCTGCCAAGAAGTCGATACCAGTTGCAACCATTGCTTTAGCGTCTTCAATTGGAGCCAATTCACCGTCACCGATGATTCCGTCTTCTTCACCACCGATAGTTCCAACTTCAGCTTCTACTGATACACCATTTGCGTGAGCAAATTCTACAACTTTACGAGCTTTTTCAAGGTTTTCTTCAACTGGAAGGTGTGAACCGTCAAACATAACTGAAGTATAACCAACTTGAATACACTCAAGTGCATCTTCGTAGTGACCGTGGTCAAGGTGGATAGCTACTGGTACAGTGATACCCATTGATTCAACAAGGTTAGCGATCAAGTTGCGAGCAACTTTGTAACCACCCATGTATTTAGCAGCACCCATTGAAGTTTGGATCAAAACTGGAGCTTGTTTAGCTTCTGCTGCACGCAAGATAGCTTGAGTCCACTCAAGGTTGTTTGTGTTAAATCCACCAACTGCATAACCGTTGTCACGAGCTGCTTGGACAAATTTTTCTGCTGAAACGATTGCCATTTTATCAGGCCTCCTGTATATTTTTATGGGATATCCCATTTACATTGTTCATTTTATCACTTTTTAGCAAAAAAAGCTAGTTTTTCCCATACTTTAGATTGAATTTCTTCCAATCAGATTGATGTAAACCCTTTCTTAATCACTTCCGGCTCGGTCTGTGGTAGCTTCATGAAAAATGCTAGGTTATCATCGTCTCTTTCAAAATGATAGTCAATTTCTTCGTTTTCTAATAAACTTTTGACGACGAATAGTCCCAAGCCAGCTCCCTTACTTTGTCGACTAGAAACCGCAAAGGATTGTTCAAATTTATCTTGTTCCTCAAGTGTACAACTGTTCTCAATAAATATCCAGCCATCTTTTACTCCAATTTTTAGATAACCTCCTTGGACAGAGTGTTTCACAGCATTACTGATCAGATTTGAAAGAATCAGCTTGAGTACTGAAGGATTTAGATAAACGTGCTGATCAGTTAGCTGGTTCTCAACTGAGATTTCTCTCTCTTTGGCTAATAAGTCATAGTCCTTCAATAGAAGATTGGTCATATCCAGAAGATTGATTTCTTCCTTCTTATCTCGCAGTTCCTGTACCGAAGAAAGGGATAGGATTTGCTGAACATGATGACTCAAATCATCTACGATCCCCAAAGAAACTCCCAAATAATGGTCCCGATCTTTATAGCGTCCAATATTGGCTTTCATATTCTCCAGAAGAATCTTCAGACTAGCTAGAGGTGTTTTCAGTTCATGGGAAGCACCTCGTAAAAACTCGACCTTCATCTTTTCTAACTGGAGGATGGCTTCATTTTTCTCATGCAAATCCGCAATGACTGTCAAGAGATGCTGATAAAGGCTGTTGATTTGTTCTTTAAGATCGCCAATTTCATCCTTAGAATCCACGCGCAACCTCACTTCTGTATCCAAATCCATCATCCGTCGAGTCACTCGTTTGATTTCCAAAATCGGTGCAACAATAGTCCTAGCATAGATAAAGGCGATGAGGAGCGAAATGATGAAAGACGCTAATAAAGTATAAGGCAGAAATTGAAGACTGATGTCTTCTGCTTCTTTCTGCAAATCCATAGAAGCTAAAAACTGTAAGGTCATCGTCTGACCATCCTTAGTTTGAACTTCTCTTTCCTCAATAACCAAAGAAGCCGTCTGTCGTTCTTTATCAATGGGAAGATTATCCTTGACCTCCAACTTGTCCTGGGTCATTTCTCCCTTGATGGCTCCCTTAATATCGCTACTTTGAGAATAAAGTTCAAGGACTTCCTGAATAGCTTGTCTGTCCTTTCCTTGGAGAGTTTGAGCAATTTCTGTAGCCTTTTGCCCGATGCTCTCCTGACGATGACTTAGATAGGTCGGAGGAAAGAGGAAATAGATGGCCAAATGCAAACAAATGACCAAGGTAGAAAATACCGAGAAGGTATAGATAAAAATCTTTTTAAATAAACCTGAACGTCTCATTTTCTCTCCAATTTATAACCAACATTGCGCACGGTAAGAATACAGTCTAAATCCAATTTTTTCCGTAATTCCTTGATGTAAACGTCAATAACACGATCGAAAGGTACTTCATCTGTCAATTTCCATACAGCATCGATAATCTGAGCTCTAGTCAAAGCACGACCTTCATTTTTAACTAGATAGTCTAGGATTTCCAATTCTTTTGCATTCACAGGAACATTTTGGCCGGCCACTGTGGCACTATAACTGTCAAAATCGACCTTGGTATCCTTATAGGTAAAGCTACGACCGGTATCATAATAACGTTTAAAAATAGCATCCACCCGAACCTTCAACAGAGATAGGGAAAAAGGCTTTTCAAGATACCCATCTGCTAGTGAGGCAAAGGCGCTCATCTTATACTCCTCATCCTGAAAAGCTGTTAGCATCAAGACCGGAACTTGACTGCTTTTTCGGATTTCTGACAAAACCTCTAAACCATTGAGTTTAGGCATTTGAATATCTAGGAGAACCAAGGCAACCTGATGATGAGAAAATTGTTCTAAGGCCTCAAGGCCATCTGCTGCCTGAATGGTTTCATAGCCACAATCCGTCAAGTAATCACTAATTCCCTCACGAATCATGTCTTCATCTTCTACAATTAGAATTTTCATATAAATCCTTTTCTATCAAAAATGCTACCTATATTATATCTCATTTGAAAGAGAATAGGTAGCACGATTCTTATTCACCGTCTATCAAAAGTTCTTTTGGTTGCTTAAAGAGGAGATTGCTTGAAGCAAGTGCCATAACAAGTACTACCAGTACCAATCCAAGAACAAAAACGATAGCAAAGTCTGATGGTTGAATGGAAATATCAAGACTAGAAAGTGTTTTACTAAAGCCGTCAACTTCTGCACCACCACCGAGATTGGAAGCTTGGGCTGCCCTACTTGCCTGCTTGGCCACATCTGATGTGACATTTGCAAGAACAGTATTTCCAATGGCACGAGCAGTATAGTTGGCTAGGAAGTAAGCTGAGATCAGCGCTGGAATAGCAATCATAACTGCTTCTGTGATAAATTGACCTAAAATACTTGCTTGTTTTAGACCAATTGAAAGGAGAATTCCCACTTCTTTGCGACGGGCATTGATCCAAAGTGTCAGTAAGAGACCAAGTAGGAGAACAGAGAAGCTCAAGCTACCCCAGAAGAGAAGATTAGCCATCTTGTACATGCCTGAGATAGATTGTTCGAGGGCAGGATAGTTAGATGAACTCTTAATCAAGCTATACATCTTCCAGTTGATGCCGTTGATAGACCCTAATTCTTGCATGACACTATCTAAGTTCTTATCTCCAGCCACAAAGAAGGTAGCATCGCCATAAATAGCTGTATCTTCTGTATAACCATAGAGTTGGGCTGCTGTGTGAATATCTGTGATAGCTGTATTCTCATAAAGTTCTTGTGAGTAGGTTACAGCAGATTTATTATGTCCATCAAAAAGTCCTTTAATAGTTACTTCTACTGTTTCCTTGGCTCCTTTTTCATTATCGGCATCGTAGATATTAGAGTTAAGTTTAACCTTATCCCCTACCTTCCAGCCATGTTTTTCAGCCAAGTCTTTGTGCATGAGAATTTGGTATTTGTCATCGTTTGTTAAATGCTCACCTTCGACCAGTTTGTAAGAGCCTGACACAAACTTGTCTTCTTTAGAAGAGTCATTTACACCTGTTATCATCAAGCTACTTCCAAAACGTTGAGCTCGATCTGGCGTTAGATTTTTCTTGGTTTCAGGTGTCTCAATCAATTCGTAGCCTGTCAAATCACCGATAGCATTAATCCGTTTGATGTAGGATTCAATAGCCTTATTCTCGGTAATTTTTTTGATATCTTCACCCTTGATATTCCCTGCACCACGTGGAGTTCCTTGGTTGACTCTACGATTGATTTGCATAGAAAAACTATTGGTGATATTTTTAAAGGTTTCTTGAGAAGCCTTAGCTGTCGCCCCCTTGATAGACAAGCCGACCAAACTCAAACTAGCCATCAAGAGAATGATAAGAAAGATCACAAGCGACTTAAAAAATTTTCTTGTGACATAGGCAAATGCGTTGTGTAACATAAGATTCCTTTCTAGATTTACTTCAGTTTTTAATATGTTTAAAAGTTTTAGTTACTATTTTTTCTTGTTTCAGTCAGTTTCTTATCCTTCAATTCAAGTGTAATATCTGACGCCTGTGCTACTTCCTTGCTGTGGGTCACAACGATCACACACTTGCCTGTTTTCTCAGCGAGAGATTTGAGCAAATCGATGATATCCCCAGCAGTCTTAGGATCTAGGTTTCCTGTTGGTTCATCTGCTAAAATCACTGGCGCCTCAGATACAAGACTACGAGCAATGGCAACCCGTTGTTGCTGTCCACCTGATAATTGGAGAACATTCCGCTTGATCTGACTTTCATCTAAACCAAGTTCAAGAAGGGTATCTTTGCCAGCTTTTTTATTAACCAAGCGGATATTTTCCAATGGAGAAAGATAATCAATCAAATTATAGTTTTGGAAAACCAAAGAAATATGGTGCATTCGGTGATAAGAATAACCTTGTTCACGAATATCCTTGCCTTCGAATAGGATAGCACCTTCGACTGGGCTATCAAGTCCTGCTAATAGAGATAAGAGTGTTGACTTCCCAGCTCCTGATTCTCCGAT
The DNA here is from genome assembly GCF_041432385.1 of Streptococcus sp. 27098_8_91. Classification (NCBI taxonomy): domain Bacteria; kingdom Bacillati; phylum Bacillota; class Bacilli; order Lactobacillales; family Streptococcaceae; genus Streptococcus; species Streptococcus sp. 27098_8_91. The sequence continues at coordinate 240,791 of NZ_JAPVZN010000001.1, forward strand.
AATACTATAAAACTTGCCTGGTTCAAAATCGTAATTGATTTTATATAATACAGCTTCTGCAGTGTTCTTGTAACGATAAGTCAGATCTTGTAATTGTAGTAAAGTCATGATTTCTCCTTTATTAACTAATAGATGATAAAATTTCCTTAGGTGATTTTCTAAATAAAAATAGGAAACAAAGTGCAACTGACAAGCAACTAATGATAAGTAGGAAGATATAAGATTCTCCAAATGATAAAAGACTTGTTGAAAGATTCGTTGCTTTTGCTAGCGTATCTTGTAGGGCAGCTTGGTCGCCACTTGCTAGTACAGTTTTTAAAAGATAGGAAGTAATGGCATTTCCTGCAAGAAATGCTGGTAGAATTGCTGCCAATGAAACCAGAATGACTTCTAGACAGAATTGGCTATAGATTGCTCCTTTTCCCTTACCTAGCGCCAATAAAATACCAACCTCGTAAACTCGCTCTCGTAACCAAAGGGACAAGACCAAGACCAGAGCTCCTACACCAGCAATCATAATGCCATAGAGGAAAATTTGGAGGAAGGTTTGGAAGGTCGAAACGGAATCCTTGATTTGTTCAAAAGCCTTATTTTCCTTTTCAACTTGGAAACCTTGGTTTTCAAGGGATAACTTTTCAACCTCTTGAATGATGCTATCCATATCTTTGGGATTTTCTAGATAGAAACGAGCGGCAGTAACTTGAGCTTCCTTATTTCCAAGAAGAGTTTGGCTACTTTCGTAGTCTGTATAGACCGTGTTTTCACTAAAATCTGAGCTAAGACCAGTGAATTTTTCTTGCTTCTTACCTGAGAAAATACCTACGATTTCATAGTCTAGCCTTTGTCCACTATTTCCTTCTACTTGACCAAGATTTAAGCTAATCTTATCTCCTACTTTTAGATTGTTTTTCTTGGCTAAATCTTCATGGATTAAGATTTTTTTGCTATCTCCTTTTTCTAAATGCCTTCCTTCTTTAAGGGTAAAGGCAGAGCTAGTAAAGGAGACATCCTTAGAGGAATCTTCTAAAGCTATCAAACTGATGAGATTTTTTTCAGCCTCTGTCAAATCATCCCTTTGAATACTTTGTTCTCCAGTAACGACTTCTTTGTCAGTTAACTTGGCTATTGTTTCTAGCTCAGGTGAAATCTTCTCAAGACCCTTTATCTTTTTAAGGTCATCTAGTTGAGACAGTTGAAAAGTCTGATCTGCTTCTATTCTTTTAATAGAAAAAGACGTATTCAATGAGCGATAGAGATTATTTTCTACTGTTTTGTTGGACTTCATAAGCGTCAGACAAGCCGATATTCCAGCCAATAAGACAAATAGAATCAAGAATAATATGAGACTTCTCAGTCGTTTTCTGCTGACGTAAGCCCAAGCTCTTTGAGTGGGATTCATATAGCACCTCCATATTTGTAAAACCATTATAATATTCAAATATGAAATGTTTATGAAATCACAAAAAAAGAGCAAAATCTTTGCCCTCATTTTGATAAAAAAATAAAGAGCTAGCCAAAGCTAACTCTTTTCCTATGCGGAGAGAGGGACTTGAACCCTCACGACCTAAAGCGGTCACAGGATCCTTAGTCCTGCGCGTCTGCCAATTCCGCCATCCCCGCGTCGATTACTTTACTAGTATATCAACTTTCACAAACTTTGTCAACACTTTTTTCAGATTTTTTTCAGATTTTTTGAATACATTATTCTTTGATTTCAACTAGGTTTTCATCAAGGAGTTTCGCTCCTAATGTATTCTTAAAATGTCCAAGTGCAAACTGGTGATTTTCAGGCCAAATGGATGCGACTGCTGGCTTAACAACTTCTATCTGATACCCAAGATTATAGGCATCAATAGCCGTATGCAATACACAGATATCTGTCAGAACACCTGTTAAGATGACTGTATCCACGCGACGCTCTCTCAGACGGATATCCAAATCTGTGCCAGAAAAAGCCGAATAGTGACGTTTATCCATCCAGAAAACACGACTATCCTGGGCCTGTTCCTGATAAAATTCAGCTAACTTACCATATAGATTACGCCCACTAGTCCCAATAAGGTTATGAGGGGGAAATAGTTTACTTTCTGGATGAAAGACATCATTTTCCTCATGAGCATCAATGGTAAAGAAAATATAATCTCCACGGTCAAATGCTAATCTAGTTACCTGATTGATTGCTTCTGATATTTCTTGAGCAGGAGCTCCTGCTGTCAATTTTCCATAATCCGCTACAAAATCTTCTGTATAGTCAATCGAAATTAAAGCCTTAGCCATTAATAGTCCCTCTTTTTCACTTCTTCAAAGATATCTGGGATCAAGACCTTAAGATAAGTTCCCTTCATCCCCAGTGAACGACTTTCAATAATTCCTGCTGATTCGAGTTTTCGAAGGGCATTGACAATCACAGAGCGCGTAATACCGATACGGTCTGCAATGACTGATGCAGTTAATTGTCCTTCATTGCCATTCAATTCACCCAAAATAGCTGATACTGCTCGTAACTCAGAGTAAGAAAGAGTATTGACTGCCATTGTTACGGCTGTACGACGACGGATATTTTTCTCGTCTTCTTCACGTTGAAAGTTCAAAAGCTGGATACCAACCACCGTACTAGCAATCTCAACAAGAATCAAATCCTCATCTTCGAATTTCTTATCATTACGCCAGATAATCAAAGATCCCAAACGAATCCCAGAAACATGGATTGGAGCAATAGTTGTTAAACCATCTGGGAAGTCTGAGCGACTTTCAATTGGGAAAATAGTCAAATCATGTTCCACAGGGAGGTTGGCCTCCGTATCGTAGATCATATTTGCCCCTTGGATATAGTCCTCAGGGAAAATCTTTGTTTGGAAGAACTGCTCTACACGATCGGTGTTTGTTTTATAGCGCATAAAGTAGCCCAACAAACGCCCCTTACTGTTAACAATACAAGCGTTGCAATCAATAATATCCGCTAATTGGCGTGTGATGGCATTATATGGAAGATCATCTTGTAATTTCTCCTCCGCACGCTTCAGGATAGACGTAATTTTTCTCGTTTTTTCTAATAAATGTGCCATTTTTCACCTCGTATTCAATCGCTTCGATTATATCATAAAATGGCCATTATTTCAATAATTATCTGAAAATTGTTTATTGAATTGCAATTCTCTTACATTTGCAATTTTTTATATTTTTTTCAATTTTCTTGTTGACAGGTTCCTAAATTTTTGATAATATAATATTATAAGATATCAAATATATAAATCTATTTTCTCGTATTAAACTTTTCTTGACTCTCGGTCTCCTTATATATTAAAAGCGATCCACCTCAGTGAACCGCTTTTTTTATTATTTATCGCCCTTGTTACGGATTACAAAACCAGTTTTCTTCTCGCTTGAAGTATTGCGTGGTTTTTTATTATCCTTACGGTAACGTTTTTCCTTCTCAAAGCGGTCGTTTTTGCGACCACCTTTTTTGAAATCATCTCGACGTTCACCACGACGATTGTCGCGACGGCGATCACGATCTCGACGATCCTCACCACGACGTCCTCCCTTGCCTTTACCACCGAAGCCATTACCTGATGGTTTAAATGGCAGTGGTTTCTCACGCGCAATTTCAACTTCTGGAAGACTATCTGGATCCTGAACTGTCAAACTTAGGATGTACATTGCCAATTCTTCTGGGCTGAATTCAGCTGCCAATTTACGGGCATCTTTTGCGAATTTATCAAAGTTACCACGAACAGTCTCATCGGCAAAGTCACGTTCAATTTTCTTAAGTGCAACATGCTTTTTAGCTTGGAAGGCTTCTTCTGCTGTCGCAGGTTTCAAGCCCTTCATGCGTTTCTTGGTCAAGTTTTCGATGATTTGGAGGTAGCCCATCTCATTTGGTGCTACGAAAGTAATCGATTGACCTGACTTCCCAGCACGACCTGTACGACCAATACGGTGAACATAGCTCTCTGGATCTTGTGGAATGTCGTAGTTATAGACATGAGTCACACCTGAGATATCCAAACCACGTGCTGCAACGTCTGTAGCTACTAGGACATCAAGGTTACCATTTTTAAAATCACGAAGGACACGAAGACGTTTGTTTTGGTCAAGGTCTCCATGAATCCCTTCTGCACGGAAGCCACGGATTTTAAGTCCACGAGTCAATTCATCCACACGACGTTTGGTACGACCAAAGACAATAGACAACTCAGGTTGTTCAACATCCATAAGACGAGTCATGGTGTCAAATTTTTCTTGTTCCTTGACACGGATATAGTACTGATCAACTAGTTCAGTTGTCAACTCTTTAGCCGCAATCTTCACATGCTCAGGTTCTTTCATGAACTGAACCCCGATACGTTTGATAGCTTCAGGCATAGTTGCTGAAAAGAGCAAGGTTTGACGATTTTCTGGGACACGAGAGATAATGGCTTCGATGTCTTCAAGGAAGCCCATGTTAAGCATTTCGTCCGCTTCATCAAGAATAAGAGTTTCAATATCTTGCAATTTCAAGGACTTGCGTTTGATCAAATCTAGGAGACGACCTGGTGTTCCAACTACGATATGAGCACCTGATTTAAGAGCCTTGATTTGTTTTTCGATACTTGAACCACCATAAACAGAACGGACTTTTACACCCTTGCTTCGACCAAAGCGGAAGAGTTCTTCCTGACTTTGCACAGCTAGTTCTCGGGTTGGTGCAATGACCAAAGCTTGAATGGTTGCTTCTTCTGTACGAATTTTTTCAAGGGTTGGCAAGCCAAAGGCAGCAGTTTTTCCTGTACCAGTTTGGGCTTGTCCGATAACATCTTTTCCTTCAAGAGCCAAAGGAATGGTTTGCTCTTGGATAGGACTTGCTTCTACAAATCCTGCTTTTTCAATTTCTGCCAATAAATCAGCAGAAAGATTAAATTCATTAAATTTCACGTTATTCTTCTTTCTAAAGATGGTGCGAAGCCATCCTATAGCGCTTAGTTTATACTTTTCTTGTCATGACGTACTTTCATATCTTTTATGAAAGACCGTGTTGCTTCTTTTCCACTAAAGAAAAGTACTGCTTTTTTGCAACTTATCTAGTATAACACAAGAGAGGGTCAAAAGATAGTCTAACCTCCTGATTAAATCATGTAAACGATTTTTCTATCGATTTGCTTCACTCAAAAAGTATTTGTTAGAGCATTCGGTTCCTGAAATGATTTTCCGTAGCAGATTTGTGCAAAAGTTTTTTTCTTATGCTAGAATGAAATTCGAACAGGAGGAATAAAAATGTTAACATACGATTTAATTGTCATTGGTTTTGGTAAGGCAGGTAAAACGCTTGCTGGAAAACTAGCTTCAGCTGGTAAAAAGGTTGCCCTTATCGAACGTAGTAAGGCGATGTACGGCGGTACTTGTATCAATATCGGTTGTATCCCAACTAAAACCTTGTTAGTTGCTGCTGAAAAAGACTTGTCATTTGATCAAGTCATGGCTACTAAAAATACGGTTACTACACGCCTCAATGGTAAAAACTATGCGACTGTTGCTGGTACAGGCGTCGATATCTTTGATGCGGAAGCTCACTTCCTTTCAAATAAAGTCATCGAAATCCAAGCTGGTGAGGAAAAACAAGAATTGACTGCTGAAACTATCGTCATCAACACTGGTGCTATTTCAAACGTCTTGCCAATTCCAGGACTTGCTACAAGCAAAAACGTCTTTGACTCAACAGGTATCCAAAACTTAGACAAATTACCAGAAAAACTTGGAATTCTTGGTGGTGGTAATATTGGTCTTGAATTTGCTGGTCTTTTCAACAAACTTGGAAGTAAGGTAACAGTCCTAGATGCTCTGGATACTTTCTTGCCTCGTGCTGAACCTTCTATCGCAGCTCTTGCTAAACAATACATGGAAGAAGACGGCATTGAACTCCTTCAAAATATCCATACTACTGAAATCAAAAACGATGGTGACCAAGTTCTTGTCGTGACAGAGAATGAAACCTACCGTTTCGATGCCCTTCTCTACGCAACTGGACGTAAACCAAATGTAGAACCACTTCAACTTGAAAATACAGATATTGAACTAACTGAACGTGGTGCGATTAAGGTGGACAAACACTGTCAAACAAACGTTCCTGGTGTCTTTGCAGTTGGAGATGTCAATGGTGGACTTCAATTCACTTACATTTCACTTGATGACTTCCGTGTTGTCTACAGCTACCTTGCTGGTGATGGCAGCTACACACTTGAAGACCGTCTCAATGTTCCAAACACCATGTTCATCACGCCTGCACTTTCACAAGTTGGTTTGACTGAAGCCCAAGCAGCTGATTTGAAACTTCCATACGCTGTTAAGGAAATCCCTGTTGCTGCTATGCCTCGTGGTCATGTAAATGGTGACCTTCGTGGAGCTTTCAAAGCTGTGGTTAATACTGAAACCAAAGAAATTCTCGGGGCAACCATCTTCTCAGAAGGTTCCCAAGAAATCATCAACATCATTACTGTTGCTATGGACAACAAAATCCCATACACTTACTTCACAAAACAAATCTTCACTCACCCAACCTTGGCTGAAAACTTGAATGACTTGTTTGCGATTTAAGTTAATTCAGGCAGCCCTCCTTGGGCTGTTTTTCTTTTTCTAAAATCTCAAATCTGTCTTTTTCAGCTTTTATGATATAATAGAAACATGAAATTAGAAACTACTTTTGGGCTCCTTGCTGGACGTTCTTCTCATTTTATTTTGAGTCGTCTCGGACGTGGAAGTACGCTCCCCGGAAAACTTGCCCTTCAATTTGATAAAGATATTTTACAACATTTAGCGAAGAACTACGAGATTGTTGTGGTAACTGGTACCAATGGAAAAACCTTGACAACCGCTCTCACTGTCGGTATCCTAAAGGAAATTTATGGTCAAGTGTTAACTAATCCTAGTGGTGCCAACATGATAACAGGAATCACGACTACTTTCTTGACTGCAAAATCTTCAAAAACTGGAAAAAATATAGCAGTACTTGAAATCGATGAAGCTAGTCTCTCACATATCTGTGACTACATCCAGCCTAGTCTTTTCGTTATCACTAATATCTTCCGCGATCAGATGGACCGCTACGGTGAGATCTATACGACCTACAACATGATTTTGGATGCTATTCGAAAAGTTCCTACTGCTACTGTTCTGCTGAACGGTGATAGTCCACTTTTCTACAAACCTGCAATTCCAAATCCTGTTCAGTATTTTGGCTTCGATATGGAAAAAGGTCCAGCACAACTGGCTCACTACAATACTGAAGGTATTCTCTGCCCTGAATGTCAAAGTATTCTGAAATATGAACTCAATACTTATGCTAACTTGGGAGCTTATATCTGTAATAATTGTGGATGCAAGCGTCCTGACTTGGACTACCGTCTGACAAAATTGGTTGAGTTGACTAACAATCGTTCTCGTTTTGTTATTGACGGCCAAGAATACGGTATTCAAATCGGTGGTCTCTACAACATCTACAATGCTCTGGCTGCAGTTGCTATCGCCCGTTACCTAGGCGCTGATTCTCAACTGATTAAACAAGGATTTGACAAGAGTCGTGCTGTCTTTGGACGACAAGAAACCTTCCATATCGGTGACAAGGAATGCACACTGGTTCTTATTAAAAATCCTGTTGGTGCTACTCAGGCCATCGAAATGATCAAACTAGCTCCTTACCCATTTAGTCTATCTGTTCTCCTCAATGCTAACTATGCTGACGGTATTGATACCAGCTGGATCTGGGATGCGGATTTTGAACAGATAACTGACATGGATATCCCAGAAATCAACGCCGGTGGCGTTCGTCATTCTGAAATCGCTCGTCGTCTTCGAGTAACTGGTTATCCAGCTGATAAAATCACTGAAACAAGTAGTCTGGAACAAGTTCTTAAAACGATTGAAGCCCAAGACTGCAAACATGCTTATATCCTTGCGACTTATACTGCTATGCTGGAATTCCGAGAACTACTAGCCAATCGTCAGCTTGTTAGAAAGGAGATGAACTAATGGTTTATACTTCACTTTCCTCAAAAGACGGCAACTATCCTTACCAGCTAAATATCGCCCACCTCTATGGTAACCTCATGAATACCTACGGAGATAACGGGAATATCCTTATGCTCAAGTATGTAGCTGAAAAGCTGGGTGCTCATGTTACAGTTGACATCGTTTCTCTCCACGATGATTTCGATGAAAATCACTACGACATCGCCTTTTTCGGCGGTGGTCAAGACTTTGAACAAAGCATCATTGCTGGTGATTTGCCTGCTAAAAAAGAAAGCATTGGCAACTTTATCCAAAATGATGGTGTCGTCCTAGCTATCTGTGGCGGTTTCCAATTACTGGGTCAATACTATATCGAAGCTTCTGGAAGACGTATCGAAGGTCTAGGTGTCATGGGACACTACACACTCAACCAAACCAACAACCGCTTTATCGGTGACATTAAAATTCATAATGAAGAATTCGATGAAACCTATTATGGTTTTGAAAATCATCAAGGCCGTACCTTCCTCTCAGATGACCAAAAACCGCTCGGTCAGGTTGTTTACGGAAATGGAAATAATGAAGAAAAAATCGGTGAAGGTGTTCACTATAGAAATGTTTTCGGTTCTTATTTCCACGGACCTATTTTATCCCGTAATGCAAACTTAGCCTATCGCTTAGTAACCCTTGCCCTCAAAAAGAAATACGGTCAGGATCTTGTCCTTCCGGCTTACGAGGACATTCTCAATCAAGAAGTCGCTGAAGAATACAGCGATGTGAAAAGTAAGGCAGAATTCAACTAAACTTCCTATTCCAGCATGCCATCGGCTGTTGGAATTTTTTTAAGCTCTTTTCCCCTTCTCCCTTGCATTTTCTACTATTTTTTGCAAAAATAGAGGGGTAGAAAGAAGGTAACATATGTCTAAATTACAACAAATTGTAACATATCTCGAATCTGAAAAGTTAGACGTCGCAGTCGTATCTGACCCCGTCACTATCAATTACCTCACTGGTTTTTACAGTGATCCACACGAACGCCAAATGTTCCTCTTTGTCCTTGCTGACCAGGAACCACTCCTCTTTGTTCCAGCTCTTGAAGTTGAGCGCGCAACTAGCACTGTCTCTTTTCCAGTCGTTGGTTATGTGGACTCTGAAAACCCTTGGAAAAAAATCCAAAACGCCTTACCACAGATTGATTTCAAACGTGTCGCAGTTGAGTTTGATAATCTCATCTTAACTAAATACCACGGTTTGAAATCTGTCTTTGAAACTGCTGAGTTTGAGAACTTAACTCCATTAATCCAACGCATGCGCTTGATCAAATCAGCTGACGAAGTACAAAAGATGATGGTAGCAGGTGTCTATGCAGACAAGTCTGTTAAAGTTGGTTTTGACAATATCTCTCTTGATAATACGGAAACTGATATCATTGCACAGATTGATTTTGCCATGAAACGCGAAGGCTATGAGATGAGTTTTGATACTATGGTTTTGACAGGTGATAACGCTGCAAATCCACACGGTATTCCTGGAGCTAACAAGGTTGAAAACAATGCCCTTCTCCTCTTTGACCTCGGTGTAATGGTGAATGGTTATGCATCAGATATGACTCGTACAGTCGCTGTTGGTAAACCTGACCAATTCAAGAAAGACATTTACAACTTGACTCTTGAAGCCCAACAAGCTGCCCTTGATTTTATCAAACCTGGTGTCACTGCGCATGAAGTAGACCGTGCTGCCCGTGAAGTTATCGAAAAAGCTGGCTATGGTGAGTACTTCAATCACCGTCTCGGTCATGGTATCGGTATGGATGTCCACGAATTCCCATCTATCATGGAAGGAAACGACATGGTTATCGAAGAAGGCATGTGCTTCTCTGTTGAACCTGGTATCTATATCCCTGGTAAAGTCGGTGTTCGTATCGAGGACTGCGGTGTTGTTACGAAGGATGGCTTCGACCTCTTTACAAGTACCAGCAAAGACTTGCTTTATTTTGATTAAAAAGTATATTACAAAAAATAAGATGGAAAAGTTATTCTTTTCCATCTTATTTTTTGATTTGATAATAAATTTTATCGGCTATATAACCTTTTCGTTCAACTGCATTTGGAATCGTCTTCCAAAAAGTCATACCCGCCTTTTCCATAACACGACCAGATGCTGGGTTTAGACTTACATAGCAAGCATCAACCTCTTCAAATCCAATCTCATCTAGACAGTATGATAAAACTGCCTTCAAGGCTTCTGTCATGAGTCCTCGTCCCCAGTAGTCCATCCCTAAGATATATCCGACTTCACAGCTAGAGTTTTCTTCATCCACACTGACCAGACTAATATCTCCAATGACATATTCTGGATTTTCTTTGAGACTAATGGCCCATTTGTAGTAATTTGGATTGTCATAGGATGCTACCCAAGTTCTTATTGAGTTCTTTGTAAAATCAACATTTGGATGAGGATCCCAAGTAACATAGGTTAGATTATCTAGACTAGAAGCCCAATTTTCAAACATGGCTTGAGCATCAGTTTCACAAAAGCGTCGCAATAGCAACCGTTCAGTATGTAATGTCTTTGTACCTATGGATTTCATAATTCAACCTCGCTTTTTTATTTTCAGGCTCGGGCTAAAAAAGTCCCCCGGACTTTTTTACTCCCAAAACGTATCAAACACTGTGATTGGTAAGTGGCGTTTGTGTTGGCCTTTATACCACCATTTTTCAATGGTTGCTTGGGCTTCTTGGCTTACTTGCTTACCTTCGAGGTAATCATCGATTTCATTGTAAGTGACTCCCAAGGCTACTTCATCTGCCAATCCTGGTTTCTCTTCTTCTAGGTCTGCGATTGGTACTTTCTCATAGAGGGCTGGATCAGCTCCAAGTTCCTGCAAGAGTTGTTTTCCTTGACGTTTATTGAGGCGATAGAGAGGAAGGATATCTGCACCGCCGTCACCAAATTTGGTAAAGAAACCTGTGACATTTTCTGCAGCATGGTCAGTACCAATAACTGCTCCACTATGAGCTCCTGCGAGTGCATATTGGGCAATCATCCGGCTTCTAGCCTTGATATTCCCTTTATTAAAGTCTGACATTGGACTACCAGTAGCCTCTACTGCCGCTGCCATTGCATCTACAGAATCTTTGATATTGACCACCAAACTCACATCTGGCTGGATAAAAGCTAGGGATTTTTGAGCGTCATCCTCATCTGCTTGAATTCCATAAGGCAGGCGAACCGCTATAAATTTATAAGAATCATCACCAGTTTCAGCTCGCATTTCTTCCATGGCTAGTTGAGCCAAGCGTCCTGCCAAGGTCGAGTCCTGTCCCCCAGAAATTCCTAAGACAAATGTCTTTAAAAAAGGATGTTTTTTCAAGTATCTTTTCAAAAAGTCAATCGAACGATGGATTTCTTCCTGGGCATCAATCACTGGTTTAACTCCCAGTTCTTGGATAATGGTCTCTTGCAAACTCATTCTTCTTCTCCTTCACCTAGAGCTTCCTTACGCATCTTATCAATCAAGTCCATCTTATCTTGCCATACATCACGAGCCAAATCGACAGGGTAATGTTGTGGGTTCAGAACACGCTTGTATTCGTCCCAGAGCTTGTCAAATTCCTTACGAGCATAGGCTTGAATTTCAGGTAAACTTGGTAAATCATAGACTAGCTTACCTTCCTTGAAAATGTCTACCAAGAGAGGAACAGCATCAAAATTACGGACAGTTTTCTTGATGTAAGTATAGGTTGGATGGAACATCTTGATTTCAGTCATGCTAGCAACATCGACACCATCATAGGTAATGTAATCGCCTTCTGACTTGCCTTTTTCACGGCTGGTGATACGCCAAACTTGTTTCTTACCTGGTGTTGAAACCTTCTCTGCATTGTTTGAAAGTTTGATAGTACTGCGCATCTGACCATTTTCATCTTCAATGGCAACAACCTTATATACTGCCCCAAGTGCTGGTTGGTCATAGGCTGTGATGAGCTTAGTTCCTACACCCCAGACATCAATCTTAGCTTTTTGCATCTTGAGGTTAAGGATGGTATTTTCATCAAGGTCATTGGATGCATAGATTTTGGCATCCGTAAATCCTGCCTCGTCCAGTTGCTGACGAACTTTTTTAGAAATATAGGCGATATCTCCAGAATCAATGCGGACACCAAGAAAATTAATCTTGTCACCCAGTTCACGAGCAACCTGAATCGCTGCTGGAACACCGATACGAAGAGTATCGTAGGTATCCACTAGGAAGACACAGTTTTTGTGCGTTGAGGCATACGCCTTGAAAGCCTGATAGTCATTCCCATAGACTTGTACCAAGGCGTGAGCGTGAGTCCCTAGTACAGGAATTCCAAAGAGCTTACCAGCACGTACATTACTAGTCCCATTGGCACCACCAATGACAGCGGCGCGCGTTCCCCAGATAGCTGCATCCATTTCTTGAGCACGACGTGTACCGAACTCCATCAAAGGCTCATCTTCAATGACTGAACGAATACGAGCAGCCTTAGTCGCAATCAAGGTTTGAAAGTTGACGATGTTCAAGAGAGCTGTTTCAACCAATTGACACTGAGCCAAAGGACCTTCCACTTGAACAATCGGTTCATTGGCAAATACCAAATCCCCTTCTTGAGCAGAACGTACAGTCAATTCCAACTTGAGATGACGGAGATATTCCAAGAAGGCGCCATGATAGCCAAGTGATTCCAAATAAGCAATATCGCTATCTGAGAAACGCAAGTTTTCAAGGTATTTCACAATTCGTTCCAAACCTGCAAATACAGCATAACCGTTTTTAAAAGGTTGTTGGCGGAAATAAACTTCAAAAACCGCTTTCTTGTTATGAATCCCTTGGTCGAAGTAAACCTGCATCATGTTAATCTGATACAAATCTGTGTGCAATGTTAAACTGTCATCTTGGTACATATACTGTCCTTCTTCCTTATTTGCAAAAAGATGAAAATCTTTCTTCTTTTCTCATAAATTAATACTATTATATCACATTTTAGCTGGATTGAGAAAAGAGTAACAAGCTATTCTCCACTCTCCAGTTCATCCATGTCTTGCTCAAATTTTTTCTGAGCCCATTCGCCATAGCTCTTCAGACCTAGATTGCCAATAAAAACCCAAGGAAGGTAAATAACATAAGTAATTGCCCAAGCAGACAAGTATTTAACGTTCAGAGGATTGTGCTGATAAATTTCGATATTGAATTGATAATTCTGCAACATCAAAAGAGTCGTAATAGCGAGAGTTACCAGCAAACACCCTATAATTGTAAAATGAAAACGACTATAGTAGTTCACACCCAAATCTCGAGCACGGCCGAAAAAGTAAGAAGTTCCAATAATGATAATGATGAGAATCATTCTCGGATTAAAAAGACTTGGTGCTAATACTGTAATCATATAAGATAAAAGCAAGAAAGCTATAGAGATATAGAAACTTTCAGCCCCCGCTTTATTCATCAGTTGCTCTTCTCTTTCATCTAATAATTGGTAATAATAAAATCTATTTTTCATCTTCTTCCTCCCAAAATAATTGGTCTAGAGTTTTGCCTAAGCATCTGCAAATAGACTGGCAAAGCGAAAGCGAGGGATTGTATTTCCCAGCTTCTATCAAGCCGATAGTCTGCCTAGTGACACCCACAGCTTCTGCCAAATCACCCTGTGTCATATCTCGCTCTACTCGAGCGAGTTTTAATTTTAAATTCTTAGCCACTTCTTACCTCCTCCTTAATTTTAAAAGTCGCGATTCTTTCTAAGTTCATTATATCATATATTTTACATTATGCAATATATATCTTTCATTTTGTGCGATTTTTTTAACAAAAAATCTCTACCACCTATATGATAGAGACTTTTATGTTTATTCAAATCTTGGTAAAATATCTACGATATCGCTTCTGTGTTTTACTTGATAGGCTTTGATACCTAAACTTTCAGCCATCTTAGTGTTGTCTGCTATATCATCAAGAAAGACACAATTTGCTGGGTCCAACTGATATTTATGGAGGATTTCTTCAAACATTTTTCGATCAGGTTTGATGACCTTGATATCACAGGAAAGGACGAAACCATCTAAGATTCCATTTAAAGGAGATAGTTGGTCTTTCAATAATTCATAAAAAACTGGTGATGTATTTGACAAAACAAAAATACGATGACCTTTTTCCTTTAAACGTGCAAGCAGCGGAAAGACTTCCATGTAAATATCGATATAGGCTGGCCAATTCCAAATGACTTCTTCAACCTTTTTCTGATAGCAATCCCCTATCATAGAAAGAACCTTATCAACCAATTCTTCTCGAGTCAAGGTCCCCAGGTCCAATCTTTCCCAGAGCCCCGACTGAAAAATAGCCTTGTCTAAAATTAGATAATCTTTCTGAGTTTTAGCTACAGCTTTCAAAATCTTATCCTTATTCCATTCTAATAAAACATTTCCCATGTCTAGTATAATATCCATTATCCACCTCTATTGTTAATCGAATAGCAATCTTTACTTCAATCTCTATTTTTATGTTATAAATCTTTTTGATAATAGTGCCTTTGTCCAGTGTATGGATAATCCTTCAATGTAAAAACTTCCTTATAGTCATACTTCTGATAAAAGGCTGGCGCTTGAAATTGATACGTATTCACAAAAGCAAAGCGACAGTTTCTCTTTTTAGCTTCACTCTCTGCTTGCTGCAATAGTTGGGAGCCGATTCCTTGTCCTCGCAACTCCTCTTTCACAAATAAATACTCGATTTCTAGCCAATTTCCAAAGGTCTCTGCTACTAAACCAGCCAGGAGTTGACCATGTTCATCTTCGACATAAAGGTTTAGTGGCTCACATTCAGCTGCTTCCCTTTTGGAACGATTATAGGAGCGAATCAAATTCCCTATCTCCTGTGCTTTCTGAGACTCTGTATTCTCCAATCTAATGTGCATCAAAACCTCCTCAAAGACACTTATGCCTTGATTATATTCCTATTTTGAAGAACTGTCAAACTTAAAAAAACTCACCAACCTGAGTTGATGAGAATATAACTTATTTTCTAAACTTCCATTGGCTGTAAATACCAAATGCAACAATCCAGATAGCTGAACCTCTAGCTCCCATTACAGTTGACTCTTGTAAGAAGAGAGTTCCAAATACAAAGATAAAGAAGAGCATAGTCAGAGGATTTAGCAAGCGATATTGAGGCATAAGATAGCCATCTGCCATAAAGTCTTTAGACTTACGATATTTGAGATGGGCTACCATGATCAAGATGTAGATGGCGATATAAACACCTGATGAAGAAGCCGTAATCAAAGCAAAGGCATCTGATACGCCTGGAAGGACATTGATGAAGGCTGCAAAACCAATCAATACGGCAGAAGCAATGATAGCATTCTGAGGAACGTTGTGGCGTGAGAGTGTGTCTGCCTTAATAGCTTTCAAGAAATGATTTGGTGAATCATGGGCAATTTGGTACAAATGACGACCTGTTGAGTAAAGGGTTGAATTCAAGGCTGATGCAGCTGAAGTCAAAACTACAAAGTTAATCAAGGCCGCTGCCCACTTAAGACCAACAAGTTCAAATACCGTTACAAATGGTGAATCTGCTGCAGAAAGCTCACGCCAAGGAATAATAGACATGATTGCTAAGAGAGCTCCACCGTAGAAAAAGATAATTCGCAAGGGAATTTCCTTAACAGCCTTAGGCAAGACTTTTCTTGGATCCTTGGTTTCAGATGTGGTAACACCGATAAATTCAATCATTAAGTAAGCAAAGAAAACCATCTGGAAGGCCATGACAAAGTTCATAGCACCATTTGGGAAAAGTGAGAACTGCTCACTAATATTAGCGAGACTTGCTGAACCATATGGAGTTTCAAAACCGGTCAAAACAAGAAAGACCCCTGTTGCAATCATAGCGAGAATGGCCACGATTTTGATCATAGCAAACCAAAATTCTACTTCACCAAAGATTTTAACGGCAATCAAATTCACCAAGCCGAGTATTGTCAGAAATACAACCTGGATCAACCAAGATGGCCAGGATGGAAACCAAAACTGAACATAGTGAGCAATAGCTGTAATCTCAGCCATACCGATAAAGACTACTGAGAGCCAGTAAGACCAGACTGAGAAGTAACCCCAACCCTGACCTAGATAACGAGTAATAAAGTTGATAAAGGTATGTTGCTCCGGATCTTGGTACAACATTTCCCCGATAGCACGCATCATAAGATACATAAAACCACCCGTAATCATATAGACCAAGACGATTGACGGACCTGTCAAACTAATAGAACGTCCAGCTCCTAGAAACAGTCCTGTTCCAATTGTTCCTGCAATCGCCATAACCTGAACATGGCGATTGGTTAACCCACGTTCCATTTTATTTTTCTTTTTGTGCTTATTTTCTGAATTCATATAGTCTCCTCTAGTTTTTAGAATTAAGAAAAGGAGTAATGGGAAACGCTTTCCCTATATCTACTCCTTCTTTTCATTCCTATTAAACTGTTTTTTCTACTTTTAAGATTTTAACATCATAGCTTCCTACAGGTGTTTCAATCGTAGCAGTATCACCTGTTTTCTTACCAATCAAGGCTTGCCCAATTGGGCTTTCATTTGATACTTTACCTGCAAAGGCATCTGCACCCGCTGATCCCACGATGATATATACTTCTTCGTCGTCTTCACCAATTTCTTGGATAGTTACTGTTTTCCCGATAGCAACTTCATCTTGAGCAACCGCATCGCTATTGACAATCTCAGCATAACGGATTTTTGTTTCCAAGCTAGAGATTTGTCCTTCAACGAAGGCTTGCTCGTCCTTAGCTGCTTCATACTCACTATTTTCTGACAAGTCACCGTATGAACGCGCAATCTTGATGCGTTCTACAACTTCTGGACGACGAACTAGTTTCAACTCTTCTAATTCTTTTTCGAGTTTTTCCTTTTCTTCAAGGGTCATTGGATATGTTTTTTCTGCCATTTTTCTCAACTTTCTTTTGATTAAATTTAAATTTCTTTAGGTAGTAAAGCAAAATTATGTGGTAAACCACATAATTTTACAATGAAGACAAAGTCTTTTTAAAGCTTTCCTTGAATGATTTTAGTCAGTATCGACCTTTTAAAATCTGTGCCTAAACCTAATGATTCTATCACTTCTAGACTCAGGTTCAAATAAGAGGTAAGTTTTTACTTTCGTAATTTCCGAACGCCTAAAACTTGTGAATTTCAGGCGTTTCTAATCATAGCGGAAAGACTGGTGTGACTTGCTATTCCCGTAAAAAGAGAGTTTCTCTTCTACACTCACGGATTTAATAGCAAATCTTGTTCTAAGAGTTAGTTTGAACTGCTTGATTGTGTCAGTTTACTGTTGACATGCTCTGCAACGTTTCGATCATGTTCTTCTCGTGTCGTTGCAAAGTAAACCTTACCATCTTGTACGTTGGCTACAAAGTAGAGATAGTCGCTCTTAGTTTGATTGATACTTGCTTCAATTGCATCCAGACTTGGACTGTCTACTGGGCCAGGCATTAAGCCAAGGTTCGTATAATCATTATACGGTGAATTGATTGTTGTATCAATTGCTGCATCATCTGCCAAGCTAATATTTTGTCCTAGCTTACCTTCTGCATAGAGAATAGCAATGTTACTTTGAAGTGGCATACCAAGGTTCAAACGATTATAGAAGACTCCAGCGATCAGTTTGCGATCGTCAGTTTTCAATCCTTCTTTTTCCACAAGTGATGCGATGGTGAGGAGTTCATTCACTGTCAAGTTCTTTTCTTTGATTGCAGTGTAATGTGCTGACAAGTTTTTGTCCATAGTTGCCACCATTTCATCAATCAAGCTTTCAATAGTTGTGCTTTCTTTGATAGCATAAGTTGCTGGGAATAGGTACCCTTCTAAACGATAACGAACACCACTTTCTTTAGTTGGTAGACTTCCGAGAAGGGTTGGGTACTTAGCAACTAATTGAGAGATGAAGGTTTCATCTTGCACTTTTGCCAAGAAGGCATCAGCAGTCAAAGGTTCTTTAAAGTCTCCTTGAAGCTGACCAACTGTTTGTGCGATTTGATCAAGGGTATATCCTTCAGGGATTGTAAGATTTGCAAGTGCAACTTCTTGAGGTTGAGGCGTTCCACCCTTTTGCAATTCTTTGATGATATCATCTGTACTCATGCTCTTTTGCAAATTATAGTAACCAGATTTCAAATCATTGTAGTCTTTATACTTAGCATAAAGGCTAAAGATAAAACCGTGTTTTACCAATTCAGATTTTTCTAAGGTATCACCAATTTGCTGAAGATTGGCCCCTTCTGGAATCTGAACCGTAACATACTGTTTTGAATTAGCATCAACCGGTTGGAGTGCAGATTCGACATAACGGTAACCAAAGAATCCACCCACACCTAGTAAAATCAATAAAACAAATACTGTTATGAAAAATCCTTTCAAGCGTGATTTTTTCTTTTTCTTGATTGGTTTCACTGATTCTTTACGACTTCTTCTAGGAAGCTCCGTTCTAGTTTCAACTGGAGCAACTGGTTCTTGACTTGGAGTTTCTTTTGCAAGAACTGTTGGTTTCGGTTGAGGTTTAATATTCTTTCGAGCAGGACTTGGTTTGGCCTGATTCGTACGATAAGAAACTGGAATCCTTGTCGAATTAGCATTGAACTCTTTCTCTTCTTGAACCGGCTGAGCAGGCACATGAGATTCAACTCGATCTACAGTAGGTACTACTGGTTCTGTAGCTACTGCAGATTCTGCAGGTGTAACTTCTGCTGGAACTACAGCTGGTTCTGCAGGTGTAACTTTTTCTGGAGCCACAGCTGGTTCTGCAGGTGTAACTTTTTCTGGAACTACAGCTGGTTCAACTGGTTCTTCTGATGACAAAGATGGACGTGGTGGAACTGTTGGAGCATTAGCAAATAGTTCATCCACTAGTGAAACTGAATCTTCCATCAAGTCTTCTACAGACGGCTCTTTCACTAATTCATCTGTCTTTGAAAGATTACTGAAATCAGAGAAAAGCTCATCCTTACCACTCTCGGTAGCGTTAACCTCTTCTTCTCTTTTCAATCTTTCTAAGTCTCGTAAAATTTGTTCTTTAAAACTTAACTTTTCTTCTTCTCGAGAATTTTCGCTCAAAGGTATTACCTCCTTGTTGATAATCTATAATATTATATCTCAAAAACTAAAGAAAAGCAACCATAGATGCCTTTCTGATGCCTAATTCGTGTTTTCCCAGACCATATCATACCATTCTTCACCAGCAAAAGTCGACTTGGATTTTCCTTCATTCACAAAACCATGTTTCTCATAATAGCCAATAAGATAGTCATGGCAGGTTAGATTGATTCCCTCACGCTCAAGAGCGAGATCTTTTAAAGCGGTCAATAATTTTCGTCCGACACCCAAAGCTTGAGCTTTCTTAGCAATGGATAGACAAGTCACAGAGATATAGCCACCTTTTTGACGGCTGTAATCTTTAATGTCTTCTGTAAAGGACTGGTCTTGTAAATGTCGATGAGGAACTACTGGTCCCTCAATATAGCCTAGTATTTCCCCCTCTTTTTCAGCCACTAAAAAACTAGTCTTAATTTCCTTCAGATGAGCTTCAAAAACAGGACGAGGAATGGCTTCTTCAATTGAAAAATTTTCTAGCTCAATTTCAAAGATACGATCTAAATCTGTCAATCTAGCTGGTCTAATAATCATAGTTCCTCCTGATAATAGGGATTATGCCATCGCATGAGAAAGGCAACTTCACTGCTCCTTTCTCCATCTACGATCCCTTGTTCCACAAATCCATTCATTTCAAAGTAGGCCAGCAACTCATCCTCACAAAGCAGATAAATACCTGGTCTATTTTGCTGACGGGTAACTTCCTTCAAAGCTGCTAGCAACAAGGTTCCAAAGCCTTGCCCCTGGTAATCTGGATGAACAGCTAAATCTTCAAGGATGATTGCGTTCTCACTAATGAATTCCTCATCTCCGATCTCAAGCATCCATTTTCTTAAAGAGGGAATAGGAGGTGTCGTCGCAGTGATATAGGCAATCCCTTGATCATCCAGGCTAGCTAAGAGAAACGTACCCGCATGGTTGCGGATACGTTCTTCTATTATTTCTCTATTCATTATTTCTATGGAGTTTGAAATACTTTCTTGTATCAAGCAAATCTGATTTATATCTGATTGCTGTGCTTCCCTGATTTTAATTGGAAATTCCATGATCTTCCTTACTGAACATTGCTTGTCAAATTAGACAAGAGACGTTCGAATGAATATTCATAAGTTTGGATATCGCCAGCTCCCATGAAAACATAGACAGCATTGTCATGGTCTAGGAGTGGAGAAACATTTTCAACTGTGATAACTTGATGTTTCTTGTTGATTTTATTGGCAAGGTCTTCTACCTTGACATCACCATGGTCCACCTCACGAGCTGAACCGTAGATTTGTGCGAGGTAAACTGCATCAGCCTGATTCAAGGCTTGGGCAAAATCATCCAACAAGGCGATGGTACGAGTAAAAGTATGCGGTTGGAAGATAGCCACGATTTCCTTGCTTGGGTATTTTTGACGTGCAGCATCAAGAGTCGCTACGATTTCAGTTGGATGGTGAGCAAAATCATCGATGATAACAGTGTCATTGACAATCTTTTCTGTAAAGCGACGTTTCACTCCACCAAAAGTCTTCAAGTGTTCACGCACTAAATTCAAATCAAAGCCAGCAGTATAAAGCAAACCAATTACTGCTGTGGCATTCATGATATTGTGGCGACCGAAAGTTGGAATATGGAATTGGCCCAACTCTTGACCACGGAAGTGAACGGTAAAGGTTGAACCTGTTGTAGAACGAAGTAAATCGCTGGCTACAAAGTCATTGTTGTCTGCTTCAAAACCGTAATAATAAATTGGAGCATTAGCCGTAATCTTACGCAACTCAGCATCTTCACCGTAGACAAATAAACCTTTGGTAATTTGTTTGGCATAATCATTGAAGGCGTTGAAGACATCTTCCAAGCTTGTGAAATAGTCAGGGTGGTCAAAATCAATGTTAGTGATGATAGAGTACTCTGGGTGATATGGCATGAAATGGCGCTCATACTCGTCTGATTCAAAGACAAAATACTTGGCATTTGCAGAACCACGACCTGTACCATCTCCGATCAAGTAGCTAGTGTCAGTAATGTGTGACAAGACGTGAGAAAGCATACCAGTTGTTGAAGTCTTACCGTGTGCACCAGCAACTCCCATACTGATAAAGTCACGCATAAAACTACCAAGAAACTCATGATAACGTTTATAGCTGATACCATTTTGGTCCGCATAAGCAATTTCAACATTGTTATCTGGACGGAAGGCATTACCAGCGATAATTTCTAAGTCACCTTGAAGATTTTTTTCATCAAAAGGTAAAATTGTAATCCCTGCTTGCTCTAGTCCACGTTGTGTAAAGTAGTACTTTTCAACGTCAGAACCTTGAACTTTATGCCCCATTTGGTGCAACATCAAAGCCAAGGCACTCATACCTGATCCCTTGATTCCGATAAAATGATAGGTTTTTGCCATTTTCTTCCCCTCTATTCGCTCATTCTAGTCAAGTTAAGCTCTTGGGCCACTTGACGTTCTTGTTCTTTTTGTTTACTTTTTTTGTTATAAATTTGGCTTTTCTTTAAAAAGTCATAATTGTTTTTCTTGGAATGACTTGTCTCACCATCTGAAATTGGATGTTCCACTTGAGAAACTGTTTCTGCCAAAATATAGTGAGACTGACCTAACTTCTGACTATATTTCGCAAATTCTCCTGGATTTTCCTTTTGAAAAGGTGCTGTCGGTTGATTTGCTGGACGCACATGGCTTGTCTTCGGTTGACGTCTCGTATGACTTACATCCTGAGTCAAATATCGAGCCGATCGCTTCTTTTTCAAATCCGCGCGAGCTTCTTCACGCGCTAATTCAGCATAGGATTTTTCTTTTTTCTCAATCGATTTTACAAGAGGCTTGGCTTCCTCTTGCTTTTTGTCTTCAGTGATTGGAGACCATTCCAAGTAGTTTTTGTCTTGGTAATCACCTTTTATATTACTGATGAAATCAGACTCATCATAGAGATTCATAACTGGCATTTCTGTCAACATGACTTCATCATCTGCCACTATTGGAAATCGTTTTTGTGTCATATTTATTTCCTTTCAATACTCCATTATAGCGTAATGTCTTGATTTTTCAAGTATAGGCTCATGAAATCCCTAAAATTTCTCGTATTTCAGCTAGACTCAGACTGCCACGAGACTCTGTTCCATCCAAGATTTCAGAAACAAGATTTTTCTTTTTCTCTTGTAATTCTTGAATCTTTTCTTCAATTGTACCTCGAGTCACAAGACGATAAACTTCAACAGCTTGCTCTTGCCCCATACGATGTGCGCGACCGATAGCCTGCGATTCAACTGCAGGATTCCACCATAAGTCTACTAAAATGACTGTATCGGCACCAGTGAGATTGAGACCGACCCCGCCAGCCTTTAGGGAAATTAAAAATACATCGCGCTCTCCTTGGTTAAAGGCCTTGGTCATTTCCTGACGTTCTTGTGAAGGTGTTGAACCTGTAATTTTAAAGGAATTCAAGCCTAAGTCAGGCAGCTCTTGCTCAATCTGATCCAGCATACCTCTAAATTGTGAGAAGATAAGTACACGATGCCCACCTTCAGCAATCTGAACCAGCAAATCTCGTAAACTATCCAGTTTCCCGCTCTCTCCTTGGTAGTCCTCCATAAAGAGCGCAGGTGTATCACAAATCTGACGCAGACGCATGAGACCAGTCAAAATTTCGACGCGATTTCGTTGAAATTCCGAATCGCTTACCTGTCCCAGACGATCCTGCATCTGTTGCAGTTGAGCAAGATAGATAGCTTTTTGTTGATCCTCCAGTTCATTCTTATAGACAACTTCAATCAAGTCAGGCAACTCTGTCAAAACCTCTTCTTTCTTACGTCTCATGACAAAGGGTTTGATAAATTGAGCCACTCTCTCAGTTGATAGTTTCATAAACTCCTTCTTAGCAGGTAAGAGGCCTGGTAAGACAATCTGAAAAATTGACCAAAGTTCTCCCAGATGGTTTTCAATCGGTGTTCCTGATAGTGCAAAGACAGATGGAACCACAAATCGTCGTAAACTTTGAGCAATCTTCGTTTGTGCATTTTTCATGACTTGAGCTTCATCTAGAAAAAGAAAATCAAAAGATAGGTCTCGATAAATTTCACTATCTTGACGGAAAGTAGCATAGCTTGTCACATAAATCTGATGATTTTCTGCCAAAATTGACTCTCGATGAGATTTTAAACCATGCACTACCGCGACATCCAAATCTGGAGCAAACTTTTGAAATTCATCAGCCCAGTTATAGATTAAGCCAGACGGAGCAAGGATTAGGACACTAGTATCTGCTTGAACCTGACTACTTAAAAAGGCGATAGTTTGCAAGGTCTTCCCAAGTCCCATATCATCTGCTAAAATCCCACCAAAGCCATAATGGTGAAGCATTTGAAGCCACTGAATTCCCTTTTTCTGATAGTCTCTAAGTTCTGCTTGGATATTCAGCTCTTTCATCGGAAAATCTTCTGAATGCGTCAAATCATGGGCCAGATTGCGAAATTCTTCGGTGAAAGAAATTTGATCCTGGTCCTTAAATAGATGAGATAGAGTATAAGCTAGGGATTTACGAACTCGAAAAGCTCCATCTTGTAGGTCCTCTATCCCTAATTCTTCTAAATTCTGACGGATACGCTTGGTCTGATCATCGAAATAGTAAACCTGATTCGAAGAGCTGATGTAATAATCCTGCTTCTCAACTAGAGCTTTCATCGCTCGATCGATTTCTTCTTGATCTATATTTTGAAAATCAAATTGAATTTCTAATAGGCTTCCCTTGGATGAGATGTGAACTTGAGGCTTCTGAACCTGATAAAGGTCTTGCAAGCTCTCAGAAATCTTTAATTCTCCAAGTGCTTCAAAAGCTGGTAGCGTCTCATGAAAGAAAGCATAGACTGCTTCAGCCTTGAGGTTTTGACGCCAAGAACGAAAGTCAGCTTCAAATCCTGCAGATAGAGCTAGTTGAAAAATCTCTTTCTCTAGTTGAATATCACTAGCAAAAGGAAGACTCTCTAGTTCATTGCGATTTGTTACTAAGCAAGTTTCATACTGAAACTGCATATCCAAACGGATAGAACCGTCCTCTTCTCCTTCCATGTAGAAAGAAGGACGGAAAGACTGAATTTGAAGCGCATCAGGGGCTTTTACCTCTCCTATGTCTTTAAACTGCGACAAGGTCGAAGCTAAAAGATCTCGATCACTAGTATCAAATTGTAAAATCTTTCTACCACTTTTATCGATAGATACTTTTTTTAATTTTTCTATAAGTCTAGCTTGTTCTTTTGACAGAAGATAAAATGTACCTTTAGTAAACAAGACTTGTCCCTTATAAAACGAATTAAGCCCTACCTGTTGAAAAATTTCCATCTCATAATAGTTGGATTTTTCTTCAATTTGAAAGGTAAATAAGCCTGCTTGACCATCAAAATCTTGAAATACAAGATGAGGATAGCTTGAAATCTGATGGTCAAATTGGAATTCATCTAAGCCCATCAGCAGACTAACACCCTGCTCAAAAAAAGACAGCGGGAAATAGAGATGACGACCTTGATTTTGGAAAAAGAGGGCATTTTCAACCTCATCTTCTACAATTCCCTGAAGGAAATTCAGAACAAATTGGCTACTTTCATCAAACTGACGAATATTCAAGGAAGTTTCATATAACTTTCCAATCATGTAGGGTTTACTAGTTTCTAAAACCTTCAGAAAAAGGGGAATATCTCGGATTACATAAAATTTCTGCGTCTGGATAAGACCGACTCTCAAAGTCCAAATAATGCGATTAGTCCCTGCTTCAATCTGCCCTTGAGCAGACAACTGATAGATTTCAGAAAGACTAGGAATTTGAATGGATTCTAAAAACTTTCCTCCAAAAGTAACCTGAGTTTCAACTTCTTCTTTCTGTTCGTGCACATTTTCCAGATTTCCCAAGAGTTCCTGACCAATGTGATTATTTTTCAGGTAATGCTCTAGTGCTGCCAAATGCACACAGAACCCTCTTTTTTGGAAAAAATCACAAGCACAAAAAACCAAATCATCATCTAAGCTATAGCGAATTTCTTCATCTGCTACACGCGCATAGAGGCGATGATCTTTCTCTTTGATAATTTCAATCTGACTAGTTTCGTAGAGTTGAGCTCCCTCCATTCGAAGCTTCCCTGGAATCAATTTAGCCATATTTTCCCCTTTACTTTATCTCTTAATTATACCACATTTCTTCTTACGAAAATAGCCTTCTAGGAGTACTTTTCTCCTAAAAGGCTAGCTTGTTAAAATTTAGCGAAAGTAGCAATGATTCGTTGGCAGACTTCTTCCAAGACAGATGTCGGCATGGCTACATTTAAGCGAGCGTGGAGGGCTCCTTCTTCACCAAAGTCCAAGCCTCTGTTCAGGATAACCTTGGCTTCGTCTCTTAAAAGGCTTCTTAATTCTTCATCACTAATATCGTAGGCTGAAAAATCAAGCCAAATGAGATAGGTCCCTTGAGGTTTCATGACCTTGATCTTAGTTTCTTTACCAAACACATCGACGACATAATTGATGTGTTTCTCAATCAGTTCTTTGAGTTCTGTTAACCAATCTTCACCAGAGCGATAGGCTGCTTCTGTTGCCAAATATCCCAACCCTGAGATTTCATGTTGATTATTAGCCAGCTGGCGCTTTTGAAAAGCAACTCTTAACTTAGGATTCTCGATGATAGCATAGGAATTCTTTGTTCCAGCAATGTTGAAGGTCTTGGTAGCGCTGCTTAAAATCAGTGAAAATTCTTTAAAATCTTCATTTACCGTATTGAATGACTGGTGCTTGTTCCCAAACAAGGCCAAATCTTGGTGAATCTCATCAGACACCAACAAAACTCCATGTTTTTGACAAAGTTGTCCAATCTTCTCTAAGACTTCTTTTTCCCAAACACGTCCACCAGGATTATGAGGATTGCAAAGAACGTAAAGTTTTACATCCTCTTCAACAAAGTCTTTCTCCAATTGATCAAAATCAATCTCAAAAAGTCCGTCTTTTTCTACTAGAGAGTTGGTGATTAGTCTACGATTATTGAGCTTAATGCTGCGAGCAAAAGGTGGGTAAACTGGTGTGTTAATCAGAACTGCCTCGCCTTCTTTTGTAAAGGCTTGAATAGCTGTTGAGATGGCTGGTACCACACCCTCGATAAAGACAAGAGCCTCTTTGTCAAAGTGGTAACCGTGTTGTGTCGCTTCCCACTTTTGAACTTCCTTAGTTAACTCTTCACTGGCATAAGTATAGCCATAGACTAATTGCTCTGCATAGTCATGGACAGTCTGACGAATCTCAGGTAACACTTCAAAGTCCATATCAGCAATCCAGGCTGGCAATACTTGACGGTCAGTCTCTGCTTCTTTCCATTTGTAGGTATGATGTCCAAAACGATTGGGCAAAGTCGTAAAATCATATTTTCCCATAGTCTTATCCTTCCAAAGCTTGACGCAAATCTTCAATCAAATCTCTCGCATCCTCAATACCAATAGACAAGCGTAAAAGGTCATCTGTTAATCCATAAGAATGACGAACCTCTGCAGGAATGTCTGCATGGGTTTGAGTAGTTGGATATGTAATTAGACTTTCAACACCACCCAGGCTTTCAGCAAAAGAGAATACTTTCAAAGTGTTTAAGATATGAGGGATACGCTTTTCATCCGCCACTTTAAAGGAAATCATTCCCCCACGACCTGTATACAAGACTTCTTTGACTGCAGGTGATTGTTCCAAAAAGGCTACAATCTCTTGAGCATTAGCTGTTGAGTGCTCCATACGAAGTGACAAGGTCTTGAGACCACGAATCAATTGATAACTATCAAATGGTGACAAGACAGCCCCTGTCGTGTTGAGATTATAAAAGAGTTTTTCGTACAAATCAGCATTATCTGTCACAACTACCCCAGCCAAGACATCATTATGACCTGCAAGGTATTTGGTCGCCGAATGAAGGACAATATCAGCTCCTTCTTCTATCGGGCGTTGATAAATCGGGCTATAGAAAGTATTGTCAACGACAACTTTAGCACCCTTAGCATGAGCTAATTTTGACAATTTTTCAATATTAAATTCCAACATCAAAGGGTTGGTTGGTGTTTCGATATAAAGTACATCCACATCCTTTTCTAGCTCGGCAATTAGCTCTTCTTCTGTG
Source organism: Streptococcus sp. 27098_8_91 (assembly GCF_041432385.1). NCBI lineage: Bacteria > Bacillati > Bacillota > Bacilli > Lactobacillales > Streptococcaceae > Streptococcus > Streptococcus sp. 27098_8_91. The sequence continues at coordinate 268,075 of NZ_JAPVZN010000001.1, forward strand.
TTGGCATAGGTAAAGTGGAATCGTCCTTCTTGCTCAACTTGATTGAACCAGCGGAAAGAACCACCGTAAAGGTCACGAACAGCCAAAACCTTGCTTCCTACTGGAAAAATGCTAAAGGCCAACACAATCGCAGACATACCTGAACTAGTTGCTAGAGCATAGTGGGCTGATTCAATTGCTGCCAAAACTTCCTCTGCCTTGCTACGAGTTGGATTTTTGGTGCGGGTATAGTCAAATCCAGTTGATTGACCAAATTCTGGGTGCTGATAAGTCGTTGAAAAGTGAATTGGTGTTACCAAAGCACCTGTCGCTTTATCTGACTTGATACCTGCTTGTGCTAAAATTGTGTTGATGTGAAATGATTTGCTCATACTTTACCTCCAAATCTATAGTAACTATTGTACCACTTATTTTGTATCCTTCGTTTTCTTGTTTTCAAGAGCTAGTTATAGTTTCAAACTATATAAAAACGATAGCTTCTTAAGAAACTATCGTTTTTCCTGTTGAATAGACTGATTATTTAATGTGTTTAGCTAATTCTTCTTGGGCTTTTTTATTAGATTCTTCTTTTTCTTTCAGCCATTTTTGTCTAGCTTTTTCATACTCATCAGCCGTTACAGTCTTATCTTGCAACTTGAGGTACTTGTATGATTCCACCCCCTTATTTCCAGCTTGTGAGAATGGTGATGAGAATGGAACTGTCTTTCTCAAGGTCGGTGTTCCACCAAGGGAAACGTTTGGAATTGCAAGGGCGCTATCAACGAGCCAAGCTTGAACTTCAGCATATTTTTCATAACGCTTCGCTGGTTCTTGCTCCTTGTTCGCTTCTTCTAACATTTGAGTGTAAGTATCGAGTCCAACTGCCTTAGCCTTGTCATTGACCTCACCTGGTTCTAGACCAATGTTTTGCAACATACCACCGTTATTGACATTTAAGATATCAAGATAACTTGATGGATCCAAGTAGTCAGCACTCCAACCACTATTATAGATGTCAAAGTCTTTTTGAGCTGCGGTTTGAGCGAGGTAGCTAGAGTTATCAAAGTCGTCTGTTGATAATTGTTGGATATCGATAACCACATTCTCAGCCCCTAAGACAGATTCGATGGATTGTTTCAAAGAACTTGCTTCAAGTACACCTTTTTTAGCTGATTGGTCAACTGATACATCCAAGTGGATTGGGAACTGCACACCCTTAGCTTCCAATTCTTTCTTAGCTTCTGCAAACTTAGCCTTAGCCTTGTCAGGATTGTAGTATGGGTCTTGCGCATCTGCAAAGTTGATTCCTTGCCATTCTTGGCCATAGTTGACCATCTTTTCTGAAACAACATCTCCAAAGTCTTTCCCGTTGATACTTACAAATGTAGGAGGTACAACCAGGTTACGAATAATCTTCGTTGCTCCGTCTTCCCCTTGAGATTGAGCTCCATAGGCTGTACGGTTATAAGCATAGTTGAAGGCTTGACGAAAGTTTTTATTCAGAACTGCTTCTTGAGTTGATTTCTTTTCGATATCTGAGGATTTAGACGTGAAGTTATAAGATTTTCTGTCCAAGTTGAAGTTCAAGTAATAAGAAGTTGCGGTTTGCATACTATAAATGATGTTATCTTTGTTCTTCTCTTTAATTCCTTCAAAGCTTGAGCTATTTGGATAGAGACGTGCGTAGCTGTAGACTCCTTCTACAAAGTTACGAGCTAGTGCATCTTGGTCACTACCATCATAATAGGCCAATTTCACATCATCTACAAAGACATTTTTTTCATCCCAGTAGTTGGGATTTTTCTTGAATTCGATAACAGATTTTGAAACAAAGGATTTCATCAAAAAAGGTCCATTGTACAAAATACTAGAAGGATCCACCTTACCAAAATCATCCCCTTTTGATTTCAGGAAATCTGCATTGACAGGGAAGAGAATGGTTGATGTTGTTTTAGAATTCCAATAAGATTCTGGTCGTGTCAAAGTGTACTGAACTGTTTGGTCGTCAATCGCCTTAACACCGACAGTTGAAAAGTCAGTTGTTTTCCCGTTGATATAGTCATCCAAACCTGCTACAGAATCTTGAACCAGGTACAAAGCTTCGGATTTTTTATCAGCAGCATATTTCAAACCAGTTACAAAATCTTGGGCAGTTACTGGAGCATATTCTTCACCTTCAGAGGTATACCACTTAGCATCTTTACGAAGTTTATAAGTGTATGTCAAACCGTCCTGAGAAACACTCCAATCCTCTGCTAAGGATGGAACGTAGTTACCGTATTGGTCATTTTCCATCAACCCATCTACCAAATTGGTAACGATGTCATTGGTTGTTGCACGGTTTTCTGCAAGATAGTTCAAACTAGACGGATCGCTAGGATAGACATAGTTGTATGTTTTAGTTGAACTAGCTGAGTTGCTACAAGCCGCCAATAGTAGAGCGGCACTTAGGGCAAGGCCTGCCAGCGTCAGATATTTTGCCTTAGACTTTTTCATTTCCAGAACCTCCAAATTTAAATATTTGTATCATTATACAGCTATTGTTTTTTTTAGTCAAGCAATTTTATCTATTTTTTACCAAATTATAGATTTTTTTCTACTAATTTTATATTTTATCCTATTTTTTAAATAAAAAATGAACAATTTAAACTTTTTTAGAGTTGAAAGTTCAAATTGTTCATTTTATTTATAAACTATTATGATATTTTCAAGCGTTCTCGCAAATGGTCCGCTTTTGCCTGTCCAATAACCTTATCCAAGAGACGAGTATAGAGACACATGACTCCGTAGAGACCACCACCGATTGTTCCGATTAGAAGAACGTAAAGGAAACTCCAGAAACGTCCAGTTGGATGGAAAACAAATCCAAGAATCCATTGTAAGAGGCCTACCAGAATAAACATGACTAAAGTCAAAATTGTGACTAAAATTGTTCTCTTCAGAATAATCTTTCGACGTGCACCTGTCACCTCACAGATATCTCGGTACATCAAGACATTTGGAATGATGAGACCAATTGTCGTTGAAATTAAAGGACCATAACTATGGAAAATCGCTATCGATGGTAATTGTAGAACAATTTTGGCAATGGATCCATAGACAAAGTAAAGAACTGCCTTGCGATTTCTAAACATGGCTTGAAGCATTGGTGACAAGACCATGTACAAACCTAGGATTGTTGACTGCAAGACTGCAAAGACAAACAAGCCCATAGCCAAACTATCTGGCTTACCGTAAAAGACTGTATAGAGAGGTTCACCAACCATGACTACTCCAACAGTTGCTGGAAGTAAGAATAAGAAGAGCATGGTGATACTATCTTGAACGAGACGAGAAGCCGCTGGCAAATCACCCTTGACATAGTTCTCTGTCAAGAGAGGTAGCCCAACGCTACCAATCGAAACTCCAACCGAAATCAAAATCATGGTGATTTTATTAGGATTGGCGGAGAAATAAGAAAACATGACAACCAAGTCTTCATTACTGTAGTTGGTAAACCACTTCATACTATTGATAAAGGTCATTTGGTCCAAGATTTGGAAAAGCTGAATAGCCGAACCAGTCAAGATAAACGGAATTGCTTCCTTAATCGTATCCATTAACAGGTGTTTGCTATCAATCTTATCTCGCGTTTCAAAAACTTTTTGAAGCATCCCTTCTTTAAAAAGGAAATAAAGTAAGACAGCAAAGCTGGCTACCATTCCCACAAAGGCCGCAAAGGTAGACTGGGTGACTGCTGATAGATAATCTTTTGAACCTAGCTTCATGATAATAAAGGTCGCTAAGAGCATCCAGATGACACGGATAACCTGCTCAGCAATTTGGCTCATGGCATAGGGCTTAAGATTATTCATCCCTTGGAAAAATCCACGGATAACACTCATAGATGGGAATATCAAGACAGCCCACGCTAGACTTTGCATAATGGGGATCAAGTCCTTACCGACTCCAGAAAGGTCCGCCAACCAAGGTGCAAAGAGGTATAAAATCAAGGCAAAGGCAAGTCCTAGCACAGTCATAAAGCCTAAGAAGCTCCGAATCAGGGCAAAACTATGCTCTTCCTCATGCATGGTATTGTATTTAGCGACCTGCTTAGCGACCGCTACCGGGATACCTGCTGTTGAAATCAACAAGAACCAGGCGTAGATATTGTAGCCCATGGTGAAGAGGCCATTAGCCTTAGCTGCATAAGTCCCCATCCAGATATACCAAGGGATGATGTAGATAGCCCCGAGCAGGCGACTGATAAAGTTACTAGCCGTTAGCCAGGCAGTCCCTCGTAACATCTGGGCCTGCTGATGATTATTTTCGTTAGACATAACTTCCTCATTCAATTTTAATAACTAGGAAATGTTCCTTATCTTCCATTATAAACTTTTCCTTGTTACTTGTAAAATTCAGACTTTCGGTTTACAATAGAAAGTATGATAAAGATTGAAACCGTATTAGATATTTTAAAGAAAGACGATCTCTTCCGTGAGATTATTGACCAAGGACATTACCATTATTATCACAGTGATGTCGTTTTTGATAGCATCTGCTACGATAGCCGAAAAGCTCGAGAAAATAGTCTCTTTTTTGTCAAAGGAGCAACCTTTAAAAAAGAATTTCTCCTTTCTGCAATTGAACAAGGACTTGAATGGTATGTAGCGGAACAGGACTATGAAGTCGGTATTCCCGTTATTGTTGTTAGCGATATCAAGAAAGCCATGAGTTTGATTGCTATGGAATTTTATGGCAACCCTCAAGAAAAACTAAAACTCCTTGCTTTCACTGGTACTAAAGGAAAAACAACGGCAGCTTACTTCGCCTACAACATCTTAAGTCAACAACATCGTCCAGCTATGTTATCAACCATGAATACAACCTTGGACGGTAAGACTTTCTTTAAGTCTGCCCTGACTACTCCTGAGAGTATCGATCTCTTTGACATGATGGCCCAGGCTGTTGATAATGGAAGAACTCACCTTATCATGGAAGTATCCAGTCAAGCCTACTTGGTTAAACGAGTCTACGGACTGACCTTTGATGTCGGTGTCTTCCTCAACATTAGTCCTGACCATATTGGTCCTATTGAGCATCCAACCTTTGAAGACTACTTCTACCACAAGCGTCTCTTGATGAAAAATAGCCGAACAGTTGTGATCAATAGTGATATGGACCATTTTTCAGTCTTGAAAGAACAAGTAGAAAATCAAGAACATGACTTCTATGGTAGCCAATCTGATAACCAAATTCAGAACTCCAAAGCCTTTAGTTTCTCAGCTACTGGTAAATTAGCAGGAAACTATGATATCCAGCTAATTGGGCACTTCAACCAAGAGAATGCTGTTGCTGCAGGACTTGCTTGTCTTCGTTTAGGTGCTAGTCTTGAAGATATCAAAAAAGGGATTGCTTTTACTCGCGTCCCTGGCCGTATGGAAGTTCTCACACAGAAAAATGGCGCAAAAGTTTTCATCGACTACGCCCACAACGGTGACAGTCTTAAAAAACTAATCGCTGTGGTTGAAACTCATCAAACTGGAAAGATTGCTTTAGTACTTGGTTCAACTGGAAACAAGGGAGAAAGCCGTCGTAAGGACTTTGGACTTCTCCTCAATCAACATCCTGAAATTCAAGTCTTTCTAACAGCTGATGATCCAAACTACGAAGATCCGATGGCCATTGCAGATGAAATCAGTAGCTATATCCATCATCCTGTTGAAAAGATTGTCGATCGCGAGCAAGCTATCAAGGCTGCTATGTCTGTTACAAGTCAAGAACTGGACGCTGTTATTATCGCTGGTAAAGGAGCGGATTGCTACCAAATCGTCCAAGGCAAGAAGGAAGACTACCCTGGAGATGCAGCTATCGCAGAACGTTATCTATAAGAACTTAAAGAAGGCTAGGAAAATCCCTAGCCTTTATTTTTTATAAAGATAAAGCGTTCTTTATCAAATTCTACAGCTAACTCATATTTCCCATCTTCATTTTGAAGGATGTAACCTAATAAGACTAAACTATCAACAAAGATATCTCGACGCTTCTGCATAAGCTCGTCTTTTTTGAGAAACTTGAGCAAAAAAGTCGTCATGTACTTGAGAGCATACTCAGGATTGACATCCCCCAAAACAGCATAGAGTTTCTGTTGATCTTCTGTCAGCGGATACTGATGTTTTACCTTGTAAAAATAATTAGACAAGGTCATCTTTTCCCTAGCAAAATCCGTATACTCTTCCAGTATAGCCGCATTGGTTTGATTACATAATTCTGTCTGAAAATCTTTCTCCAAGATTTCTTGATAGATTGGACTATCATCTCTCACAAAGACTTCTTGGTCTAGTTCAAGAGAATCTGTAGATTCTAGAAATGGGAGATTGAGATAATAGCGTTTGTTTTCTCGAAGAATGAAACCAGCTTTAATGTATTCCTCCAAGTACTTGTCAACTGCAACCCCTGGAAACTGAGCCTTGATTTCACGGAGGATAACATCATCATGCTGATCAAGATAGTCTACCAAATCCCTAAAGAATGGTTGACGCGTCAAGCGAGATGGATTAAAAATCTGAATCATGAAGATTCCTTTCTTTACAAACTAAAAGTGGTGATGCTGCTAATTGACTAGGGTTAGTGCCAGGCTGATCCAAAGGTACAGAAAGCCCCAACTCTCGATAATATTTTCTCCAGAAATCACTAATTTCCTGTGTATCGTTCCCAAACTTCATGGGAATAGTCTCAAAAATAGGGAGAATTTCTGCTACAAACTGGGAACAGTAATAACCATCTCCATCCGGGTAAAAGGAAGCATTGTAGGGTGACCCCAAAAGGCTCTCTGCCCGCTTTTTGACTTCTTTTTGATCCATTTTTAGATAGCGATAAAGGTCATAGACTTTCTCAGCTTCAAAGAAATCTTCAGGAGATTGGGCAATGACTCCGCCTTCCGTAGTTGCATGATAGACCTGTCCGTCCAAAAAGATGGCCACATGGCTATAGTTACCAGTAGATTCCTGAATGGCCTTCCCCATATCTGAAGCTTCCCTCACAAAAATCAAATCACCAGATTCTAACATACTTCTCTCCTAGCAAAAAAGGAGTCGAAACTCCTTTTTAATAATGGGCTTTCCCATCTATGATTATGCATTAAAGCTTTCAGTCAATTGTGGTACAACTTGTTTCTTACGTGAAACAGCACCTGGAAGGAAAGCGTGGTTGTTTTCAAGTTTGAAGTTGAAAGCTGCTTCGACCTTGTCCATGTTGGCACCAAGAGCCAAAATTTCTGAGTTTGAGTTGACGATGTCTGTAATCATCAAGACAAAGTCAGAGTAGCCGTTAGCTGCATTTGCGGCTTGGATGGCTGCTTCGATTTCAGCTTGGCGTTCCAAGACTTCAGCAATATCAACTGTGTTCACTTGAGCCACACGAACATTGTTTCCGTTGAGTTCAAATGTCTTAGCATCGATATCAATCAATTCTTCAGCAGATTTGCTTGCCAAGTTTGTACCAGCCTTGAGCATAGCAAGACCGTATTCTTCCAAGTTCACACCAGCCAATTCAGCCAATTCAGGCGCAATCACCTTATCAGATGGGTGTGTTGTTGGAGATTTCAAAAGAAGGGTATCTGAAATCAAACCTGAAAGCATCAAACCTGCAATTTCTTTTGGAACAGCTACGCCATGCTCTTTGAACATGCGGTAAACGATAGATGATGCTGATCCAACTGGTTCCAAACGCATGTAAAGTGGGCTGGCAGTTTCAAAGTTAGCCACACGGTGGTGGTCCACAACACCATAAACTTCAACTTCAGCAATATCTGAAACTGATTGTTGGAATTCATTGTGGTCTGTTAAGATGACTTGTTCTGCACCTTCTGCTTTAGCAGATGTGATCACGCGCGGTGCTTCCACACCAAAATAGTTCAAAACAAAAGCTGTTTCTTCATTTGGAGTCCCAAGAGCTACCGCTTCTGTATCCAAGCCATAAGCTTCTTTTGCAAGATAAGCAAAGGCTACAGATGACCCGATGGCATCTGAATCTGGATTTTGGTGACCAAATACTAGAATCTTAGACATGATAATACCTCGTTTCTTTATTCTCTTTATTGTAGCATTTTTTTCAATTTTTGACAAAAGTAAGAGGAGTCAAAGAACTCCCCTCTACTCTTCAAAATAACTGATTAAATTTTTTTCTTGGTTTTCAGATAAAAATCTTTCCTTCTGCGGCCTCTTCTTACGTTTTAGAAGCGCTTCGGCTGACATGGCTTCTTCTTTACTATCGAAACCTTCTACATAGATAAGTTTTACTGGCAACCGAGCTCGTGTGTACTTGGCTCCCTTACCACTATTGTGAACGGCGATTCTTTTTTTAACATCCGTTGTATAGCCAGTATAGTAGGTACCATCACAACATTCTACCACATACATGTAAGCCTTATGATCCATAGTAAATCTCTTGAATTTCTGGAGTATAGGAACCATCATCATTATGAACAATGAGTGGTGGCAGAACCTTAAAACCACTAGTGGAGCCGTCCTTGATAGCCTCGATCAAAAGCATATTGGCTTCCTTCTCCCGTTTAGGGTAAACAAATTGCAGACGCTTTGGAGCCAAATTGTGTTGTTGAAGCGTTTCTAAAATATCTAACAATCGATCAGGACGATGGACCATGGCTAAACGCCCATTGGATTTGAGAATACTTTGAGCACTACGGCAGATTTCCTTAAGATTGGTCGTAATTTCGTGCCGAGCCAACAAATAGTGCTCACTCTCGTTCAGATTAGAATTTGGGTCCACCTTAAAATAGGGAGGGTTGCATAAAATCAAATCAACCTTACTCCCCTGAATGTAAGCAGACATATTTTTCAAATCATCACAAATGACCTGCATCTGTTCTTCTAAGCCATTTAAACGAACAGATCTTTCAGCCATATCCGCCAATCTTTCCTGGATTTCGACAGACAGGATTTTAGCCTTGGTCCGGCTGCTGGCAAAAAGGCCAACAGCTCCATTACCCGCACAAAAATCCACTATCAAGCCATTTTTAGGAAAGCGAGGAAAGCGTGACAAAAGGACACTATCCACCGAATAGCTGAAAACCTCTCTATTTTGAATAATCTTAATATCTGTAGAAAAGAGCTGGTTGATTCTCTCTCCTGATTTTAATAATTCTTCTACCATACTTCTATTATAACAAACTATATTAACATTTCAAGAGAGAAAAAATCAATTAAGACTTTTTCTTATTTAGATTAGAGATAGCTTCCTTGGTCCAGATAGGCATCATGCGAGCCAAAGGAGCAAATCCGTATTTGACACGGTCACTTGAAAAACGTCTCCGTCTCGGTAATTGATGTTTCTCTTCTTCCAAAGTCCGAATAGAAAGACTTGCTTTCCCTGTATATTCGTCCAAATCGACAACCTGGACTTGAACTTCTTCACCGATTTTCAGTACATCATAGATATTCTCAATAAATCCTGTACGAATTTCAGAAATATGAATCAAGCCTGTGATACCAGTCTCTAACTCCACAAAGGCTCCATAAGACTGAATCCCTGTAATTCGCCCTGTTAGCTTATCACCTATTTTCATCTTAGTCCTCGATTTCAATCGTTTCGATGACGACATCTTCAACTGGCTTGTCCATTGCACCTGTCTCAACTCCTGCGATAGCATCCAGAACTTCATAAGAAGCTTCATCTGCAAGCTGTCCAAAAACTGTGTGACGACGATCAAGGTGAGGAGTTCCACCTTGTTCTGCATAAATCTCCGCAATTGGCTCTGGCCAACCACCACGAGCAATTTCTTTCTTAGAGTATGGCAAGTGTTGATTTTGCACGATAAAGAACTGGCTACCGTTAGTATTTGGTCCAGCATTGGCCATAGAAAGGGCTCCACGGATATTGTAAAGTTCTTCTGAAAATTCGTCTTCAAATGACTCACCATAGATAGATTCGCCACCCATACCAGTACCAGTTGGATCTCCACCTTGAATCATAAAGTCTTTAATAATGCGGTGGAAAATCACACCATCATAGTAACCGTCTTTAGACAGAGCAATAAAGTTGGCAACTGTTTTGGGAGCCTGTTCAGGGAAGAGCTTGATACGCAAGTCTCCATGATTTGTCTTAATAGTCGCAATCGGACCATCTACTGTTTCAATGTCTACTTGTGGCAAATGTAATTCTTTTTCTACCATACCAAATCCTTCTAAGGCATCAAAAATGCCATCCTCTTCTAATGTTTTTGTAATATAATCTGCTTTTTCTTTGATTTTTTCATGAGATATTTCCATGGCAATGCTGACACCTGCATAATCAAAAAGCTCCAAATCGTTCAGTCCATCCCCAAAGACCATGACATTCTCAGGTTTAAGACCTAAATGTTCTACAACTTTTGCTACACCAGCTGCTTTTGAACCTGAAATTGGTACAACATCTGACGAATGTTCATGCCAGCGTACCATACGCAAAGTCGATGCTAAACTTTCAGGCAAAGTCAGGTCATCTCCCTGATCCTCAAAAGTCCACATCTGATAGATGTCTTCTTTTTCATAAAAATCAGGATCAACATCCAAGTCAGGATAAATTGGATCAATGGCCTCACTAATTAACTCAGTTCTAGTGGAGAGTTTAGCAGTATGACTACCAACTAAACCATATTCAATCCCCACTTCCTTAGTCCAAGCAATATAGCTTTCAACCTTATCTTTAGCGATTTTGTTACTATCAATCACATTGCCTTTTTTATCCTCAATATAGGCACCATTCAAGGTAACAAAAAGGTCAGGTTTTAGCTCGCGAATCTCTGGCACAACACCGAAAATCCCACGCCCGGTCGCAATCCCAGTTAAAATACCTTTTTCACGCAATTGTTTAAAAACAGTTGGAATTGAGGTTGGGATAAAACCAGTCTTTGAGTTTCTCAACGTATCATCAATATCAAAAAAAATAACCTTTATCTTTTTTGCCTTATATCTTAATTTCGCATCCATCACCTTTCCTCCTTCAATTCACTCTTTCCATTATACCATAAAGTAGAGAATTCCCCTATCTTCAAAGAAATTTGCTACCTCTTATTCGAATCCCTTAGACAAATACAAAACTAAATCATCATTGTTTTGACTAGTAGCGTTCATTTCTAAGGGTTGATTTCTATACCAAACACCCGTCCCATCTGGAATATAGCCTCGTTTGATGTACAATCTCTGGGCGGCTCCATATCCTGAGTGCAAGCCTACGCCTAGACTTACCTTAATCGAAACAAGCTTGACTCGTTTTTCTGCTTCTTCTAGCAGTTGATTCCCAACTCCTTGATTTCGAAAAGGCTCAAACACATTAAAATCTGATAATTCTGGATAGACTTCTGCAAAAGGACCATGTTTAGCAGAGGGCAAAATGGTAATGTAGCCCGCTACAGCAACCTCAACCTCTGCAACTAAGACTTCTCTCTCCCCACTTTCTTGCTCCTTAAAGTATCGAGTTAAAATCTCCTCTCTACTTGGCCAACCTTGGCTGATAAATCCTCGAGATAGATTTTTTATGTCAGATTCTTGCATTTTTCTAATTGAACATGTCGTCTTCATAAGCTTCTCCTTTATAGCTTTCTCCTACCATTATAGCACGCCAAGGTCAGAAAAAAACTATCTCTTGAAAAAAGACCCGTCGGGGTCTTAATTCGCTTTCTTGTTTTCATGCTCATGAAAAAGAGGTCCACCCGGACCTCAACTCGCTTTCACATTTCTATGCTCGTGAAAAAAAGACCCGTCGGGGTCTTAATTCTCTTCCTTGTTTTCATGCTCATGAAAAAGAGGTCCACTGGACCCAAACTCGCTCTCTCATTTCAAAGCTCGTGAAAAAAAGACCCAACCGGGTCTTTTTTTTAATCTTCGTTTACGAAAGGCATCAAAGCCATTACGCGAGCGCGTTTGATAGCTGTTGTTACTTTACGTTGGTTTTTAGCTGAAGTTCCTGTTACACGACGAGGAAGGATTTTCCCACGTTCTGAAACGAAACGGCTAAGAAGCTCAGTATCTTTGTAATCAACATATTCAATTTTGTTTGCTGCGATGTAATCAACTTTTTTACGGCGTTTGAATCCGCCACGACGTTGTTGAGCCATGTTTTTTCTCCTTTATAGTATTAATTGTCCATTAAAATGGTAAATCATCATCTGAAATATCCAAAGGATTCGTTGTTCCGAATGGATTTTCATCACGTGAAAAGTCAGGTACTGATTGAGTTGGTGCTGAATAGTTTGAACTTGGTGCAGAATAAGCTCCACCAGTATGTCCTTCACGCACACTACGGCTTTCCAACATTTGGAAATTCTCAGCCACGACTTCCGTCACGTAGACACGTTGTCCTTGCTGGTTATCGTAACTACGAGTCTGAATACGACCTGTCACCCCGATAAGTGAGCCTTTTTTAGCCCAATTAGCAAGATTTTCAGCCTGTTGGCGCCACATAACGACATTGATAAAATCAGCCTCACGTTCGCCATTTTGACTCTTAAATGTACGGTTTACTGCAAGAGTAAAAGTCGCAACTGCTACATTTGATGGGGTATAACGCAACTCAGCGTCACGAGTCATACGCCCTACAAGTACAACATTGTTAATCATAATCTACCTTCTTACGCGTCAGTTTTGACGATCATGTGACGAAGAATGTCAGCGTTGATTTTTGAAAGACGGTCAAACTCTTTAAGAGCTGCATCATCATTTGCTTCAACGTTAACGATGTGGTAAAGTCCTTCGCGGAAATCTTGGATTTCGTATGCAAGACGACGTTTTTCCCATGTTTTTGATTCAACAACAGTTGCACCGTTGTCAGTCAAGATAGAGTCAAAACGTGCTACCAAAGCGTTTTTCGCTTCTTCTTCAATGTTTGGACGAATGATATAAAGAATTTCGTATTTAGCCATTGATATGTTCCTCCTTTTGGTCTAATGACCCCAAGACATTGCAAGGGGTAAGTGAGGTTTGCTCACAATAAATTATTATACTAGAAAAAAATTTTTTTAGCAAGTAAAAACTGCTTCTATTTTATTTTTTACAGTTTTTTTGCTGAAGTTTGTGTAATTTCTTCAACCTGAATATTCTCAGATTCAAATTTCTGTTTAAAGGTAGCTAGATCAACCGTTCCCTCAATTTGAACTTCGATAACAATCTTACCATCTTTACGTGGAATATTAATAGTATGAGAAATATTTAGATTTTCCTCAACGATTAAAGAAACAATCTTACCAAGTACCCCAACTTCATTTTCTGTGATAAAACGAACACGGATTCCCTCTTCGCCATAACCAGAAATTTCAAGAAATGCTCTGAATACATCACGGTCAGTAATGACACCATAGACTTGTCCATTATCGACAACTGGCAAGATTCCAATCTTATTTTTCAGCATAAGGTAGGTTGCATCTTCCAAACTTGCATAACCTGAGACAGTTACAACATCACGAATCATGACGTCTTTTACTTTTGTTTTATTGAGCAAGTAATTCATCTCAAAGATTGATAGACTCGTTGCTTTTGATGGACTGGCTTCAGCAATTGTTCCTTCTGTTACTAGACCAACTAATTTATCATTTTCAATAACAGGAAGACGATGCAAACCTTGTTCGCGCATCAAGTCTGCTGCATGTGCTACAGTCGTATCTGGGCTAATATATACGACCTTTCGTGTCATAAAATCTTTAACTGCCATAGGAACTCTCCTTTATGTTTATAGCTTTATTATACACTTTTTACGAAAATCAATCAAACGCTTTCATCTCTTTTTCAAGATTCTGAAAACTCTGAAATACTATAAAAAGAGCCCTAGATTAGAGCCCTCAATCTTATGATTATGTATTTTGTTTGGTAATCTTTCCCGCAGACTAAGACAACCTTCTAGACTTGATGATTCCCAAGCAATCTTTATCTGCCGACTAAAACAATCCACTGGATTGTTTTAGCCACCTAGATATGCTTTTCTGACTTCATCTGATGCTGCGAGCTCTTTACCTGTTCCTGAAAGAACGATTTTACCTATTTCAAGAACATAGCCTCGATCTGCGATGGCAAGTGCTTTATTGGCATTTTGCTCAATTAAGAGAACGGTTGTACCTTGTTTTTGAATATCTTGGATGATATCAAAAATTTCTTGGATGAAAATTGGTGCAAGCCCCATTGAAGGTTCATCTAACAAAAGAAGTTTAGGCGTTGACATAAGCGCGCGTCCCATAGCAAGCATCTGCTGTTCTCCTCCCGAAAGGGTAGCTGCATCTTGGTTTTTACGTTCTTCCAGACGAGGGAAACGTGAAAAGACTTTCTTCAAATTTGCTTGATTCTCTTCACGATTTTTCTTAAGAAAGGCTCCCATCTCCAAGTTTTCCATAACTGTCAAACCAGGGAAGACGTGACGTCCTTCTGGTACTTGAGAAAGTCCTGATGCCACAATTTTTTGTGCAGGCATCTTTTGGATTTCTTGTCCCAAAAATTCAATTTTACCAGAACTCGGACGAACAAGTCCTGATAGGGTACGGAGGATGGTTGTTTTACCAGCCCCGTTGGCACCGATAAGGGAAACAACTTCTCCTTCATTTACTTCAAAGCTCACATCACGTACAGCTTGAATCATACCATAGTGTACTGAGAGGTTTTCAACTTTTAACATAGACATTAGGCTTCACCTCCAAGATAAGCTTCGATAACACGTTTATTACTCTTGATTTCATCTGGTGTTCCATGAGCAATCAAACGACCGTACTCAAGAACATAGATACGCTCAGTAACTTCCATAACCAAGTTCATATCATGTTCAATCAGCATAATAGTAATGTTGAATTCATCCTTGATACGACGAATCAACTCAGTCAATTCTGCAGTTTCTTGTGGATTCATACCCGCTGCAGGCTCATCCAAGAAAAGGATTTTAGGTTCTGTAGCAAGAGCACGAACAATTTCCAAACGACGTTGTTGACCATAGGCTAAATTTTTAGCTAGAGTTTCAGCATCTCCATCCAAATCAAAGATTTTTAGTAATTCTAAGGCTTTAGCCTTCAATTCTTTTTCATTCTTATAAAAAGCTGGTAAGCGCAAGAAACTTGCAAAAACATGTTGTTTATGATGATTGCTAAATGCAATCAGAACGTTATCCAAAACTGTCAAGTCTTTAAAAAGGCGGATATTTTGGAAGGTACGCCCTAAACCTAGAGATGCGATTTTATAGGGTTGCTTGCCATTTAACAAGTGACCATCCAAGGTTACTGTCCCTTCGCTTGGTTCATAAACACCTGTCAACAAGTTGAAGAGGGTTGTTTTCCCAGCACCATTCGGTCCAATCAAACCAACAAGTTCACCTTCGTTCAATTCGAGAGTGACGTCCCCAACGGCTGTCAGACCACCAAAATGTTTGGTTAAATTTTTTACTTCAAGCAATGCCATTAGTTTTGTCCCTCCTTCTTACCTTTTTTAAAGAGACTTGATAGGCTCAATTCCCAAGTCCCAAGAAGACCACCTGGTCTGAAGATCATAACGAGTACTAAGGCCAAAGCATAGATAATCATACGAACGCTGGCCACGTCTTGAAGGAGCATGTTCAAGATTCCAAGTACGATTGCAGCAACAATTGCCCCTGTAATGGATCCTAAACCACCAAATACAACGATAATCAATACATTGATAGAGTTGATGAACGTATAATCTTTTGGTACGACTGATCCGATAAATCCTGACTGAAGACTACCAGCGATACTTGCAGTAACAGCACCAAAAACAAAAGCAATGATTTTAATTTTTGTAGTATTTACCCCTACTGACTCAGCAGCAATCTCATCTTCACGAACTGATAAGGTTAAACGTCCGATAGGACTACGAAGGAAATTGAGAGTAGCAATCGTTGTAATCACAGCAAAGAAATATACCATTTGCCAGGTTGTAAAGTTAGGAATCCCCAAAATACCAGCAGCACCGTTTGTAAGGCTTCCACCATTAATAATGAAAATACGGATAATTTCAGCAACCCCTAAAGTTGCAACTGCAAGGTAGTCACCCTTCAAACGTAGGGTTGGAATTCCAACGATCAAGGCAACCAAACCAGCAATGATAGCACCGAGCAACATAGCTCCAAAGAATGCACCATAGGTTGGAGTTTTAGAACCAATAATAGCTGCTGCATAGGCACCAATAGCCATAAATCCAGCATGTCCAAGTGAAAACTGACCAGAGAACCCAACGATTAGGTTAAGACCTACTGCTAGAATAATATTGATACCGATTTGTTCAATAATCTGAATATGGAAAAGGTTCAAGACTCCTACTGAAACCAATAGGCTAATTAAACCATATCCAAGCAACAAAAGGAATAACCATAGAATATTAACTTTTAAATTTTCTTTCATTGTTTACACCTTCTCTTTCACATTCTTACCGAGGATACCAGCTGGGCGAACAATCAAGATTAAGAGCAAGATTCCATACACGATGGCATCACGGAAATCTGACATTCCGAAGGCGGTAGCAAATGTCTCCAAAAGACCAATAACAAAGCCACCCAGAGCTGCACCAGGGATGATTCCGATACCACCAAGAACGGCAGCCACAAATGATTTAATACCTGGAGTCATTCCCATCAATGGTTCAAGAGAGTTATAGTAAAGTGCAATCAAGACACCCGCTGCACCAGCTAGAGCTGAGCCCAATGCAAAGGTAAAACTGATTGTACGGTTCACGTTAATCCCCATCAGCTGAGCAGCATCACTATCTACAGAAACAGCACGCATGGCTTTCCCCATCTTGGTTTTTTGTACGATGAGTTGTAGAAGAACCATCAAAACAAGTGAGACAGTCAAAATCAACAATTGAATATTTGTTAAACTAATTGGTCCCAAGTCATAACGAACTGTTTGGATTGCTTGAGGGAAGGCACGTGTATTGGCGCCTACCAGATAGACCATCCCATACTCCAGTAAGAAGGAAACCCCGATGGCTGTAATCAATACAGAAATACGAGTTGAATGACGTAATGGACGATAAGCAAGAAACTCAATGATAACACCGAGAATTGCCGTTCCGATCATCGATAAGATCAAGGCAACAAAGAAATTTAATTGCAAGGAATTAATCAAGAAATAACCCATGAAAGCACCCATCATATAAATATCACCGTGGGCAAAGTTAATGAGCTTGATAATTCCATAAACCATAGTATAACCTAGGGCTAGCAGCGCATAGACACTCCCCAAGATTAGACCATTGACAAGTTGTTGAAGCATATGGTTCACTCTTTCTAAGTTTTATTTTTTAGGATTTTTATAAAAAAATAATCCTTTCATAAACACCGAAACAGGGAGTGAGTAAAAGCTCATTCCCCATTTCCTGTATCTATAATTATGGTTTTACGACTTCTGCCGCTTCTACTTTACCATTATTCATGGTCATCATGAAGGCTGTTTTCACAGTGTTGTGATCTGCATCAAAGCTTGTTTGACCTGTAACACCTTCAAAGTTTTGTGTTTTAGCAAGATTGTTCTTGATATCAACTGAAGTTTTCGCACCTTTTGCTGCGTTAGCTACAAGGTAAACTGAGTCATAAGCAAGAGCTGCAAATGTTGAAGGATCTTCGTTGTATTTTGCACGGTAAGCTTCAAGGAAGGCTTTTGCTTTATCTGATACATCAACAGTAGTTGAGAATCCTGAGATGAAGTAGATATTTGATGCGCGTTCGGCTGTTGCTTGTTGAACAAACTCTGCACCGTTGAATCCATCACCACCAATGATTGGTTTATCAATTCCCATACCACGAGCTTGGTTTACAATCTTACCAGCTTCTGTGTAGTAACCTGGCAATACGATTGCATCAAAGTCTTTATCTTTGATTTTTGTCAAAGCTGCTTGGAAGTCAGTGTCACCTGATACAAACGTTTCATCTGCTACGATTTCGCCTGAGAATGAATCACGGAATGATTTTGCAATTCCTTTAGCGTAGTCGCTTGAGTTATCAGTATACAAGACAACTTTCTTAGCGTTCAACTTGTTTGTAACATAGTTAGAAATAATTTTCCCTTGGAAGCTATCTTGGAATGTTCCGATGAAAAGGAAATCTTGACCTTTTGTCAAACCATCTTGAGTAGCACTTGGAGAAATCAATGGAACCCCAGCTTGTGTAGCATTTGCTACTGCTGCTGCAGTTGCACCTGAAGTTGCAGGTCCTACGATTGCTGCTACTTTAGATTGAGTAACAAGGTTTGTTGAAACAGAAGCAGCTTCAGCAGTTTCAGATTTGTTATCTTTGTCTACTACTTCGATTTGTTTTCCATCGATACCACCTGCTGCGTTGATTTCATCAACTGCAAGTTGAGCACCCTTTTGCTCAGATGTACCGTAAGATGCTACAGCACCAGTTTCTTCAAAGTTGAAACCGATTTTAACAACTTTCTCATCCACTGGGTTACCAGTTGAATTTGAAGCTCCTGTCTTCACTTCTCCACAAGCTGCTAAAACAGCTACACTTGCAAGAGCTACAAGTGATAAGGCAAATTTTTTCTTCATCTTTTTTGTCTCCTTATTTCTTAAATAAATAGCATGTTAAGAATATACCGAATTATCTGAAAATTGTCAACACATTTATCTTAATTTTTACATGATAACGTTTTCGCTATTTCTATAGAGACTACCAACAAAGGGAGTTTCCAATTCTTGGATATGACATCGTCGCACTTTTTTGATAAATCTCTCTTTTCCTAAACGGCTAACCAGTTCTTCCACTTCTTCTGTTGGGACATACAGTTGCAGATAACGGTGTTTTTTAGAGTGGTAACAAATATCACCATAATGATCGAGTTTTTTTGCATCACGATTATAGTATAGGTAGATAATCAGACCAGACCGATTCTCTTTTTGAAACATATTACAACTTCCTTCTAACAATCTTCTTACTATTATATCAAAAAAAGCAAACTCAGTCGAGTTTGCTTCAAAAGATTAATTCAAAGAATTATTAGCCATGATTTCATCAATGAAACCATATTCAAGTGTTTCTTGAGCGCTCATCCAGTAATCACGTTCAGCATCTGCATGGATTTGCTCAACTGATTTACCAGAATTATCTGCAAGAATTTGCTCCAAAGTCTTACGAGTTTTAAGCAAGTGTTCAGCAGCAATGGCCATATCTGTTTGCTGTGTACCACCACCTGTACCACCCATCGGTTGGTGAATCATGTATTCTGCATTCGGAAGCATGAAACGTTTGCCCTTTGCTCCACTTGAGGCAATAATTGTTCCCATTGAAGCAGCCATCCCCATAACAATGGTTTGGACATCTGCCTTGATAAAGTTCATAGTATCAACGATTGCCAAACCAGCTGATACAGAACCACCTGGAGTATTCACATAAAGGTAAATATCTTTTGTACTATCTTGGGCATCCAAGAAAAGCAATTGGGCGATAACTGAGTTGGCCATATTGTCTTCGACTGGTCCAGTCAACATGATGATACGATCTTTTAAAAGACGTGAGTAAATGTCATATGAACGTTCTCCACGACTTGTTTGTTCAATAACTACAGGAATCATTCAGTTCTCCTTCTGATTTCAATTTTTCTTAGTCAAACGACTCAATACAGGTCTATTATATCTTTTTGGTCAAAAAAGGTCAAATCTTTGCTCTATCCTAAAAACAGACACAAAAATTCAACCTCCTTTCGAGACTAAAACCAATGAACAGTTTTAGTTTATGCTTAGAATCTTATTTAGTACCGAACAAGCGGTCTCCTGCGTCACCAAGACCTGGAACGATATAGCCATGTTCGTTCAAACGTTCATCCAAAGCTGCTGTAAAGATTTCTACATCTGGGTGAGCTTCTTGAAGAGCTTTTACACCTTCTGGAGCAGATACAAGGCAGACAAATTTGATGTTTGATGCTCCACGTTTTTTGAGGGAATCAACAGCCAAGATTGCAGAACCACCTGTTGCAAGCATAGGGTCAACCACAAAAATTTGACGTTGGTCGATATCTTCAGGTAATTTTACCAAGTATTCTACTGGTTGAAGAGTTTCTTCGTCACGGTACATACCAATATGTCCAACTTTGGCTGCTGGAACCAAGCTCAATAGCCCATCGACCATCCCAATACCTGCACGCAAGATTGGAACAATTGCCAATTTTTTACCAGCCAATTGTTTTTGAACTGTTTTTGTGATAGGTGTTTCGATTTCAACGTCTTCAAGCGGAAGATCACGAAGTACTTCATATCCCATCAACATAGCAATTTCATCTACTAACTCACGAAAAGCTTTTGTAGAAGTGTCTGTACGACGCAAGATTGACAATTTGTGTTGAATGAGTGGATGATTAATGACTTCAAGTTTTCCCATTTTCTGAATTCCTTCTTTCAATTTATTCTTCTTATTATATCAAAAAATGGTTTAAAAATCCTTCTAAACCATCTTTTTTTTTAATTTTTAAATCAAGTTAGCTTCTTGAAGAGCTGCTTGTACTGTCTCAAGTGGTAAATGGGTCAACTCGGTCCCTTTTTCACGATAGAGATACTGGGCGTAGTCGTCCATACGGTACTGGTTAATATAAACGACACGCTCACATCCTACCTGAAGCAATTGCTTGGTGCAGTTGAGACAAGGAAAATGAGTAACGTAAGCTGTAAATCCTTTTGGAACGCCACGTTCGGCTCCTTGTAAAATAGCATTAACCTCAGCATGAAGAGTGCGGACACAGTGGCCCTCAATCACCAAACAGTCATGGTCAATACAATGCTCCGTTCCTGATACAGAGCCATTATAACCTGTTGAAATAACCTTATTATCCTTGACTAAAACAGCTCCTACCTTGGCGCGTTTACAGGTTGAACGATTGGCAATCAATAAGGCTTGAGCAGCAAAATACTCATCCCAAGCCAGTCTTTTTTCTGTCATAACTTCTCTCCTTCTGATCTATTTTTTGAAAAATGGTAGGCGTAAATCTGCGATTTTTTCAGCAGGAACCTTCATTCCATCCTTGATCCATTTAAGCAAAACTGATACGATGGCAGAACTCCAAAAAGAATGCAGGTAAGAGCTGACTCCTTTTGATTTTCCATAGTATTTTTCTAAAAACTCTTGCATGGCTTGCACAAAGATTTTTTCCAAGTGGTAGTCCAAGGCAAGCTGAATAACCTTGGCTTCTTTTCTGGCTTCACGAAAGAGATGAACCCAAACCAGATAGAGATCTGTTTTGACATCATAATGACTGAGCTGCTCCATGATATTATGGACACTGCGTTTAAAGACGCTTTCTAAAATCTCTTCTTTGGAGTCATAGTTTCGATAAAAGGCGGCACGAGAAACACCAGCTCGTTTTACCAATTCGGAAATGCTAATCTTTGTCAACTCCTTTTTCTCCAAAAGTTGCAAAAGAGCTGTTTCGATAGCTTCTCTGGTCAGTAAATTGGATTCTTTGTTTGATTTTCTGAGATTTTCAAGTGAATTTTCAGAAATTCTTCGTTCGGCCATAACACTTCCTTTCTACTTGTGACAACAGAGTGACGAGACTTTTGTTTTAAGATTTTTCATGATATAATTGTAAAAAAAGACAGAACCTTTGTCAATGTATAAGTGATAAAGATGGAGAATTTCTATGACTTGGAAGATTGTAGCTGACTCTGGTTGTGATTATCGTCAACTGGCAAATCCAGCAATTGATACTGAATTCATCAGTGTTCCCTTAACCATTCAAGTAGCTGATCAAGTCTTTATTGACGATGCTAGTCTTGATATTGACAAAATGATGGAAACCATGTATGCAACTTCTGAAGCTTCAAAATCAGCTTGTCCTAGCCCTGATGATTACTTGCGAGCATTCGAAGGTGCAAACCATATTTTTGTAGTGACCATTACCGGAACTCTTTCTGGTAGTCAAAACAGCGCTCAATTAGCTAAGAATCTCTATCTCGAAGAACATCCTGATACTCAGATTCATGTCATTGATAGTTTATCTGCTGGTGGGGAAGTTGATCTAATCGTAGAGAAAATCAATGATTTGATTGACCAAGGACTTTCTTTTGAAGAAGTGGTTAAAGCTATTACTGCCTACCAAGAAAAAACTAAGTTACTATTCGTCCTCGCTAAGGTTGATAACCTCGTTAAGAATGGTCGCTTGAGTAAGCTAATCGGTACAGTTGTTGGGCTCCTTAATATTCGTATGGTCGGGGAAGCAAGTGAAACTGGAACCTTGGAACTCCTCCAAAAAGCCCGTGGTGCTAAGAAGTCCCTCCAAGCTGCTTATGAAGAGTTAATCAAGGCTGGTTACGCTGGTGGGAGTATCGTCATGGCTCACCGCAGTAATGATAAATTCTGCCAACAACTCTCAGAACTCTTACGTGAAAAATTCCCACAGGCTGAAATTAAGATTATCCCAACCTCTGGGCTCTGCAGTTTTTATGCAGAAGAAGGTGGACTCCTCATGGGATATGAAATTGACTAATAAATCAAACAGGAGATGACTTATCATCTCTTGTTTTTTTATGGTACAATACTTTTATGAAACATTTTGACACTATTGTAATCGGGGGAGGCCCTGCTGGTATGATGGCTACCATTTCCAGTAGCTTTTATGGGCAGAAAACACTTCTCACTGAAAAGAATCGAAAACTCGGAAAAAAATTAGCTGGTACTGGTGGTGGTCGCTGTAACGTGACCAACAATGGAACTCTAGATGACCTATTAGCTGGCATCCCTGGGAATGGTCGCTTTCTATACAGTGTCTTTTCCCAGTTTGATAACCATGATATCATCAACTTTTTTACTAAAAATGGCGTAAAACTCAAGGTCGAAGACCATGGCCGCGTCTTTCCAGCCAGCGACAAATCTCGGACCATTATCGAAGCTTTGGAAAAGAAAATCACTGAGCTAGGTGGGCAAGTTGCCACTCAAACAGAGATTGTTTCTGTTAAAAAGATTGACGACCAGTTTGTCCTCAAGTCAGCAGACCAAACCTTTACTTGTGATAAACTCATTGTCACAACAGGTGGAAAATCCTATCCTTCTACTGGCTCTACTGGTTTTGGTCATGAAATCGCCCGACATTTCAAACACACTATTACCGAACTCGAAGCTGCTGAAAGTCCATTGTTGACTGATTTCCCGCATAAGGCCTTGCAGGGAATTTCCCTAGACGATGTAACCCTAAGCTATGGCAAGCACGTCATCACCCATGACCTGCTCTTTACCCACTTTGGTTTGTCAGGTCCTGCTGCACTACGCATGTCTAGCTTTGTCAAGGGTGGGGAAACTCTCTCTTTAGATGTCTTGCCACAACTTTCTGAGAGAGAATTAGTTGACTTTTTAGAAGAGAACCGTGAAAAATCCTTGAAAAATGCCTTAAAAACCTTGCTCCCTGAACGCTTGGCAGAATTTTTTGTCCAAGGATATCCTGAAAAAGTCAAACAACTAACAGAAAAGGAACGCGACCAACTTGTCCAGTCCATCAAGGCTCTTAAAATCCCTGTAACTGGCAAAATGTCATTAGCTAAATCCTTTGTAACTAAAGGTGGCGTTAGTCTCAAGGAAATCAATCCTAAAACGCTGGAAAGTAAGCTAGTGCCTGGACTCCACTTTGCTGGCGAAGTACTAGATATCAATGCCCATACGGGGGGATTTAACATCACTTCCGCCCTCTGCACCGGCTGGGTGGCAGGCTCAAACTAGAACTATAAATGATATAGTATCTAAAGATATTGGATAAGAAAGGAGCTATTTTGGAACATATTATTTTACTGAGAGGTGTTACACCGAATGGACAAAATGCTATCCCTAAAATGTCTTATCTGGTAGATATCTTAACAGAGGTTGGTTTTCAACACGTTCGAACTTATATTCAAAGTGGAAATATTATTCTTGAAAGCGACTTAGCCATAGAAGAAATACGAGAACAAGTCCATACTCTAATAAAAGAAAAAATCGGAGCCGACTTGAAAATGGTCATTAAAAATAAGAGTGATTTTACAAAAATTGTCCAAGAAAATCCGTTTGGAGAACACTATCTTTATGACCGTATACATATAATTCTTTTCCAGAATGCTATCCAAAGTCTACCATTAGAAAAATTGAATATTGACTATGGTGAAGAAGAAATTTGTATCGGCAACCATTGTCTTTACCTCTATCTCCCTAGAACTGCAAAACGAAAAAAGCTTAATACCAACTATCTCGAAAAGCTGTTCGGCGTTGATCTGACCATGCGAAAGTTAAACGTGGTAGAAAAATTACTAACAAAATAGGAAAAATAAGATGAACAGAAGATAATCAGTCGAATTTGTCAATATGTGCATGATTAAAAATGGAGACATGATTCTGGTCCAAGACCGAGTTAGTCCTGACTGGCCTGGCATTACTTTTCCTGGTGGTCATGTTGAACGTGGCGAGTCCTTTGTCGATGCTGTCATTCGTGAAGTGGAGAAAGAAACTGGTCTTACCATTTCTAAACCTCAACTCTGTGGTATCAAAGATTGGTATGATGATGCAGATTATCGCTATGTCGTCCTCTTATACAAAACTGAACACTTTACTGGTGAGCTCCAATCTTCAGACGAAGGAAAAGTCTGGTGGGAAGATTTTGAAAATCTATCTCATCTTAAACTGACTACTGAGGATATGTCTGATATGCTTCGTGTTTTTTTGGAAGAATACCTCAGTGAGTTCTTTTACTATAAGGATAGGGAAGACTGGTCTTACCAACTCAAATAACAGTAAATCGGCAGAGGTCTCTCCGCCGATTTTTAGCTTGTCTAATCTTCAAGCTAGGTCTGTGTCCTCCAATTAAAATTCTGTTACTGGCTTTGTCAGTCCTAGCTTAGTCTTTGAGTTTTATCGAGTTTGTGTGCCTACATAGTGGGCAATGACGTCTGAAGTGTACTGGGCTGTTCCAGGTCCAAACTTGTCAATGTTTTCCTTAAACTCTGGATTATAGACATAGCCTTGGCCGATATGACCGAAGACTTCCATAGAGCAGTCAAATCCATAGGTACGAATGGCTTGCAAGAGCTTGGCTGCTTCCTCTTGGTTTTCAGATGCTGTTATCGGCAGATCAGATTGTAGATTTTGAGCCAAGGCTTGAAAGACTTGATTAAAGGCTGTTGTAGCTTCATCCTCTCGTCCTTTTTGACGCTCGAGAGCCTGGTCCATGACTTCTTGGCCATATTTCTCTACTGCCTCTTGGTGGTATTTTTGATTGTCTTGATAGCTAAATCCAGTGAATTTTTCTTGAATGGTCATTTTTATTTCTCCTTTTTGTTCTTGGATAGTTTTCTGTAAGGTTGAAATTAAGGTATCCAGATGTTGTCTTTCTCGAGTCAGGTAATCCAACTGTCTCGTCAAATGTGGTAACAAGTTCATCTTTTCTTCCTTCAATAGCTCTGCTATTTTTTCTAAAGAAAAGCCTAGATACTTGTAATAGAGGATAATCTGTAGTCGTTCCAAATCCTCTTGGCTGTAGGTTCGATAGCCATTTTCTGACTTTAATGGGACCAAGAGTCCTATCTTATCATAATGGTAAAGGGTCTTGATAGAGACGCCTGAAAGCTGCGCAGCTTCTTTGATATGGTACATGATTTCCTCCTCACATAAATAGTATATACCCTCCCCTTTGGGGAGAGTCAAGTATTTTATCATATTTTTTATAAAAACATGAAAATCGCTTTCTTGACAGACTTGAAAAAACATGATAGGATAATCAAGTCTATCAATCAAATAAAAAGCTCATAAAGAGCCATTGAGAGAAGGCTATTTGACAACTCAAGTAGCCTTTTCTTATTTTAAAAAATAGATCGGAGTTTAACAATGTCTGAAAAATCGCAATGGGGATCTAAGCTAGGCTTTATCCTTGCATCTGCTGGTTCTGCTATTGGTCTTGGGGCCGTTTGGAAATTCCCTTATATGACCGCTGCCAATGGTGGTGGAGGATTTTTACTGGTCTTTCTCATCTCAACGATTTTAATTGGTTTCCCGCTTTTGCTGGCGGAGTTTGCCCTTGGTCGGAGCGCTGGCGTGTCAGCAATCAAAACCTTTGGAAAATTGGGCGATAATAAGAACTACAATTTTATCGGTTGGATCGGTGCCTTTGCCCTTTTCATCCTCTTATCCTTTTACAGTGTTATTGGAGGATGGGTTTTAGTCTATCTAGGTATCGCTATTGCTAAAGCCTTCCAGGTTGGGATTAGCAGTGATTATGCCCAGCTCTTCACAGACATTATTTCAAATCCATGGATTGCCCTCGGTTCCCAAGCCCTCTTCATCTTCCTCAACATCTTTATCGTATCTAAGGGAGTTCAAAAAGGGATTGAAAGAGCATCGAAAGTTATGATGCCCCTGCTCTTTATCATCTTTGTCATTATCATTGGGCGCTCTCTCAGCTTGCCAAATGCCATGGAAGGTGTAGTTTATTTCCTCAAACCTGACTTTTCAAAACTGACAAGCGCCGGACTCCTCTATGCTCTGGGACAATCTTTCTTTGCTCTATCCCTCGGGGTTACAGCTATGTTGACCTATGCTTCTTACTTGGATAAGAAAACCAACCTAGTCCAATCAGGTATGTCCATCGTTGCCATGAACATCTCTGTATCCATCATGGCAGGATTAGCTATTTTCCCAGCTATGTCAGCCTTTAACATCCAGTCTGAAGGTGGTCCAAGTCTCCTCTTTATTGTCTTGCCACAACTCTTTGACAAGATGCCTTTTGGAAGTATTTTCTACATCCTCTTCCTCTTGCTCTTCCTCTTTGCTACGATAACTTCTTCTGTCGTGATGCTGGAAATCAATGTAGGCAACATCACCAATCAGGACAATCGTAGACGTGCTAAGTGGAGTATGATTTTAGGTGTTTTAACTTTTGTATTTGGTATCCCTTCAGCCCTATCCTACGGAGTCATGGCAGACGTTCAAATCTTGGGGAAGACCTTCTTTGATGCCATGGACTTCTTGGTTTCTAATCTCCTCATGCCATTTGGTGCACTCTGCTTGTCTCTCTTTACAGGCTATGTCTTCAAAAAAGCATTGGCTATGGAGGAACTCCAGCTTGATGAAACACCGTGGAAACAAGGACTTTTCCAAGTCTGGCTCTTCCTTCTTCGTTTTATCATCCCAATTATCATCATCGTGGTCTTTATCGCCCAGTTTATGTAACTATAAAAATGGACTTGAGTTTTTTCCTCAAGTCCTTTCTTTTTACGGATGACTAACAATCAATTCTAGACCTTGACCTTCCAGAGTCCATGCTTCAACATCACTTGGTAGGATAAAGTGGCTACCTTTTTGGATTGGATAGTTTTTCCCATCAACAGTTAGTTGACCTTGACCAGCCAAGACACTCAACAGGCTGTAATCAGCTGTCTTTTCAAAGTCAACTTTTCCAGTGATTTCCCACTTGTAAACTGCGAAAAATTCATTGGATACAAGGAGAGTTGAACGCAAATGATCTGCTTTAACAGTCACAGGACGGCTATTTGCAGGCTCACCGATATTTAAAACATCGATGGATTTTTCAAGATGAAGCTCACGCAAGTTGCCATTATCATCTCTACGGTCAAAGTCATAAACACGGTAGGTCGTATCACTAGACTGTTGCGTTTCAAGAATCAAGATTCCCGCACCGATGGCATGCATAGTTCCACTTGGAACATAGAAGAAATCCCCAGCCTTAACAGGAACCTTTGTAAGCAAGGCATCCCAGTTCTTGTCTTCAATTTGCTGGCGGAGTTCTTCCTTAGACTTGGCATTGTGACCGTAAATAATCTCTGAACCTTCATCTGCGGCGATGATGTACCAGCACTCTGTTTTTCCGAGTTCGCCTTCATGCTCTAATCCATAAGCATCGTCTGGATGAACTTGGACGCTGAGCCAGTCATTGGCATCAAGGATTTTGGTCAAAAGTGGAAATACTGGCTCTGGACGATTGCCAAATAATTCACGGTGTTCCTCATACAAAGTAGCGAGGTCTGTTCCTTGATAGCGGCCATTGGCTACCTTAGACACACCATTTGGGTGAGCTGAGATTGCCCAATACTCACCAATCTTTTCATTTGGGATGTCGTAGCCAAACTCATCACGAAGTTTAGTCCCACCCCAAATTTTTTCTTGCATTACAGAATTTAAAAATAACGGTTCTGACATCTTGATCTCCTGTCTGATTTTTCTCCCCTCATTATAGCAAAAAAAGAGTTCTAGTTGAACTCTTTTTCATATCTTATAAAGTAGGGAGAAGATTTTGTAAAAATAGTAACGATATGGATTTCATACTTTTGATAAATCTACAAGAAACTATTATTTCATAAGATTTGGAAGAATGAACATGATAAAGAAAGCTAGAGCAACCATAATAAAAACATTGAGATAGATAAAACATTTTGCCAACCATGCATATCGCCCAGGTCTTAGTGGTCTTTCTACATAGGAATGTTTTGGTTTTTTAGGATCATAATAAACAACAACTTTTCCACCAATTGGAAAGCGTTCCTTAAGAGGAGATTTTGTATAAGACAAAAAACTATTACCCTTAACTTTGTATCTTAAAACTTGTGGAATTTCACCATTTTCAAAATTATCCGTTTTTACATCAGATACGATTGAACCTAAGGGAGTACTGATTGTATTTGAAATAGCAGATAGAAATTTAGGCCCTACGACCTTGTATTGGTTTCCATCAACAGTGTATTCAACAACTGGGAGACTAATCCCATTATAAAGAGCATAGGAATATCGGATAATAACTCCTTCCGTTCTTTCGGTACACCTCTTGGCATTGCTATAATTACTAAATATAAAATAGGAAAACATAAAATAGGTGAAGGCAGCAAATCCTAAAATCATTAAGCCAATTAATAGAAAGAAAGTTGTTGGCATATTTTTCTCATTAGAACATTGTTATGAAGCTATTTTAACAAATTTAACAGCAAAGACAAGAAAAAGACTGGATTGCTCCGATCTGTTTAGTCAATCAAATATTAGAAAATGAATACTCCTTTTCAATGAATCGATTGATGGTAAATAAGCTGTTAGAAATTATTGACAGTATCGAAATTTTCTAGTAAAATGAATTTTGTTAATACCTAAATGGTGTGTAATTTTCTATCAACATAGTCAGGAGAAAAGGAACTTATGCTAAAAAAATTTAATGAATTGTCACTGAAAGATAAGGCTTATCTAATTGGCGGTTTGATCTTATTAGTCATTGTGATCTCCTTTGGTCTGCTCAATCGTCAAACAGTAACTGTCAGTCTTGTCTTTACACAACTATCTGCTCCCTTGATTTTGGTGATTTTTACTTGTCTAGTAATCGGGATCATTGTTGGTAGTGCTATTGGTTTTAGCTATCACCATGGCAAGACTCAAGAGCTGAAAAGCCGCATTGCTGAAGCAGAAACGACTATCCATAAAAAAGACAAGGAGCTTCTCCAGTACAAGGAACAGGTGCAACAATTAAAACAGGAAGCCAAACAATAAGTGTAGAAATCATAACCACCCGTCAGCGGGTGGTTTTTTGTCTCGCACCTAATGGAACGAGACGGACTGAAAATCGCATAACAGAAAAAAAACCGGATTGCTCCGATCTTTCAATAGTTCATATTCTCACATTCTGTTTTAAGAATAGTTAAGGTTATCTTCAAATGACTAAGCCCCTTATTTCATACGATAAAAATCAAGCACTAGACCAGCAGGACCTTTAACTAATAAGGACTCTGTTCCCCAATCCGTTTCACAAGGACCGTGTAAAATCTCGACACCTCTCTCTTTTAAACGTTGGTAATTCTGCTCTAGATCCTCAATCTCAATGTGAAGAATGATACCTGACTGAAAATCTTCCAAAGGAATCAAATGATTTTGGGACAACATTAGACAATGACTGCCAATCGTGAACTGAGCAAAGCCTTGATCAACATAATCTGCCTGTTTATCCAAAATACGCTCCAAGTCAGCACAGACTTGAGGAATACTTGAAACGATGATATCTAATTGATTTAAATTCATTAACTATCCTCCAGAAAAAGACCGGATTGCTCCGATCTTTTTAAGTTTCACTCTATGAAAATCAAAGAATAAATTCTACAAATTTAAAATTTGATTTTCGACGAGAGAAATTATTTAATTGCGCGTGATTGCAATCCTTCTTCTTCCAAGAAGAGGCGGAATGGTACGAGTTCTTCTGCTTCGTATTTTTCCTTGAAGGCTTTGATAGCTTCTTCTGAGTGAAGTTTTGGATCGAGTTCAAGTACTTCTACTGGAAGTGGACGGTGTTGAGTGATGTGAGCATCGATAACAACTGTTTTACCTTCTTTGTTCAATTTAACAGCTTCTGCAACAACTGCATCGATGTCTTCGATACGGTCTACTGTAAATCCAACAGCACCTTGCGCTTCAGCGATTTTCGCATAGTCAGCATTAGGGAAGTCACAACCAAACAAGTGTTTGTTTGTGTCTTCGTATTTGTCCTTGATGAAGGCATATTTACCATTTGAGAAGACAACGTTGATAACTGGAAGGTCGTATTGAACGTTTGTGATAACGTCTGGGTAGCACATGTTGAATGCACCGTCACCCATGATGTTCCATACTTGGCGATCTGGATTGTCTTTCTTAGCAGCGATACCACCAGGAAGGGCAATACCCATTGTCGCAAAGAGTGGAGATGTACGCCACATGTTCTTAGGTGTCATGTGAAGGTGACGAGTAGATGTTTGAGTAGTGTCACCTACGTCGATTGAGTAGATAGCGTCTTGATCAGCATGTTTGTTGATTGCATTGTAAACTTGATACAATTGCAATTCACCCTCAGTTTTACCTTCGAGTTTGTTCATGTAATCACGCCAGTTTTGGTTGTTCTTAACGTTTGCACGCCACCATGGAGTAGATTCAACTGGGTTCACTTTGTCGAGGATAGCTTTAGCTGCTTGGCCTGCATCACCAAGGATTGAAGCGTCAAGGGCATGACGTTTACCAAGTTTGTAAGGGTCGATATCCACTTGGATGAATTTTTCAGTGTTCTTGAATGCTTGGTAAACTTCAGCAAATGGGAAGTTTGAACCAAGGAAAAGAACTGTGTCTGCTTCAAAGACCACTTCGTTGGCTGGTTTCCAACCAACACGGTAAGCAGAACCTGTCAAACCTTCGTAGTTCCATTCAAAAGCTTCAAAGTTTTTACCAGTTGTGATGATTGGTGCTTTGATTTTACGTGACAATTCAGTGATCACTTCACCAGCTTTCACACCACCGTAACCAGCGTAGATAACTGGACGTTCAGCGTTGTTCAAAATTTCAACAGCTTTGTCGATTTCAACTTCGTTCAAAGCAGGAGCGATGAATGAACGTTCGTATGAACCTGAACCGTAGTATGAGTTTTCGTCGATTTCTTGGAAACCGAAGTTTACTGGGATTTCAACAACAGCTGGACCTTTTTTAGAAACTGCAGCACGGCAAGCTTCGTCGATTACTTTTGGCAATTGCTCAGCGTAAGCTACACGTTTGTTGTATACAGCGATACCGTTGTACATTGGGTTTTGGTTCAATTCTTGGAAAGCATCCATGTTCAATTCGTTAACTGGACGTGATCCAAGGATCGCTAGGAATGGAGTGTTATCCATAGCTGCATCGTAAACACCGTTAATCAAGTGAGTCGCACCTGGACCACCTGAACCAACTGCAACCCCGATTGAGCCGCCGAATTTAGCTTGCATAACCGCTGCAAGAGCACCTGTTTCTTCGTGGCGAACTTGCAAGAAGCGGATATCTTTGTCTTCAGCCAAAGCGTCCATCAATGAGCTGAGTGTTCCTGATGGGATACCGTAGATTGTGTCTACGCCCCATGTTTTCAATACATTAAGCATTGCTGCAGATGCAGTAATTTTCCCTTGAGTCATAATGATAACTCTCCTTCAAAATAATTTCATATATTTACAAAAAACGCTTTTATATGTTATTTGAAAACGATTCAGTAAATTTACAATCCTAATTTATCACATTTGATTTTAGATTTCTAAGTATATGCTCAGAAACTTTCATTCTCTATTACAGTACAGTTTGGAAGCGTTTTGAAAATCTGTTTTAGAATAGAAAAAAGCGGTTAAGACCGCCTTTTTAATCGACTTTAGTAAAATTAAGCATGAGAGAGCTGATTAAAACAGATACTGAACTAAAGGCCATGGCCAATCCTGCAAGTTCTGGATTGAGTACCAAACCAAGACCAGAAAACACTCCTGCTGCAATCGGAATACCAATGAGGTTATAGATAGAAGCCCAGAAAAGATTGAGTAGAATACGATTAAAGGTCTTCTTACTCATATCAAAAGCACGTGCCAATCCTAGTAAATTGTTGGTTGTAAGGACAAGATCTGCTGATTCAATGGCAATATCTGTCCCAGAGCCCATGGCAATTCCGACATCCGCTACACTGAGGGCCGGCGCATCATTGATACCATCTCCAACAAAGGCCAATTTGCCATTCTTTTGAAGCTTGTGAATTTCATGTGCCTTTTCCTCTGGCAAGACATTTGCGATCACTTCTTCGATTCCAATTTGCTCTGCAATCGCATGGGCTACTCCAGCATTATCTCCAGTAAGCATAACCGTTCTAAGACCACGTTTTTTCAATTTAGCAATAGCTTCTCGAGCATTTTCCTTAGGGACATCCTGCAAGGCAATTAAGCCTTTTAACTGACCATCTACGGATAGGAAGACAACTGTTTTTGCTTCTTTCTCAAGCAAATCAAATCGTTCTTGATAATCATGTGGAATAGCAAGGTCAGCTAAGAGCTTAGCATTCCCAAGCAAGACTTGTTTACCATTAATAATCCCAGTCACACCTTTTCCATGCAAGGCTTGGAAGTTTTCCACTGGGTAAAGGCTAATTCCTAGTTCAGATGCACGATTAACAATAGCTTGAGCTAGCGGGTGTTGAGATACATCTTCCAGTGAAGCAGCCAAACTTAGCACTTCTCTTTCATCACCAATAACATCTGTCACTACTGGCTTCCCTTCGGTCAAGGTTCCTGTCTTATCAAAAACAACCGTTTGGACCTTTTGGATTTCCTGTAAAACTGTACCATTTTTGAGAAGAATCCCCATCTTGGCACTTCGTCCTGTTCCAACCATGAGTGCTGTCGGTGTCGCGAGTCCTAGTGCACAAGGACAGGCAATTATCAAAACAGCAACTCCGTAGAGAAGTGAAGTCACAAAGCTATCTCCAAGTAAAACAAACCAGACCCAAAAAGTAAGAAGTCCTAAAATGACAACTGCTGGTACAAAAATCCCTGAAATCTTGTCGGTCAAATCTTGAATAGGAGCACGACTCGTTTGAGCTTTCTTCACAAAGTCCACAATCTGAGCCAGCATAGTCTCAGAACCAACTTTTTCAGCTCTAAAGATGATCGTACCACTATTATTGATAGTTGACCCAATAACAGCATCTCCAACTGATTTATCGACTGGAATACTTTCCCCAGTCACCATTGATTCATCAATACTCGTTTCACCTTCTAACACAGTCCCATCAACGGCAATTTTTTCACCTGGTCGAACGCGAATGAGATCCCCAACTTTGACTTGTTCTAGAGGGATTTGAACATAAACATCATCACGCAAAACCTCTGCTGTCTTTGCTTGTAGGTCTAATAATTTTTCGACTGCCTGCGAAGTATTTTTTCGCATTTTTTCCTCAAAAACTGCTCCCAAAAGAATGAAGAAGAGGATAAATGCAGCACTTTCAAAGTAAACGGGCAGACCAGTGAAGAGGGCAACTAAGCTATAGAAATAGGCCACTAGGGTTCCCAGAGCAACCAAGGTATCCATGTTGGAATTGTGCTTTTTAAAACTAGCCCAGGCGCTTCTGATATATGGAACTCCAGCTACCAGCATAATGGGTGTTGTGGCTAAAAAGGTGCCCCAACGCATGACTTGGTGACTAATTCCTCCTGTAGACATCCCAATCATGAGAATCACAAGAGGCACAGTAAAGATACTAGTAATCCAAAAACGCTGAAAAAGACTGAGAGACTTTTTAGTTTTTTCAACAACGGTGTAGGTCCCCTTTTGCATCTTCATGCCGCATGAAAATTCATGCTCGCCCAAGTCTTGAGGCGTAAAGCGAATGACTTTTTCCTCGTCTTGAGCGATTGGTTCTAGGATTCCTTCTTCTTCGAAGAGAATCTCTTTATAACAGTTTGAAGGTGTCACACGATGAAAGGTAATCTCAGCAGGAATCCCTTTTTGCAGTTGAATGTGGGCTGGATGGTAGCCTTTGTCTGCCGTGATACGGATTTTTTGAACGCCATTTTCAAGGCTTGCTTTTACAATTTCAGTCATAATATTCTCCTATTCTACAATCATCTTACCGTGCATCATGTTCATGCCACAAGAGAAACCATACTCACCTGCTTCTTCAGGAGTGATTTCAACCACATATTGGTCTCCCATAGGCAGATTTGCATGCACTCCAAAGTCTGGAAAAACGATTTGATCCAAGCAAGGTGAAGGATCTTTTCGATCGAAAATAATGCGAGCAGGTTGCGATTTTTTGAGGATAATGGTTCCTGGAGTGTAGCCCCCCATGACCTCCACTCGAATCTCCTGATAGCCATTTTTTTGCTGGGCTCTCTTAGCATCTTCTTGCGGTTTTTTGAAAAACCAAAAGAGGATAAAAGCAATCATTCCTAAAACAACAATAGATACAAATAGATTTAACATAGCGTCTCCTTTACATACAATTACATCTTACTTCTGCCACAGCACTTGCTTTTTT
The DNA here is from genome assembly GCF_041432385.1 of Streptococcus sp. 27098_8_91. Classification (NCBI taxonomy): domain Bacteria; kingdom Bacillati; phylum Bacillota; class Bacilli; order Lactobacillales; family Streptococcaceae; genus Streptococcus; species Streptococcus sp. 27098_8_91. Next base: position 302,786 of record NZ_JAPVZN010000001.1, read on the forward strand.
CTCAGCAATCACTTCCTCCAAAACTTCCAAGTCAGCTAGGGTAAAGTCACATTCTTCAATCAAATCAGCTAGCAAGAGCTTTATTCTGCGAGAACAAAGCTTGTCTTTGATATCCTGAACCATTAAGCCCCTACTATCATCTAGCGTTAAAAGGGCCGAATAGACAAAGGACTTGCCCTGTTTTTCTCGAGTCAAACATTCTTTCTCCACCAAACGAGCCAAGAGTGTCTGGATCGTGGATTTGGACCAACTGAACCTTTTCTCTAATACTTTTATAAGATCAGTGCTTGTCTGTTCTCCCTGCATCCAGATAATCTTCATGACCTGCCATTCTGCATCCGAAATCTGCATCAGCACACCTCCAAAATCTACATTTGTCAATTACAATTATCAGTATACTCTTAAAATCTACATTTGTCAATTATAAAATTCAAATCTTTCTCTTTTTTTATTCTTCATGACAAAAGTGATTAATACTCAATGAAAATCAAAGAGCAAACTAGGAAACTAGCCGCAGTCTGTACTTGAGTACGGCAAGGCGACGTTGACGCGGTTTGAAGAGATTTTCGAAGAGTATAAAACACAAGCAAAAACCTCCACATTAGTGGAGGAAATTTCTTTTATCAATACAATTTTAAGTCACGTGGGTCAACTGGGAAGGTTGGGTTGTATGGATTGTGACGGAGCTTGAAGTGTTTGACATCCTCAATAGTCTGAGTTCCGGATAACTGCATGACTGTCTTCAATTCTGCATTCAAGTGCTCAAATACTTGACGAACACCAACACTACCACCAAGAGCCAAACCATAAATAGCAGGACGCCCAATTGCTACCAAGTCTGCTCCTGAAGCCAAGGCTTTAAAGACATGTTGACCACGACGAATACCAGAGTCAAAGACAATCGGTACACGTTTGTCAACTGCTTCAGCAACTTCTTGAAGTGAGTCAAAGGCGGCTGGGCCACCATCGATTTGACGTCCACCGTGGTTGGTTACCCAGATACCAGATGCACCTGCAGCAAGAGAACGTTCAACATCTTCACGGCATTGGGGACCTTTAACGTAAACGGGTAGGCCTGAGTATTCAGCGATGAATTCTACATCTCGTGGAGACAGGCGTTGTTTAGCTGATTTGTAGACAAAGTCCATTGACTTACCAGCACCTTCAGGTAGATATTCTTCTACGATTGGCATACCAACTGGGAATACAAAGCCATTACGCTTGTCCACCTCACGATTGCCCCCTACAGTAGCATCTGCTGTCAAGACAATCGCTTTATACCTCTCAGCCTTCACACGGTCCATGATATGGCGGTTGATACCGTCATCCTTACTAAAGTAAAATTGGAACCAGTGAGGTGTCCCTTGAAGAGCTTCTGTAATTTCTGGAAGATCTACAGTAGAGTAAGAGCTGGTTGTATAAAGAGAACCAAACTCATGTACACCACGCGCAGTAGCTACTTCACCTTGTTCATTTGCCAATTTATGAGCCGCAACAGGCGCCATAATGATTGGTGAAGACAATTTTTCACCTGCAAATTCAATCTCTGTACTTGGATTTTCCACATCACAAAGCGTATGCGGAACGATGAGTTTGTGGTTAAAGGCACGGATGTTCTCCCGTAAAGTAAAGGTATCTTCTGCTCCACTAGCGATATAGCCAAATGCTGCTTTAGGAATAACTTGTTGCGCCATGGGCTCTAAATCATAGGTATTTATGAAATCTACATGACCTTCTGCATTGCTTGTTTTATATGACATAAAATATCCTCCTTAATAAGTAAGCGCTTACTTTGTATATTACAAAAACATCTTAACTCTTTTTTCAAAACTTTTCAAATATTTTGTTTGGAAATTTCAGAAATTTTATGTCTATGATAAAAAATCCTTATAACGGCAATAAAAAATACATATTATCCAAAGCTCTCTTTTAATGCTACAATAACTGTATCATTTTTCTAGATGGGAGGTTCTACTTTTGGATTGGTCCATTGTTGAACAATATCTACCACTCTATCAAAAGGCATTCTTTCTGACCTTGCATATTGCAGTTTGGGGAATTCTAGGTTCTTTTTTGCTGGGGCTCATCGTCAGTGTCATCCGGCATTACCGCCTTCCTGTTTTTTCCCAGTTGGCAACAGCCTATATCGAACTTTCACGAAATACACCCCTTTTGATACAACTTTTCTTTCTCTACTTCGGCCTACCTAGAATAGGGATTGTTCTTTCTTCAGAAGTCTGTGCAACAGTCGGTCTCATCTTCTTAGGTGGTTCCTACATGGCAGAATCCTTCCGAAGCGGGCTAGAAGCCGTCAGTCAAACCCAGCACGAAATTGGCTTAGCCATTGGCCTTACACCATTTCAGGTTTTTCGCTACGTGGTTCTGCCACAAGCGACAGCGGTGGCTCTACCATCCTTTAGTGCCAATGTCATTTTCCTCATCAAGGAAACTTCTGTCTTTTCAGCGGTTGCCCTTGCTGACCTTATGTATGTTGCTAAGGATTTGATAGGACTCTACTATGAGACAGATATTGCGTTAGCTATGTTGGTGGTTGCTTACCTTATCATGCTTCTACCTATTTCGCTAGTCTTTAGTTGGATAGAAAGGAGGCTCCGTCATGCAGGATTCGGGAATGCAAGTACTCTTTCAGGGAAATAATCTCCTGAGAATCTTACAGGGATTGGGCGTCACGATTGGTATTTCTATCCTGTCTGTCCTCTTATCCATGATTTTCGGAACGGTGATGGGAATTATCATGACTTCTCATTCTAGAGTGATTCGCTTCTTGACACGCTTATATCTAGAATTTATCCGTATCATGCCGCAGCTAGTGCTCCTTTTCATCGTTTACTTTGGCTTGGCTCGAAACTTTAATATCAATATCTCTGGTGAGGCTTCTGCTATTATCGTTTTCACTCTTTGGGGAACAGCTGAGATGGGGGACTTGGTTCGTGGTGCCATCACTTCCCTTCCCAAACATCAGTTTGAGAGTGGGCAGGCGCTTGGCTTAACTAAAGTGCAACTCTACTACCATATCATTATCCCTCAAGTTTTGAGAAGGCTTCTACCGCAAGCCATCAATCTTGTCACTCGTATGATTAAAACAACTTCCTTGGTTGTTTTGATTGGGGTTGTTGAAGTTACCAAGGTTGGACAACAAATCATTGATAGCAATCGCTTAACCATCCCAACCGCTTCCTTTTGGATTTACGGAACCATCCTAGTCTTATATTTCGCAGTTTGCTTCCCTATTTCCAAACTATCTACTCATCTAGAAAAACATTGGAGGAACTAAATGTCTGAAACTATTTTAGAAATCAAGGAACTAAAAAAATCCTTCGGAGACAATCCTATCCTCCAAGGACTTTCTTTAGATATTAAAAAGGGGGAAGTGGTCGTCATCCTAGGACCATCTGGTTGTGGGAAAAGTACCCTCCTTCGTTGCCTCAATGGTTTAGAAAGTATTCAAGGAGGAGATATCCTGCTGGATGGCCAGTCCATCGTTGAAAATAAAAAAGATTTTCACCTGGTTCGCCAAAAGATTGGTATGGTCTTTCAAAGTTATGAACTCTTTCCTCACTTGGATGTCCTTCAAAACCTCATCCTAGGCCCTATCAAGGCTCAAGGGAGAGACAAAAAAGAGGTTACTGAAGAAGCTCTACAACTACTGGAACGAGTTGGACTTCTAGACAAAAAACATAGCTTCGCTCGTCAATTATCTGGTGGACAAAAGCAACGGGTTGCGATCGTCCGTGCCCTGCTCATGCATCCAGAAATTATCCTCTTTGACGAAGTAACTGCTTCACTGGATCCAGAAATGGTGCGTGAGGTTCTAGAACTCATCAATGACTTGGCCCAAGAAGGTCGTACCATGATTTTGGTAACCCATGAAATGCAGTTTGCCCAAGCCATTGCGGACCGCATTATCTTTCTAGACCAAGGAAAAATTGCTGAAGAAGGAACTGCTCAAGAATTCTTCACAAATCCACAAACCAAACGAGCACAAGAATTTTTAAACGTCTTTGACTTTAGCCAGTTTGGCTCATATCTATAATCAATAAAGGAGATTATTATGAAACTACTTAAACCAATTCTAACTGTTTTTGCTCTAGCATTTGCGCTTATCTTCGTCACAGCTTGTAGTTCAGGCGGAAGCTCTGATGCTTCATCTGCTAAGGCGACTGCCAAAGCTCGTACTATTGATGAAATTAAGAAAAGTGGTGAACTTCGAATCGCGGTATTTGGAGACAAAAAACCATTTGGTTATGTTGATAATGACGGTTCTTACCAAGGTTACGATATCGAACTAGGGAATCAATTGGCACAAGACCTTGGTGTGAAAGTTAAATACGTTTCTGTTGATGCTGCCAACCGTGCTGAATACTTGATTTCAAACAAGGTTGATATCACCCTAGCTAACTTTACAGTTACTGACGAACGTAAGAAACAAGTTGACTTTGCCCTTCCTTACATGAAAGTTTCTCTCGGTGTTGTGTCACCTAAGACTGGTCTAATTACAGATGTTAAGCAACTTGAAGGCAAAACCTTGATCGTTACAAAAGGAACGACTGCTGAAACTTACTTTGAGAAAAATCACCCAGAAGTAAAACTTCAAAAATATGACCAATATAGCGATGCCTATCAAGCCCTTCTTGATGGACGCGGAGATGCCTTCTCTACTGACAATACTGAAGTTCTAGCTTGGGCCCTTGAAAATAAAGGATATGAAGTAGGAATTACTTCTCTTGGTAACCCAGATACCATTGCACCAGCAGTTCAAAAAGGTAACCAAGAACTACTCGACTACATCAACCAAGAAATCGAAAAATTAGGTAAGGAAAACTTCTTCCACAAAGCCTATGAAAAAACACTCCACCCAACTTACGGTGACGCTGCTAAAGCAGATGACCTGGTTGTTGAAGGTGGAAAAGTTGACTAATACTTTCCGAGAATAAAAAGAAATCAGGTAATCCTAGTGACTACCTGATTTTTATATACCTTAAGCTTTTTGCCAATTTTCTTGGTCTTCTTTAAAACGTTTTAGGAGGTCAAGTCCTTCTGGTGTGATGTAGCCTTCTTCTTGAGCCAAATGAATCAGTTCGCTGTAGTTTGAAAGGGTTACTAGTTTAACACCAGCATCCGCAAAGTTCTTATCTGCTTTTGGCAATTGATAGCTGAAGATAGCCACAACTCCAAGAACATCAGCTCCTTCACGTTTGGCTGCTGCAACAGCTTCAAGAACTGAACCACCAGTTGAAATAAGGTCTTCGACAACTACCATTTTTTGACCCTGAGCTACACGGCCTTCGATTTGGTTTCCTGCACCGTGGTCTTTTGGTTTGCTGCGGATATAAGCAAATGGCAGATTCATCTTGTCAGCGATGATAGCACCGTGAGGAATACCTGCAGTCGCTGTTCCTGCAATCACTTCTACTTCTGGGAATTCTTCCTTGATGGCCTCCACAAAACCATTTTCAATCAAGCTACGAGTTTCTGGATAAGCAAGTGTCACACGGTTGTCCGTATAAATCGGTGACTTGATACCTGATGCCCAAGTAAAGGGTTCTTCTGGCTTGAGGTAAACGGCTTGAATTTTCAATAGATGGCTAGCAATATCTTTAGCAAGTGTCATGGTCTACTCCTTTTGTTTTTATAATCTAGTTCTTTAATTTCAGTCTTGGTTCCACTCATCCTTGATAGCATGATAAGCTGCTACTGGATCAGTGGCTTGAGTGATTGGGCGGCCGACAACGATATAGTCACTACCAATCTGATAAGCATCTGCAGGTGTCATAATTCGTTTTTGGTCTCCAACTGCAGCCCCTGCTGGACGAATACCTGGTGTCAGGCAGATAAAATCTTTGCTTGTCACTTCTTTGATGAGTTTCACTTCCTGAGCCGAACAAACCACACCATCTAAACCGGCTTCAGCAGTTTTCTTGGCATAATGAATGACTGATTCTTGAAGACTGGTTTGAATATTTCGAAAGTCTCTCATTTGTTCTTCAGAAGTTGAAGTCAACTGGGTAACAGCAATCAATTTGGCTTCTTTTCCAAGACCTTCACGCGCAGCCTTCATCATTTCAACACCACCTGCTGCGTGAACGTTGGTCATGTCAACGCCCAGATTAGACAAAACCTTCATGGCTGACTTGACTGTATTAGGTATATCATGGAGTTTGAGATCTAGAAAGACGCTATGTCCCAAGCCTTTCAAATAAGAAACAATCTCCGGACCTGTAGCATAATAGAGCTCCATACCTACCTTTAAATAGAGGCTCCCTTCAGCTGGAAAAAGAGCTAAAAATTTCTTGACTGCCTCAAAACTTGGAAAATCAAGAGCAATAACTGGACGAGATTCGCGCATACTTTTCTCCTTTTACCTTTGTCAGCAAGAGAGCATGAAAAAAGGAACCTGCCTACAGCAAGGTTCCACGAAAAATAGGTAGAATTCACCCTTTCACCGTCTAACCTTAGCTGCCTCTCTGGACCGCTTTAAAGGTTTTTTACTATTCTATTATTTAAAGCTGTACTTGTCAAGTAAAAAACAGTAATTGAACTTGTAGAAAACAGGACTCATCATCAAGTCAACAGAATCATCTCAAGCTTAACGACTCTGTGATTGTTGAGTTGTTTGATTTTGATTACCCTGTTCCTCTTGTTTTTTCTTTTCTTCCTCCTGCTTTTTCTTCTCCTCTTCTTTGGCCTTGATTCTTTCGTCCTCAAGTGCCTTATCCGCCAAACTATAACTATAGATCCCAACTTCCATATCAATACCACTTGGTACTGTCAATTGAGGTTTAATCTTACTGTAGTAAGGCAATTTTTTACCTAGTTCTGATAGAGGAACCAAAACTTCATCCGTATCATACATGGTAATCTTAAGCATATCACTAGTTACACTAGTTGGAGCCAATTCAATCGTTTTGATCGCTTGCTTAATCTCTGGGCTGATTTCAGCCAGTTGTTCAATCAAGGTTTTGACTTGCTGTTCATCGTTGAAGAGAACAGATAGATAGGTTTCTGGAAGACTGACTAGGCTAACTGGACTAGTTTCCACCGTCCCACTAGAAAGAATCGGATAATGGTCCTCTCCAGAAACATAATAGGCTACAATCCCGTATTCCTTGACCTGGATGGTGAAATTGGTCGGAAATTGATAGTGAATGCTAGCAGATTCAATCCAGTGATTGGACTTAATCATCTCAGCATGTTTGTCTTTATTGAGAAGTAGACTAAAGGTATAGTCACTATCACGAATCCCTGAAGCCTCTTTGATTTGGTCTGCATTGGTCTCTACCGTACCAGTAACCTGTATGTTTTTCAGAGTTGAGTATGGCGTCAAAAGATAGATGGAAAAGATCAAGACAAGCAAACTTGGGATTAGAATCGTAACAGCACGCCAGATATGAACACTTGGAATAGAAGGATTAGCAATCTTTTTCTTAGACTTAGATCTCTTTTCTTCTACTTTTGTTTCTTCAGATGTTTCGTCCTCTTCTTCTACTTGTTCTGTCTCAGTAGTTTCCTCCTCATTCTCAGGAGAGGACTGGTCTTCTGCACTCTCCTTCTGCTCTTCAGGATTAGAATCTGAGGTCTCTTCTGCCTCAGTATCTTCAGATAAGTCTGACTCTTGTTCTTCCTTTGTCTCTTCTTCAGCCTTTTTGCGCAGATATTCACGGTTCTGCTTCTGCCACTCTGATAAGGTGGTTTCTTCTTCCAGAGTTTTTGCAACTTCTTTTTTATTGGTATCTGCTTGGGCCTTTTCTTTGGCTAGTTGGGCCTCTTCTTCAGCTTTTTTTTGAAGATATTCTTGATTTCGTTTTTGCCACTCTGACAATTCCTTGCCTTGAGTTGGCTCTTGTTTCTTATCCTTTGACATCGATTTTCCTTATGATAGATCTTTTTTTAGTAGCGCATAAAAATCCGCCACAGATTTTAATTCATGAGAATTCTTCATCGTGATCTGGTAGTCTTCTTTGTGGTTCAAAAGCTTGCTTACTTTTTCTTCTAAAGTAGACAAGGTCAAATCGCTCTCTTGCAACTCCTCTGCATAGCCTTTTTTCACAAAGTAAGCTGCATTTTCAATCTGATCTCCACGGCTAGCTTCACGCCCTAGAGGGACAATGATATGCAATTTAGCCATGGCCAACAGTTCAAAAATCGTATTGGCACCACCACGAGTGATGACCACATCAGCCTGATTCATGAGTGGTTGATAGAGTTCCGTCACATAGTCAACACGGTAGAGGTTTGAACTTAGTTCATTTAAGCTAGCATCCCCTGTTAGGTTGATGATATTATAACGACTAGTCAGCTCTTCCTTATGGTCTGTAACTAATTGGTTAAAGACACGCGCACCAGCAGAACCTCCGACGAAAAGAAGGGTTGGTAGTTTGCTATCAAAATATGTTCTGATGTCCACCATTTCCTCAGGTTCTTCAATAACAGGTCCAGAAACCTTGGTCACGGCTCCTACATGCTCTACCTTAGTGAGGCTAGACGCTTGCTCAAAAGTAGAGTACATTTTAGTCGCAAATTTATAGGCGATTTTATTGGCCAAGCCCATAGAGAGGTCAGACTCGTGGATAAAGACAGGTACTCTGCATACTCGAGCTGCGATAACAGGCGGAACAGATACAAATCCCCCCTTAGAAAAGAGGGCTTGTGGACGAACTCGAAGCATGATAAAGAGCGATTGAAGAATTCCAAAAGCAACCTTAAAGACGTCAACCATGTTTTGCCATGAGAAATAACGACGTAATTTCCCAGTTGCAATAGAATGGAAGGTGACATCTAAACCTGACTTGAGAATTTCATGATGCTCAATCCCATTTTTATCACCAATATAGTGGACTTCCCAGCCATCTTCGATGAACTTAGGCATTAACAAAAGGTTGAGGGTAACGTGTCCAACCGTTCCCCCACCAGTAAATACTATTTTTTTCATATTATCCCTTTAACTCCGCTACAGTGTCGATGAAAAGATCTCCACGTACTTCAAAGTTGGCATACATATCCCAGCTTGCATTGGCAGGACTGAGGAGAACCACATCTCCTTTTTCTGCAAGTTCATAAGCCTTGCGAGTTGCATCCGCTATGTCCGTTGCATCCACATAAGCCACACCAGCCTTATCCGCTGCACGTTTGACACGCTCTGCAGACTGACCGAGGATGACCATTTCCTTGAGTCCTTTAATATCCGGCACTAATTCATCAAACTCATTTCCACGGTCCAAACCACCAGCAATCAGGACGACCTTACTATTGTCAAATCCAGACAAGGCTTTTTGAGTTGCCAAGATATTGGTTGACTTACTATCGTTGTAGAATTTCACCCCATTGATTTGGTCTACAAATTGGAGACGGTGTTTGACACCGCCAAAGGCTGACAAGGTTTCCTTGATGATTTCATTGTCCACACCACGAAGTTTAGCTACAGCAATGGTTGCAAGAGCATTCTCCACATTGTGGCTACCTGGAACACCGATTTCATCAGCTGCCATGACTTTTTCACCACGGAAGTAGAGAAGACCATCTTCAAGATAAGCACCGTCAACCTTTTCAAGGGTTGAGAATGGTACTACAGTCGCATTTGTCTTTGTCGCAAGCTCTTTAGCTAATTCCTGGTTGAAGTTCAATACTAGGTAATCAGTTGCTGTCATATTGCTTTGGATATTCCACTTAGCTTCAACATAAGATTCAAAAGAACCGTGATAGTCGATATGTGTTGGCATCAGGTTCGTAATAACGGCAATTTCAGGATGGAATTCCTGGATTCCCATTAATTGGAAAGAAGAAAGTTCCATGACAAGGGTATCCTTATCTGTTGCAGTCTGAGCTACCTGGCTTGCGGGATAACCGATGTTACCTGATAAGAGGCCATTTTGCCCAGCTGCAGTCAGAACTTCTCCAATCATAGTTGTCGTCGTTGTCTTACCATTTGAACCAGTAATACCGACGATTGGTGCTTCTGAAATCAAGTAGGCCAACTCAACCTCTGTCAAGACTGGAATGCCTTTTTCTAGTGCTTTTTCAATCATAGGATTGCTATAAGGAATACCAGGGTTTTTCACCATGAGGGCAAAATCTTCATCTAATAATTCCAAAGGATGGCCACCAGTTACAACCTTGATGCCCTCTTCCAAGAGACTTTGCGCAGCTGGATTTTCCTCAAAAGGCTTGCCATCATTCACCGTTACAATGGCACCCAACTTGTCCAAGAGACGAGCTGCTGACTCACCTGATTTAGCCAAACCTAGGACTAATACTTTCTTATTTTCAAATTGATCAATTCGTTTCATATCTAGAACTCCATTTCTACTCTTACTATTTTACCATTTTTATGAAAATAAAAAAGCCACAAAGGGCTTTCTTATTTGTTTTTGTCCTCTACCAATTATTCTACAGACTTGAGAGCTTCTAACATATCCACCTTTCGGAGATAATGATTGACAAAAACTCCTAGGATGGTCAAAATGACACTAACGGCTAGAACTGGGATGAGATAAACTTCCCAGCCGACCTTCGGTTGAAAACGGAAGGTACCGGGTGCGATCATCTGAATGAGAAATTGATGGAGATAAAAGCCTGATACCAATCCTACAATCATTCCAATTAGTGACAATAGGATGGTTTCCCGATAGATGTAAAAGGTAACTTCTTTGTTATGAAAACCAAGAACCTTGATGGTTGAGAGTTCCCGAATCCGTTCAGCAACATTGATATTGGTCAAATTATAGAGAATCACGATGGCTAGTAGCACCGATACCAGCACCAAAATCGCCATGGTATGATTCAGAGAATTAGCAAAACTTTCAAAGAGCTGAATGGTTGAGGCATTTTGAACGAGGCCACTGACAGCAGCTAGATCCATAAATTCTCCTGCGATGGTTTTAGTATTCCCTTCACTTTTATCCTTGAGTTGGACCAGATAGGTGTTCATCTTGGGAGCTTGACCGTAAATTTTTTCATAGGTCGCCTGATTCATATAAACAAAATGGCCTACGTAGTGTTCGGTAATGGCTCCAACCTTAAAGGTTTTCCCATCTATTGTAAAGTTGTCACCAAGGGAAACTCCTGCCAACTTGGCTAATTTTTCAGTCAGAACAAGTCCGTTAGCTAAGCTCAGTTTTTCCCCATTTTTTTCTAAATGGACAAAGGGATCCAGGTCATCTTGATCCGTTACCATCATGGTCACGGTTTGAACACCTGCCTTGCCAGCATACTTTTCCTCAACCTGTTTGGAAGAAATTAAACGATAGTTTTCAACTTCATCACTCTGCAATTTTTCTTCTAGCTTTGCCTTATCAGAATCTGAGGCTCGAGAATTGACAGAGAGAATCATCTGATATTGTTGCAGATCCTTAAACTGCCTGTCAGCAACTCCTACCACAGAGGATTGAATACCAAGCCCTGCAAAGAGGAGGGCTACTGAACCTGCAACCCCAAAAATGGTCATCAGCATGCGTTGTTTGTAACGGAAAATATTGCGGGCAGTTACCTTTTGGGTAAAGCTCAAATGAGACCAGACAAAGGTTATACGCTCCAAGAGAATCTTTGAGCCCTTGACTGGTGGCTTGGGTAGTAATAATTGTGCTGCTTCTTCATGCAATTCTCTGCGAGATACAAGGTAGGCAGGTAGGACACTAGCTACTAAGCTTAGTCCCAAAGCCAAGCAACTATAGGTCCAGTAGAAATACTGCTGACTTTCTCCAACGATCATTCGCTCAGTAATGATATGCGAAATAGTAGGTGCTAGGATGTAGTGACCAAGCAAAATTCCTAGAAGGGTTCCAAGAGTTCCAGCAACCAGACCGTAAATCACAAACTTAGCAATGATATCCTTGCTATGGTAGCCTAAAGCCTTAAAGATACCAGCATTGGTCCTTTCCTCGTCTACAAATCGTGTCATGGTGGTAAAGGTAACCATGGCTGCAACGGCATAGAGAACAACTGGAAAGATATTCCCTACGGCACGAATACTCATAGCCGAGTTACTATACATAAGGTAACCTTGGCCAGTAGGAGAACTCTTGCGATTGTAGACATGATAGGTTGGCGCTGTCAGAGCATTGACCTCATCCTGACTGGTCTGCCACTTAGCCTTTTCACTCGCCAGATCTGTTTCGGCTTGACTCAGCTTTTCCTTTTCTTGCTTTAGTTGTTCTTTTGCTTCTTCTAACTGACTAGATGCTTGACTTTTTTGTGGTTCTGGTAGTTGGCTCACTTGATTTTCTTGAGCTTGTAAACGCGTTTCGACTTCCTGCAGGCGTTTCTTGCCAGCTGTCAAGTTGCTTTCAGCCTCGTCTAGCTGTTTCTTGCCCTCATCAAGGGACTCTTGAGCGTCCTTTTTCATTTTCTCTAGTCGCGCTTGTCCATTATCAGCAACTAGTTCCTTGAGAGTTGCCTCTTCTTCCTCTAGCTTCTTTTCGTAATCACTAGAGAAGGGATTGACATTTGTTAAACTAGCAAAACGCAGGCGGGCAATCGTGTAAACAGAGCTCTTGAAATTTGCTTCAGTTACGACACCATAGGCTGCTAAGTTCCCATTACCACTGGCTGAACTCCCCATATCCGTTTTTGAGAAAATATCTGGAGAGTGGACGAAGCCTGTAATGGTATAACTATCCCGCTTCAACTGAGAATTGCTGCCCTTCTTTTGACTCAACTGAATGACTTGACCAATCTGATAACGGTCTTTCCAAAAGTCCGCCAAGGCCAATTCATCTTCTTTTTCAGGCAAACGACCTTCCGTTACTTGAAATTTTGAAATCTTTTCAGTATTTGAAAAGATTCGTATGGCATCTTCACTATTTGCCAGAGTCAAATCTGTCATATAACCAAACTCAACATCTGCTCCCGTATTGTTTTGCAATTCTTCCTGGTCTGCCTGATCTAGACCATAATCTGCTATCACGGTCATATCTGCCGCATTAGTTTCTTTCAGATAAGCCCAAGCTGTTCGCTCCATATTAGGACTAGCAACCTTGAGACCAACCACGGCTAAAGAACCTAACATCATCAGAGTTAGGATGGATAAAAACCGTCCCTTTGAACCTGTGAAAGACTGGAGCAGGTCTTTCCAATATGTCTTTCTTTTCATCTTAGTACTCCAAATCATCAATATCCTGTGGTTGAGGATTGAGGACAACACTCTTGACACTGGCATCATGCATCTGAATCACCCGATCAGCTATTGGAGCTAGGGAGGCATTATGGGTCACAATGATGACGGTAGCCCCCTTCTTACGTGACATATCTTGAAGAATCTTTAGAACCTGCTTACCAGTCTGGTAGTCCAAAGCTCCCGTTGGTTCATCACAAAGGAGAATTTTAGGATTTTTTGCCACCGCTCGAGCAATGGATACCCGTTGTTGCTCACCGCCTGACAGCTGAGCTGGAAAGTTATTAAGACGATGCCCTAAGCCTACATCCTTGAGAACCTGCTCAGGATCCAAGGCATCAGCAACAATTTCTGAAGCTAGCTCAACATTTTCCTTGGCAGTCAAGTTAGAAACCAAATTGTAAAACTGAAAGACAAAGCCAACGTCATCTCTACGATAGTTGGTTCTCTGATGGGAGGTATAGTCAGAAATGTTAGTCCCATCAATCCAGACTTGCCCTTCATCGTTTGTATCCATACCACCAAGAATATTTAAAACGGTTGACTTCCCTGCACCAGATGCCCCAAGGATAATGACTAGTTCTCCCTTTTCAATCTCGAAGTTGACATCTCGATTGGCTACGATTTCTGTATCACCAGTATGATACCTCTTATAGCTATTTTTCATTTCAATATAAGCCATCCTATCTCCTCCTCTTCTCCTACTATTTTCACCTTTATTATAACTCTTTTGAGGAGATAAAGAAAGCTTATCCCTGTAGACTTTAAAGAGATTTTCAAAGTCCTCAGATGCGCTGAATCCAATTCAGTATATCCATTCCTTACTCACCATGCTTCTGAGACAAGTCTACTTAGCTTGCTCTCTATTTTTAATCGAATATCATCTCTGATTTTCTTTTAGCAATTGATGTGTGAGCAAAAATAGCGAACAAGACCAGATTCTGTTTATCAGAAAACTAGTTTTGTCCGCTTTTTATATTCGAGATTAGTCTCTTGATCCAATCTCTATGACTTAGATGCTTTTACATCATCTTATTCGTCGTCTTTTTTCTTTCCCATAGCAAACATACCAAGAAGTGCTCCTACAACACCAACGGCTGCAAGGCCAGCATTTTCTTTAGTGCCTGTCTCTGGGAGTTTGTATTGATGACTTGCAGGTGCTTGGTAGGTCTTATCTTGTGACATAGCAAGAGCTATTTGTGACTGCTCATCTTTGAATTCTGGAACCTCATGGATAGCTCCTTCTGATCCATTGACACCACCTGTGTATGCTGGAACTTGGTGAATAGTCCCTTCTCCACCAGAAACGCCACCAGTGAACTCAGGTACTTCATGAACAGTTGCTTCTGCTCCATTCACACCACCTGTGTATTCTGGGATTTCCACTACTGGTGCTGCTTCATCGCCTACTGTACCAATAGCTCCTGTGTATTCTGGAACTTCATGAACAGCTGCTTCGACTGCGTTAACGCCACCCTTGAATTCTGGGACTTCTACTACTGGTGCTGCTTCATCACCTACTGTGCCAATAGCTCCTGTGTATTCTGGAACTTCATGAACAGCTGCTTCGACACCATTTACTCCACCAGTAAACTCTGGGACTTCTACTACTGGAGCTGGCTCGTCACCTGCTGTGCCAATAGCTTCAGTGTATTCTGGAACTTCTACTACTGGTGCTGCTTCATCGCCTGCTGTGCCAATAGCTTCAGTGTATTCTGGAACTTCTACTACTGGAGCTGGATCGTCGCCTGCTGTGCCAATTGCTCCTGTGTACTCTGGAACTTCTACTACCGGAGCTGGATCGTCACCTGCTGTTCCAATTGCTCCTGTGTATTCTGGAGCTTCTACTACTGGAGCTGGCTCGTCGCCTGCTGTTCCAATTGCTCCTGTGTACTCTGGAACTTCTACTACCGGAGCTGGCTCGTCACCTGCTGTTCCAATTGCTCCTGTGTATTCTGGAGCTTCATGAACAGCTGCTTCTGCTCCATTGACACCGCCTGTAAATTCTGGAACTTCATGGATAGCTGGATCTGTTTTACCAGATACTTCTTTCTTAGTTCCGACTAAGACAATCTCATCTTGCGGTGCTTCAATAGTTTCGCGAAGTTTTTCAGTACGGCTTCCATCTAGTGCTACTTCAGTCAGGATACGTTCTTTACCTTCACGACCTGCTTGACTCACACGAATTTCACCTTCTGCTAGAGTTGGATCTTCTTTCTTCACTGTCTTGAAGCTGAGAGCTTCTTCAACAACTTCAAGGCTAGGAAGTTCTTCCTGAACTGCTGGGGCAACTTTTCCAGTTTCAACCTTTTCTTTGGTCAACTGGATACGGTATTCCTTGACGTGTTTACCACTTTCTGAAACGAGACGTACCAAGACTGGGAGTTTATCATCACCACTATCAACAACTGTCGCCGCTACGTTTTCACCAGCTTCCACTGTCACTTTAGGACGGTTTCCACTATAGGTTACTTGGTAGTCAGCACGATCTTCTGAGAAGTCAGCAAGCTCTTTACCATCTACTAGAAGTTTAGAAGCTGTATTGTCTTTTGGTGCTTCACTTGGTGCGATAAAGGCCATTTCAGTGATAGCCACACCCTTCTTGTCTGCTTTTCTGTCCATGCGCCATCTCATAGCTTTAGCTTTGACTGGTGCAAAGGTTACATGGATGTCAGTTCCTGCTTGAACTTCTTGATCCGCACGGTATTCAACTTTCTCCCAGTTAGAAGGAGTGTTGAATGGATGTTCTGGATCGTATGGTTGGTAGTTAGAGTAATATTCTGGTGAATCAAATTCTGGTCCCACATAGCGTTCTAGAACGAGTTTAGAAGGTGCATCTGTTCCACCATCTGCAAAGAAGCGAATGCTTCCTTCAGCTACTGTACGTTCAACAATCTTACCATTTTCTCTGAAGATAACCCCTACTGAAACTTCTGGATTTTCAGATGGAGTTGGAGACCAGTTGGTCCAACGACGGCTTTCATCATCAGAACCATCATTGACATAGTCCACACGGTCACGAGAGTTTGGATCAATATCGTTAGTTGCTGAGGCAAATGAGCGGTTGCTGTCATCATCGAAGTCTGGGTTGTCTGATAGGTTTTCACCGAGTTTATCAGTCACACGTACAGCCACTTCAGCAGTTAAATCAGTACCCAAAACGCGACCATGAACTGTAAATTCACCTGCTTTTGTTAGATCTTCTGCTGGGACTGCTTCCCAATCAACAGCCAAGTCTTTCACTTCATAGTCAGATTTTCCTGTGAAGTAGACAGGAACTTTTGCTGGTAGCTCAAGGGTTTGTCCTTTAGCAACCAAGCGAGAGGATTTGGCAACAGCAACAGGTTTACTTGCGAGCAAATCTTTATCATTTGTGAAGTGTAGACGATATTCACCCAGGATATCACCGTTTTCAGCCTTGACAACAACACGAACTGGATCTCCTTCACCTACGCTTGGTACAACTGTTGCAATACCATTTTCAGTGACACTTGCTGTTACAGTTGGAGCTTTTCCTTGGCTTGCTTCTAGATAGTAGTCAGTCAAGCCTGGGTTAAAGTTTGGCAAATCTTTTCCATCTACTTGGATTTGTGCTTGAGCTTTCTTAGCTGCTGCTACCTGTTTAGAGAAGATTTGCATTTCTGTAATAGAAGTACCCCATTTACCATCTGGTCGAACCATGCGGATACGAACTGCGTAAGTGTTGACTTTATCAAAGCTAAAGTGGGTCATTTCTCCAGCTCTGATTTGATCTGGAGCCTTGAGATTTGTTACTTCTTTCCAGTTTTTATCGTCATTAAAGACATGGTCTTCGCGTGCTACGAAGCTTGGATTCTTAGGAACTGTTGGAGTTGCTGAACCGACATAGTATTCGATGACATAGGATTTAGGTGCACCAACACCGTGGTCTTCGTGGAAGGCGACATTGAGGTTATCCACTGAACGTTTAGACATGATACCAGAGTCACCAAAGAGAATCCCTACGGATGCTTCACTTGTACGGTTCCAGTTTGTCCAGCGGTTTGCTGGTTGGTTGTTATATGAAATTAGTTTGTCATTGACATTGGCTACTGGGTCACTTGGATTTGAGTCTGATGCAAAGGCAAGTGGCAATTCTGAACCAGTCCACTGGTCAGAAATATTTGCACCAGTTTCTGTCTGAGCAGACACACGAACATGAAGTTTAGTTGGTAGTTGAGTACCTTCGACATGTCCTGTCACAGTAAACTTGCCTTCTTGTGCGTATTGGCTTGGTTCAATTGCGTCCCAAGTTACTTTAGCTGAAGAGACTTGGCCATTTGAGTGGTAAGTACGAACGCTCTCTGGTAGTTGAGGAGCTTCTGCAACTGGAGTTGTTACGCTCACTTCTTCGACAGCAATAATACCTTCTACAGATACCTTAGCATGTGCTTCTTTCTCAATTCCTTCAACTTTACCTAGGACTTCAAAACTATGGTATTTAGCAAGATCTTCCTTAGCAACTGCTTGCCAAGTCACCTTGTGAACCTTCGGAAATCCTTTGTCATACTCTACAGTTACAGTAGCAGGTAGACTTGGTTCTTGGTTCAAACCTGTCACGACACTAACTGGACGGATGGCTTGGACAACTTTGCTTTCAGTATTTGCTTGAATGTTCAAGTCAATCTGACCTTCTGCTCCTTCAAATTGAGCTTTCAGAGTTACTTGACCAGGTTTATGCAATTCAAGCATACCTTTACGAACAGCTACATCTCCTTCACCTGTAGTGGAGAAGGTAACCTTATCAGCTTTCAAGACTGCTTGTGTACCGTCTTGATAGTGAGCCAAGACCTTGATACCGACAGTTTGGTCTTCTTTCAAAGTAGCTGCATTTTCAACTTCTAGGCTCAAACGTTCAATTTGTGGAGCTTCTTGTAGGAATTGGATAGCATAGGTTTGTAGTGGGCCACCATCGTTTGGTTGAACATGGATGCTTGCACGCATACCATTTGCTTCATTAGCTTGAATAACTGTCACTTGAGCATTTTCAGCTGTAGCTTTGACCTCTGGCAAGGCTGCTCCATAAGCAAGCTTGTAATATTTTACAGGTTGGTCTGTTGAAAGACCTTCAACCGCTTGATCTGCTACAGTTACACTTGGAACTACTGGATTAGCAGCTTCCCCTTCTGCAACTACCAAGGTCGCAGCGATTTCTTCATCTTCTAAAATACCTTTTGCTGGGATGCGAGAGCCTGGGATTGCTAGTTTAGCTTGGTCTTCAGCTGCAATTTCCCACTTATTAACATCATAGCTTGCTACAGTACCATCTGACAATACGTAGGAAACAGATTTGTCAACTGAATTTAGGTCTGTATTTGGAGCGATTCTCTTAACGACAGGCAGTTCTGCTTCGAGAGCCAAGACTTCAACACGCGCTTCGACGTTTCGTCCATCTGCTACACCTTTAACAGTCACAATTCCTGGTTCATTGACATCAACTGCTGACCATTCTACTGGAAGTTTTGTACGGCTACCATCACTGTAGATAAATGCAACCTTCTTAGGCATTTTCGGTGCTTGACCGATAACAGTACGGACTTTAGCAACTTCTGTACCCAAAACTGTTTTTTCAGCTTGGTCTTTCTTACCTGTGAAGATAGTAGTTTGATCAGATTTCAAGAGATCAGAATGAGCAGTCAAGGTAAATTTACCAGCTTGCTCAGTTGATTTGACAATGACAACACCCTTACCATTGAAAGCTTTACGAACCCATGAACCGTCAGCTTGCTCTTTGTAACGTTCACGGCTTGCTTGTTCACCGTTATCCACACCGACAATCTGACCTTGGCCATGTAATTGGAAGCGTACAAGATTATTAGCAGTTGGTACTACATTGCCATCACGGTCTACAATTTCGTAGTAGATATAAGTGAGGTCTTTTCCATCAGCTGCGATAGCATTTTCTTCTTTGACTAGGCGAACACCCGCAGGCTCACCAGCAGTCGTAACCTTATCACGAGCGATTTCATTACCAGCCTCATCACGAGCTACTGCTTCCAAGGTTCCAGGTTGATAAGCAACCTTCCACTCAAGGTAAAGTTCCTTGGCATTGGCACCTTCTTGGTAAGTACGGCCGTCACTAGTTTGTTTCTTGTTAAAGGTTTTCTTACCTAGAGACTCGCCATTCAAGAACAGTTCCACACTGGCAGCATTTGAAAATGCACGAACAGGAATCTTACCATCTGCGTCAGCTACATTTGCTTTTAGACTAGAATCTTCCCAGTTCCAGTGAGGAAGCAGGTGAACCATTGGTTTCTTCTGAGCAGAAACCCATTGGCTTTGGTACAAGTAATAGTCATTCTTAGGAATTCCAGCTGTATCTACGATACCAAAGTAAGAACTCTTAACTGGTGTGTTGTTTTGGTTGTGCCATGGAGTAGGCTCACCGATATAGTCAGTACCTGTCCAGATAAACTGACCAGCATAGCCAGCATTGTCACGGTCAAAAGTCCACGATGCAGTGGCTGTTTTACCCCAACCAACACGGTCATTACCGTAGTCTGACTGCTCATAGTGTCGGTAAGCTTGGTTGCTATGAACTAGCTCACTTTCTGGACGGAAATAGCTACCACGAGTACGAGTTGCTGAAGAAGTTTCTGAACCATAAATCAACCAATTTGGATGCTTCGCACGAAGCTTCTTGTAGTTGTCTTCTGAATAGTTAAATCCAACCGCATCAAGTTCGTTCGCAATCTTTTCATGATCACCACTACCATCACCAAAACGGAACTTGTCTGCTCCCATAGTGACATAGCGTGTCTTATCAACAGCCTTGATCACTTGCACCAAACGTTTAACCGTTGCTAGAGAACGAGCTTTTCCGTCTGCTTCACCGATTTCATTACCGATAGACCACATGACGATAGCAGGGTTGTTCTTGCCTCTTTCGACCATTGTACGTAGGTCAAAGTCAGACCATTTTTCACCTTTTTTAGCATCTGGGTGAGTGGCGTCTTTGTCAAAGAAACGTCCGTAGTCATACTGTTTCTTCCCACCGTACCAAGTATCGAAGGCTTCTTCTTGCACCAACAAACCAAGCTCGGCAGCGATCTGCAACGTTTGCTCACTAGCTGGGTTGTGGGTTGTACGGATAGAGTTCACACCCATATCCTTCATTTGTTTCAGACGACGGTATTCTGCCTTATAATTTTCTTCAGCCCCTAGAGCTCCGTGATCGTGGTGAAGAGAAACTCCATGGAATTTAATGCGTTCACCATTCAAAGAGAAGCCTTCATTTGGTGTCCAGTTATAGTAACGGTAACCAAACAAGTCCTTCTTAGCATCGACCAATTGACCATCACGATAAACACGAGTCACCAACTCATAAAGGGCAGGCTTGTCATTAAGAACTGTCCAAAGTTTTGGTTTCTCAACTTGTAAAATAGCATTTAGGCTAGTTGATTGATGAGCTTTCAAGACTTGGCTATCTGTACGAACTACGTCCGTTACAGCCTGGCCATTTCGTTCAATAATTTGGTATTCAGCAACAATTTCATGATCTTTGTCATCTGTATTGACAATCTTACTTGTTACATGAGTATCAACCTTACCATTTTGTTGTTTTTCAAGGTCTGGTGTTAAGATAGTTGTTCCGTTTTTCTCAGCATGAACCTTATCTGTGACTTGAAGGGTAACATCGCGGTAAATACCACTTCCTGAGTACCAACGGCTACTTGGTTGTTTGTTGACCGCATGTACAGCCACAACATTCTCACGACCATCTTTATTGAGATAATCAGTGATGTCATAAGAGAATTGGTTGTAACCATTTGGATAGTGACCAACTAGCTGACCGTTTACATAGACTTGCGAATCCATATAAACTCCATCAAAGACCAGGCGAACATTCTTGTTAAGGTCTTTTTCATCAAGTTTAAAGGTCTTGCGATACCAAGCATCACCACCATTGAGTTGTCCACCCTCATTTTGGGCAGGAGAATCATGATCGAAGTCATTGTAGATACTCCAGTCATGAGGAAGGTCTAATTTCTTCCAGCTTGATACATCTGCATCTGGTTTGATAGCGTCTTTGGCATTAGCATTGAGTTTAAAATGCCAGTTTTGGTTAAATTCTACTTTACGGTCCTCAACCAATTGATTTACCTCCTCACTAGTAGCCGGTTTTAGGTCCGGTTTTTCCGTTTGAGAAGATTGATCTTGAGTAATTGCTTGAGGTTTCTTATCTAAGATGGAATCCACTTTTTTATCAGAATCTGATTGTACAGTTTGGTCGTCCTGTGCCTTTTCAACCGCATGAGCTGGTGTAGCAACTTCACTTGCAGCTGATTCAGTTGATGCTGGCTGTTCTGGACTTCTTGTTTCACCAAGTTCCTCTTTATGAGAATCATCCGCTACTTTTTCTGCAGCAACTGCAATTGGAGTTTCATCAGCTGAAACTGGGTTTGCACCAGCTACACTTGCTCCAAATAAGACTGAGCAAGTACCGATGACTACAGAGCAAGTTCCAACGGTAAATTTTCGGATACTGTACACTCTTTTTCGATTCCAATGATCTTTTCTCATAAGATCCTCCTTATATTCGTAACCGCTTCCAATTTTATGTAAGCGCTCTACTTTTTCAGTAGTATTTTGCTTCTATTTTATAAAATAATATAAGAAACTTCAATACTGGCAGCATAAAAATCATACTTTTGATTCTTTTTTCTATAATTTGTAGAAAAGTTTAAAAATCTGAATGTACATTTAGTGAATGATTTTACTAAAAAAGGCGGTGGGACAGAAATTGATAGACAAAGTCTCGATTTCGTAGTCCCAGCCCCGCGAGGATGATTAGGACCTTTTTGGAGTCTAAAAGACGAACAAAAAGTTCAATCAGCTACCGCGTCAAAGTTTGATGGCTAATAAAAAGTGAGGTCGGGATCTTTTATCCCAACCTCTTTTACGGACTATCAAACTGATATTTCCTTATAGATTATTGACTAGATTTCCCCTTTTCCAAAAGCTTGATCATCTCATTTTTACGTTCTTCAAGCTCGGCAATTTGCTGAAGCAAAAGCTCTGAAAAATCACATTCAAGCTCTTCAGTTTCGCCACTATTATACCAATCTAGAGCTACTATATGATTGTCCTTATCAAAGCAGAAAATCACATCTCCATCCCCGATGATAGATAGAAATGGAATATAGTCAACAAATTCTAAATCATGTAATTCCTTAGTTTTTATTCGAATGTCTAGGAAGTCTGGGATGCCATTTGCAATTCCCAAGACCTTGATACCTCGGCAGAAGGTCCAAAAAGGGGCTACATCGTAAGCCTTGGCTCTTGGCCATAGCTCTTCCCTGACTTCCATAAAGAGACCTCCCAGAGCTGACATGGTGAATTCCCTGAAATCTTCTGGCAGACGAATGCCGTATTGATTTTCAAAATCCTGAACATCTTCTTCCGATGGTTCATTGCCCATGCAGGCGACAACTTGATAAGTTTCCTTATCATAGTGACGAAAATAATCATAAACTTCCTTGAGTGCCATCATTTTATTCCTTTTTATTCAGAAACAGTAACTACAAATCCAGCTGGTAAGATAACCTCTTGTTCAGCTTTAAGCTGGCAATGACTAGCTAAATCAACAGAGTCTCTTTCTAAAACAAAATTCTCTTTAGACTGGTTAAAGATAGCCTGAACTTCTTTCCCTTCGTAGTTCCAGGTTAATGACAGAACATCTGGCTTCACTTCTTCTAGCTTATTGGTTCCATATTGAATAATGCTTGAAATTTCCTTACGGACCTTGATTAATTGCTTCATGAAATTCAGCATATCATTGTCCTCAGAAACACGGTCCCAAGGCATGACACGACGACAATCAGGGTCTGGTCCCCCTTTAAGTGCCAGCTCTGTTCCGTAATAGATACAAGGGGTCCCTTTTTGAAGGTAGAGGAAGGCAAGGGCTGCCTTGACATGCTGCACATTTCCTTTGGCAGTCGTGAGGATACGCTCTGTATCGTGAGAGTCTAAAAGGTTAAACATGACCTCTGAGATTTGTTGCTTATAGTACATAGACTGGCTATTGATTTCTGAAATGAACTGCTCCGTCTTTTTATGCTGACGCAAGAAATAGTCTTTGATACTTTCAGAAAGAGGGTAGTTCATAACCGCATGGAACTCATCCCCTTTCAGCCAAGGTTGTGAGGTATGCCAGATTTCACCTAAGATATACAAATCAGGCTTTTTAGCGAGAACTGCCTTTCTGAAATCTCTCCAGAACTGATGGTCAATTTCATTGGCAACGTCCAAACGCCAAGCATCGATATCAAAATTCTCAATCCAATAGGTCGCAACACTTAAAAGATAGTCTTTGACTTCAGGATTGGCTGTATTTAACTTAGGCATATAGCTAGCAAAGGCAAAAGTATGATAAGGGAGTTGTCTTGGATTCTGAAGTTTATCCTCAGTAACTGGGAATTCTTGGATATGGAACCAATCTTTATAAACTGAGTTTTCTCCATTTTTTAAGACATCTTGCCATTGGGCAGACTGATCTCCGATATGGTTAAACACTGCATCTAACATGATTTTGATGCCCCGTTTATGGGCTTCCTCTACTAGATTACGAAAGACTCCCTTGTCTCCAAAGTGACGGTCAATTTCAAAATAATCCGTAGTATCGTACTTGTGATTGGTTGTAGCTTCAAAAATCGGACAGAGATAAAGTCCAGTGATTCCCAAATCTTTAAGATAGTCTAAATGGTCGATAATCCCTTGCAAGTCTCCACCAAAAAAGTCATCCCTTTCAGGAGAAATCTTTGCATCCCACTCGCGAGCTCCATTTGGAGTTAAGCTAGGATTTCCATTAGCAAAGCGTTCTGGAAAAATCTGATACCAAACAGTATTTGAAACCCAACTTGGAACTTGGCAACCGTCAATTTCATGAATGTAAGGTAGCTTGAAACCATTACCCTCAGCATCCAAATTTTCCTGAGTATATTCTACACATCCCTTATCACCATAGTAGACACCATGATCTTCCTTATCAAAGAGTTCAAAAAGATACTGTATCCGTGCAAAATTAACCGACACTGTAACCTGCCAATAATCAAACAAGGCGTCTGAGGTTACTTTGGTCATTTCCTTCTGAGCTTCATATTTATCCTCAATGAAAATAAAGGGGTCCCCATAGTGTAAGATGACCTTCTCGATATCATTTTTCTTGGTTCTGATTCGGATATGCAGCTGGTCTTCTTTGTAAAGATATGCATACTCTGATTCTGGTCTATGATAAATGGCCGTTAATTCCATAGTTTATCTCCTAAATAATCTGCCACAGTTCTTGCGTAAACGTTTTCATAATTGCTAGTTCTAGTATACTATTTAAAGATTCGATTTGCAATACTTGGTCAAGATTCATAATAAAACACCCCAAAAGTTAATGTATTAGATTAACTTTGGAGGTGCAACTATGTTTTTATTTATAATTAAAGGTTTCCCCAGCTAACTTATCTGCCAACTTGGGAAAGAGGGTGTAAAACTTATGGGCTAGATTGAGCAAGATTGGAAGATTGAGTTCCCGTTTGTTTTTTCCTATGGTTTTGACAATCTTTCTAGCTACTGCATCTGGCTCGAGTAGGAAACGGTCAACTGACTTAAGGTAGGTTCCATCCGGATCAGCCTGGTCAAAAAATCCTGTACGAATCGGACCTGGATTGACCGTTGTCACATAGACTCCATAGGACATAAGTTCGAGACGTAAAGCATTTGAAAAACCAATAGCCGCAAACTTAGTCGCTGAGTAAAGACTGGACTTGCCAGTCGCTATCAAACCAGCCATACTAACGATATTGATGATATGGCCTTTTCGGATCTCCTTCATACGAGCTGCAACCAAACGAGACAGATTCATTAAAGCAAAGGTGTTAACTTCAAACATCTGATGAATATCTTGATCAGAAATCTTGTCAAAATCTTCAAAGATCCCGTAGCCAGCGTTATTAATCAAAACATCAATCTTTCCATAGCGCTGGTAGAGTTCAGCTACTAGGCATTCTAGGGCTTGAGCATCGGTAATATCAATCTCAACCAATTCAGCCTGTGGATGATTTCCGTATAGTTGAGCTAATTTTTCTCTATTTCTACCCAGCAAAATCAATTGATCATTGGGCAAGAGTTTGACCATTTCTTGAGCTAGACCACCACTAGCACCCGTAATGAGAATCGTAGACATATTTATCCTTTCTCGAGATCCTAGATTTCCACTTCTTCTAGGTCTTTAACCACATGGACATTTTCAAAAATTGTTGCCGCATCTTTCTTTAGCTGGCTGATATCTTTTGAAAGAAAGCGTGCACTGATATGGTTGAGCAAGAGTCGTTTGGCTCCTGCTTTTGCCGCTACCTGAGCAGCTTGCATATTGGTTGAGTGACCGTGGTTGCGGGCAATCTTTTCGTCTCCCTTGCCATAAGTCGACTCATGGACAAGAACATCTGCATTGACACCAAGACGCACACTGGCATCTGTTTTTCGAGTATCTCCCAAAATGGTAATAATCTTACCAGGTCGCGGTGCTGAAATATAATCTGCTGCCTTGATCTCGGTGCCGTCTTCTAAGACGACATCCTGACCGTTTTTAATTTTTCCAAAGAGCGGGCCGAATGGGACACCAGCAGCCTTTAGTTTCTCAGCATCCAAGGTACCTTCTAAGTCCTTTTGCATGACACGATAGCCGACACAGAAAATAGTGTGATCCAACTCTTCTGCATACACAGCGAATTTATCCGTTTCAAGGATTTTCCCAAGAGAATCTTGGTCAAACTCATGGAAATGAATCTTGTAGGGCAAACGTGATCCAGACACACGTAGACTAGTCAAAACAAAAGACTTGATACCTTGAGGTCCATAGATTTCCAAATCTGTCTGCTCTTCATTTGCTTGAAAAGCACGACTGGAGAGGAAACCTGGCAAGCCAAAGATATGGTCTCCGTGCAAGTGTGTGATAAAGATTTTGCTGATTTTTCGTGGTCGAATCGTGGTTTCCAGAATGCGATTTTGCGTTCCTTCGCCACAGTCAAAGAGCCAGACTTCGTTAATCTCGTCCAAGAGTTTCAGGGCGAGACTTGAAACGTTGCGGGCTTTAGAGGGCTGACCAGCCCCTGTTCCTAAAAATTGAATATCCATTCGATACTTTCTAATTAATTAAAATATAACATAGCGGTGCGGTTTTCTGAGCGATAATAAAGCTTACCAGTAAAGGCTTTAGCTTCTTGTAATAAATCTTCTTGACTATAACCTTTGAGACGCTTGCGACCATCTGCCAAGCTTTCCAAGTCAGTTAAAGCTGTTAAGCTTTCTACACTAACTATTTCCTCATCCCCGACAACCTTCATGTAAATTTTTCCAGACTCCTCAAAGACTAGCTGATGGGGGAAAATTTGCGCAATTTCAAAAAGTAAGTCAGCTGTGATTGCTTCCTCATATTCAGAGAAAATGCGACCAAGGCCTTCTCTCTCATAGCAAAAACCAAAAGATTTGCCTGATAGATTCAGACGAATAAAGGGCTTGCTTTCTTCCGTGAAACTTGGCTCAGCATTGTAGAGGTTCAGTTCCTGGCTGACTTCCGCAAAATAATCTGTCG
Source organism: Streptococcus sp. 27098_8_91 (assembly GCF_041432385.1). Classification (NCBI taxonomy): domain Bacteria; kingdom Bacillati; phylum Bacillota; class Bacilli; order Lactobacillales; family Streptococcaceae; genus Streptococcus; species Streptococcus sp. 27098_8_91. Next base: position 329,512 of record NZ_JAPVZN010000001.1, read on the forward strand.
CAGCTTGAGGACTTTTTTTCTGGTAAAGTTCTGCAAAGTAGGCATTAACTACGCTGGGGGGAGGGGTGATGAGGGCTAACTGCTCTTGGTCAGACCTACCAGCTAAAAGCTGATCCAGATAGACCTTGTCTAGACTTGTATAGCCGCCATATTTGAGAGCCAATGATTTGATGTCAGTCATAAAATTCTTCTAATCTCCATTTGTTTTTCTCAGCAATGTAGCCTGTGATGACCTCGCCATCATCTTGGTAGTCATGCTCTTCAAGAATCGCAACACTTTCTAAATCATGAATCTTGTAGGACTTAGAAAAAGGCACGCGCAAAGTAAAGGGTTCAAAAATTTCCTTGATCTTATCTAGCAATAAAGCTTGCAACTGTTCTCGACTATCTTTAGACTTGGCAGAAATCAATGCATAAGGCGTTTGAGTAGGCGTGAAATCTTCCACCAAATCCGCTTTATTATAAAGGGTCAAGCGAGGAATATCCTCCATGTCCAAGTCTTTCATGATGGAAAGAACTGTTTTTTCATGTTCCTCATGATAAGGATTGCTGGCATCGATAACATGAACCAGAAGATCTACATGCTTGCTTTCTTCCAAGGTCGACTTGAAACTAGACACCAACTCTGTCGGCAAATCTTGAATAAACCCAACGGTGTCCGTTAAAGTCACCTGTAGATTGCCACCAAGATGGATGCTTTTAGTTGTCGCATCCAGAGTCGCAAAGAGCTCATCTGCCTCATACTGGGTCTTGCTAGTCAGAGTATTCATAATAGTTGACTTACCAGCATTGGTGTAGCCAATCAAACCAATCTTAAAGGTACTTGACTCCAAACGTTTTTCTCGAACTGTCGCTCGATTTTTCTCAACGACCTTGAGTTGACGCTCGATATCTGTGATCTGGTTGCGAACACTACGACGATTAAGCTCCAGCTGACTTTCACCTGGACCACGAGAACCAATTCCCCCTGCCTGACGGCTAAGCATAATCCCCTGACCCACCAAACGAGGCAAGAGGTACTTGAGTTGGGCTAGATGAACTTGGAGCTTCCCTTCATGGCTTCGAGCTCTCATGGCAAAGATATCTAAAATCAACTGCATACGGTCAATGACTTTAACACCCAAGACTTCCTCTAAATTGACATTTTGTCGAGGTGTCAGACGGTTGTTGACAATGACAGTTGTGATTTCTTCTGCATCCACCATTTGAGCAATTTCTTCCAACTTACCAGATCCGACAAAGGTCTTAGAGTCGTATTTTTCACGTTTTTGTCTGTAACTATCGACTACAACTGCACCAGCCGTCTTAGCCAGACTAGCCAGCTCTTCCATGGAGAGGTCAAAATTATCCATGCCCTGGAGTTCAACTCCAATCAGCAGGACCCGCTCCTCTTTTTTCTCAGTTTCAATCATTTAAAAACTCCTCAATCTGGTTTAAAATACGGTCTTTTACACCAGATTCTCCTATCTGATAAAAGGTCACCTGCATGCGATTACGGAACCAGGTTAGTTGACGCTTGGCAAAACGACGGGTCGCCTGTTTGAGACTGTCACTGGCCTCCTCCAAACTCTGCTCCCCTCGAAAATAAGGAAAGAGTTCCTTGTAGCCAATCCCTTTAGCAGCCTGCACATCTGGATAATGGTCAAACAGCCACTTGGCTTCGTCTAGAAGTCCAGCTTCAAACATCAGGTCCACTCGATGGTTGATTCGCTCATAGAGTTGACTCCGCTCATCATCCAAGCAAATAATCAGCGGATCATATAAACTTTCTTGATTTTTCAAATCTTGACCGAAATGGGAAATTTCTAAAGCACGCATGGCACGACGACGATTAAACTGGGGAATTTCAAGGCCTGTTTGCTCTACAAGATGGGCTAACTCCTCATCTGAAAAAGGATCTAGACTAGCACGATAAGCTAAAATCTCCTCATGAGGTGTCTCCCCACCTAAATGATATCCTTCTAGCAGACTCTGGATATAAAGTCCTGTCCCACCTGCAATAATAGCGAGCTTACCTCGACTTTGAATATCCTCAATGGCTGCCTTAGCTTCTGAAACAAAATCAAAAGCCGAGTAAGACTCGGTTACTTCTCTCACATCAATCAAGTGATGAGGGACAGTTGCCTGCTCCTCCGGACTTGCCTTGGCTGTCCCAATATCCAGTCCTCGATAGACTTGTTGGCTATCTCCACTAACTACTTCACCATTAAAATGCTTAGCAACTTCAATGGCTAGAGCTGTTTTTCCAACTGCAGTCGGTCCAACAATCACAATTATTTTTGTTTTCATCTTTTTTCCTTGAAAAATTCCCATTTTTTCGTTACTATTATTATATCACAAAAAGGTCAGTCAGAAAAATGCGACCTCTTGAGGTAGCTGGCTGATTTATAAGTTAAAGGAGGAATACTCATGGCTAAAGGATTCGCTAAAGGTCTTGTAACAGGTGTCGCAGGAACTGTTGCTGCAGTTGCAGGTGCAGTATACGCAGTTAAAAAGAAAGTGATCGAACCAGAAGAACAAAAAGCAGCTTTCATCGAAGAAAATCGTAAGAAGGCAGCTCGCCGTCGCGTATCACGTTAATAAACAAAAGAAGTTGGGATTTTTTCTCAACTTCTTTTTTTTCTATTCTTTTATACTCAATAAAAACCAAATAGGAAAAGGAATCTAGCGTGGTTTGAAGAGATTTTCAGAGAGTATTAAATGGCCAAGTCAAACTTCAATTGCGGTTTCACAGGATCATAGTCAACCAACTCAAAGTCCTCCGCTTTGATGTCAAAGAAATTAGTCTTGTCTGGTACATTCAAGACCAAACGTGGTTGGCAATTTGAAGGCTCACGACGAAGCAATTCCTGAGCTTGTTCAAACTGATTATCATAGATATGGAGGTTGTTGATGAAGTAGAAGAACTTTCCAACTTTCCAACCAAAGTGTTTAGAAATCATCATTTGAAGAGCTACATACTGCATGGCATTGATATGGTGGGCCACCAGCATATCATTAGAACGCTGGGTCAAGGTCGCATCCAAATAGATTTCCCCATCTACACGACGGACATCAAACATAGTCTGAAAGGCACATGGAAGAAGGCCGTCTGTCTCCTCAAAAGCCTGATAATCCCAAAGTGAAATGATATTACGACGGTTCCAAGGATTGGCTTCTAACTGTTTGAGAATCTTGTTAATGATGTCATGCTTCTTAACAACAGCCCCATAACGTTCCCCAATAGTCCCTGTATCTCCAACTTCCCAGTCATTCCAGTAGTGAACATTGTACTTGCCATTGAGAACTTCTAGGCTATTGGACTGGTCTTGGTAGATCCAAAGCACTTCTTTTATAGCTGATTTGATAGCAATTGGACGTAGGGTTGTAATGGGGAATTCCCCCTTAAACAAATCATACTCTGCAAAGGCCCCTGTGATGTACTTGGAGTTAGCAACAGTCCCATCCTTGTACTTGGGACGAGCTTGTTCTGAAAAGACTCCTTCCTTAAGGATTCGCTCGATATTTTCTTTAAAAATCGTGTCTGCTTTTGTCATTTACTCTCACCTCAATTATTGTCTTAACTAGTATAGCATAAAAAAAGAAAGGAGGAAAATCACTCGCTTACAGAAAGCAATTTTCTCCTTTTTATGTTTATTTATTGCAAGACAAGTGATGCTGCTCCGATAACTCCAGCGTCATTTCCTAGAGTTGCAAGAGCTAGCTTAGTTGTTGTGCGTACTTGTGGGAAGGTATTTTCGTCATAAACCTTTTGTACACCTTGGAGAAGGAAATCTCCAGCAGCTGATACCCCACCACCGATAACAATCGTTGATGGATTTAGGATAGAACCGATGTTGGCACATGCAATACCCAAGTAACGTGAGAAGTTACGGTAAACGATCAAGGCAAGGTCGTCTCCTTCTTTTGCCAAATCAAAGACAGTTTTAGCTGTTACTTCTTCTCCGTCATCAATCAAGCGTTTTAAGGCTGCATCACCTTCATACTCATCTGCGTAACGACGAGTCAAGTTGACAATACCTGTTGCTGAAGCTACTGTCTCAAGACAGCCTTTTTTACCACACGTACATGCGATTGGTTGGTCAAAGTCAACTGTGATATGTCCAAGTTCACCTGCAGCACCTGCAACACCGTGAAGTAATTTTCCTTCTGCCACGATACCGCCACCAACACCTGTACCAAGTGTCATAAAGACAACGTCTGGTTGGTTTTCACCAGCACCCATCCAGCGCTCACCAAGAGCTGCCACGTTAGCGTCATTGTCAATGAAGAATGGAATACCCAAGGCTTTTTCCATTTTTTCTTTGATTGGTTGAAGAGTTTTCCAGTTCAAATTGTAGGCACCGATAACAGTCCCTTTTTCACGGTCAACCACACCAGGTGACCCCATACCAATTCCACGAAAATCTTCAGCAGACAATCCAAGCAAGCCCAAACGATGTTGAATAGTTTCAATCATATCGTCTACGATATGGCTTCCTTCATCCAAAATGTTAGTCTTGATAGACCATTTTTCTTGGATTTCTCCTTCTTGCGTTAAAATAGCGAACTTGATAGAAGTTCCACCAAGGTCAATCCCAATAATCTTTTGACTCATTTTTATCTCCTTTATGATTTATCACTTTCATTATTATTTTATCAAACTTATTTCAGCAATTCAAGAAAACTTCTGGTTATTTCTACAAACTCTTTTGGTTTTGCCTTATTCAAGACATGAGGGCCATTAGGGATAATCTCAAACTGCGAATTCGTCATCAGTTCTTGAATAGCTTTCATTGAACTGAGATTAGGCTTATCCTGACTACCACAAATTAACAAGCTTGGATAGGGACAATTCTTTGCATTCTCTCTTAAATCAAGTGTTTTTAATTCTTCGGAAACTCCAACCATAAGAGCCTTATCTGCCCCCTGCTTCTCATATATCCTCTTAGGAAGCAATTTGAATATCAGCAACTGAATGTAAAAAGGAATGTTACCTGCTAATTTCAGTGGACATCCTGACAAAACCAAGGCCTGAAGATTTGGTATCTCAAAACTTGAAAGCTCCAATGCAAGTGCAGCCCCTAAAGATAAGCCAACTAAGACAAAAGGTTCTGTTTCCTTTGATAAGTGCTGATAAATGCATTCCTTGGCTTCTTGGTAGGTCCCAACTCCTGAAGGAAATAAGTCCAGGGCTTCAGAGGGATAATCTGCCAGCAAATCCTGAACTTCTTTCCAACTATCTGCTGACTGTCCCAAACCGTGTAAAAATATGAGTTTCAATTAGTTCTCCTTTACTGACAATTCATACAAGCCTCTGACGGCATTACAGCCATAGATAGCTTCTGCTTGATTCAAATCTGCTAAAGTCAGAATTTTCTCTTCTACTTGCCCATTTTCAAGCAAATGTTGACGATAAATCCCTGGTAAAAGACCAAGAGTGCTAGGTGGTGTATAGAGCTTGCCATTAATTTTTAAGACCAGATTGCCAATAGAGGTTTCAAGCAATTTTCCATCAGCAGTGTGATAGATGATTTCCTGCTCTCCCACTGTCAAATGTGGTCGGTGTGTCGTCTTAAAGTAGGTAAAGGCCTGGTCCAAATCAGCTTCTTGCAGACAAAGTTTAGCCTGACAGAAGCCAGAACTAAGTGGTGTCAATACTTGTCGATCAATTTCTATTTCTCCAGACTTATTGAGACTGATTCGCAAACGATAGTCTTGGTGGAGATCACAAGCTCGACACTCTTCATCTATCCTTTGTCTCAAACTATCTTCATCAAATGGAAAGGCAAAGTAACGACTAGCCTTTTGCAATCTTTCTAGATGTTGATTTTTAAAGAGCAAAGTTTTCTGGCTGATTTTTCCTGTCGTAATCAGCTTAAAGCGAGGCTGTTTGCGATAAAGAACAGCAGCCTTTTGCTGGACTTCACGGTATTCTGACTCCCAAGTACTATCCCAAGTGATGCCTCCACCGACTCCATAGATGGCTTGCTCTCGATGCAGTTGAATGGTTCGAATAGCTACGTTGAAAATCCGTCTACCATTGGGAAGTAAGAGTCCAACAGTTCCACAGTAAACTCCTCTTGGTTGGGGCTCGAGGTTCTTGATAATTTCCATAGTCGCTATCTTGGGAGCTCCTGTGATGGAGCCACATGGAAAGAGCGATCGAAAAATTTCAACTAGGTCAACATCCGGTCGTAACTGACTCTTGATGGTTGAAGTCATCTGCCAAACAGTCGAATACTGCTCCACTTGACACAGACGCTCTACATGCTCACTGCCCACTTCAGAAATACGGTTCATGTCATTGCGCAAGAGGTCCACTATCATCATATTTTCAGAGCGATTTTTGGGATCCTGCTCCAACCAAGCTGCTTCTTTCAAATCTTCAGCATCAGTCAGACCACGTTTAGTCGTCCCCTTCATAGGACGAGTTGTCAGTTCACGATCATTTTGTTCAAAAAAGAGTTCTGGACTCATGGAAATCACTGCCATGTCGTCATGTTCAACATAGGCATTGTAACCTGCCTCCTGCTCTACCACCATGCGATTGTAGATAGCAAAAGGGTTAGAAGTCAACTCCTGCTTGAGTTGAACGGTGTAGTTGACCTGATAGGTATCTCCCTGCCGTAAATGATGGTGAATCTGGGCAATCGCCTTTTCATAGTCCTCTGCAGAAGTTACTTCCTGCCAGTTTGATGGCAAATCCACCTCCTCATAAGTCAGAGGAATGCTGGATGTTTCAACTTTGTCATGAACAGTAAAGTAAAGCAAATACTCGCCCAGTAGAGGAACCTTGTGAACTGCTAGTTTTTCCTCAAAAGCAGGTGCAGCCTCATAACTGACATAACCTGCTACATAAAAGCCTTGCTCTTGGTAGTTTTCCACTTGAGCTAATAAGTCTGCCACTTCTGCTAAATCTCTGGTTCTTAACTCTTTGATAGGCTGGGTAAAGGTGTACCGCTCGCCCAAAGCCCTAAAATCAATCACTGTTTTTCTATGCATGTCCTAAGTATACCATAAAAGCCAGACCCCAAACAGGAGATCTGGCAATTTTATTCTTTGAGAATGATAAAGTAGATGTCACTTTCTAAGAAAATCTGAACATAGCATTCTCTTTTATCACACCGACTTTTTATCTATCCTTTAGGAAAGAGTTCAGATGAAAAGGCATCTGTAACCTGTAATAGTTTTTGGAAGACTTTTTTCTTCAGAGCTACTGTATAGTTTGCAACTGAGCCTCCATACTTAAAGTTTCGGTAATCCGTTTCTACTGCTTGGTCAAACAAATCTTGCAATTTCTCGTAAGAATCAATTTGCTGGCCATCAATTTCAAAACTATGAATTCCTCGTTTTGCCTTGGCAATAATAGCGTCAAACCAGGCCTTCTTCCATTCTTCCAAGTTCTGGAACTTGCCCTTCGAAACCTTCTGGATGATGAAATCATCTCCAAGGGTGTCACGTCCCTCGCTTAACGCCTCATCCTTGTATTTATTAGAAGCATAGCCTAGGAAACCATTTTCGTAGCCATAATAACCCCACATACGGAAGGCATTATGCTTGAAGGATAGGGCTCCTGGAGCTCCCTGACTTGTATTTCCACCATAAATAGCATCCACCATCTTGACATTGACATAAGCTGTCTTGAGTTCTTCTGGTCGGTAAGTTCCTTGGTAATGCCTATTGGTGATGATGTTATGTTTGATTAAGTCATCCACAGAATTTAGCTGAGTCTTGGCTTCCTCATCTGTCAATGGACGGACATAGTCCCACTGGTTTGGAGCAAGGAGTTTATTATCTTGGTCCTGATGACGCATTTGCTTGGTCATCTTGCTGAACCAAGCCTTCTTCAAAGCCAGATCATTCTTAGCAAGAACGCGGTCCCCTTCCAGATAATCTAGAAGCATCAAGGTCTCATTATAACCTTTCATGTAGTGGTCAATCTGCTGGCGTGTTTGCAACTTGGTTGGATCTGGATTGTACCACTGATCCCCATCATTTGGTCGCATGTAAGTCATATTGAGCCCGAGAGCGCCATATTCACCCTGATGGCCTTCACCTTACTTGTTTTCAAAATCAAAAATTTTCAGGAGTGATTCCACCACGTTCGATTAAATTGCCCAACCGCTTCTAAAATTCAAATTCTACACTTCTTATGAATTAAAATATATTTCTAGTAAACACTTTTTAATAATCTCAAAATCACTCAACATAATCCAACAAATATCCATAACCCTTTTCTTCCATTTGATCCTTAGGAATAAAACGGATGGACAGACTATTGATACAATAGCGTAGACCTCCCTTGTCCTGAGGTCCATCTGTAAAGACATGTCCTAGGTGGGAATCCCCTGTTCGACTTCTGACTTCCGTTCTGACCATATTGTATGACTTGTCTTCCTTATAGGTAGCAACATCTGGACTGATCGGCTGGGTAAAACTTGGCCAACCACAGCCCGATTCAAATTTATCTTTCGAAGAAAAGAGAGGTTCGCCAGTCGCAACATCCACATAAAGACCTGCTTCAAATTTATCCCAGTAACGATTTGAAAAGGCACGTTCTGTTTGACCATTTTGAGTCACGGCATACTCCTCTGGAGACAGGAGTTTTTTCAATTCATCGTCGCTCGGTTTTGGATATTGACTTGCATCAATAACAGGATAGGCTGCTTGATTGACATTGATATGACAATAGCCGTTAGGATTTTTCTGGAGATAATCTTGGTGGTAGTCCTCAGCCACAATAAAGTTTCTTAAGGCTTCCTTTTCAACCGCCAGAGGCTGGTCGTACTTCTTAGAAACTTGGTCAAAAACTTGATTGATGACTTCTAGGTCCTGCTCGTCCTTATAGTAGACACCAGTCCGATACTGAGTCCCCACATCATTTCCCTGCTTATTTTTGCTAGTTGGATTGATAATGCGGAAATAATGGAGCAAGATTTCTTTTAGAGAGATTTGTTTGGCATCATAGGTCACATGAACAGTCTCAGCATGCCCGGTTTGGCCGATCAATTCATACTGGGTTGTTTCTCCTCTCCCATTCGCATAGCCAGAAACAGCATCTGTCACACCTGCCACTCGAGAAAAATACTCTTCAACTCCCCAGAAACAACCTCCAGCTAGATAGATATCATGTAAGTCAGCATCTTTACTTGATTGAGTTTTTTTCGTGACTTTTTGCCCTTGACTAACTGCTGCCTTCTCGATTTGAGTGGTATCTGTGTAGCTTGCGCTCCTTTTTTCCAAAAGAAATAAAAATCCAATAATAATGCAAATGATGATTCCAATGAATACAATTATTTTTAATTTATCATTCATGATGAGCCTCTAATCTATGCTTTTTAGCATCTGTAAAATAGTTTCTTTGTCCATAAAACCTGGCTGGGTCTTGACTAGTTTGCCTTCTTTATCGATAAAAGCCTGAGTCGGATAAGAACGAACTCCGTAACTCGCCAAAAGTTGTCCCGAAGGGTCTAACAATACTGGTAAATCTTTATAGTCCAAGCCCTGATACCATTTCTTGAAGCCTTCTTCTGCTTGCTCGCCTTTTTGACCAGGAGAAACGACTGTCAAAACAACATAATCATCGCTTTCTTCTTTAGCCAGCTCATCGGTATCAGGGAGGCTGGCTAGACAGATAGAACACCAGGAAGCCCAAAATTTGAGATAGACTTTTTTACCTTTGTAATCTGATAGATGGTAGTTTTTCCCATCAACTCCCATGAGTTCAAAATCTGGAACTACTTCTCCTTTTTTTGCTACCTGAGAGCTAACTTGCGCTTGTTTGTCTCCATTTTGTTTGTCAGTTTCGCTTGTTGTCTGATTTTTACAAGCTGATAGACAAAACAAACTAGTGCAGACCAATACAGTTGCTTGCCATGTTTTCATCTTCATCACCTTCTTTTTTGTTATATGAATATAGATATTCACTTTGTAGTTCTATTATATACCTACCTTGCTAAAAATACTTAGAATCTGTTTGGAAAATTCTTAAAACTCTTGGAAACCAAAAAACTCCCACCTGCTAAGCAGATGAGAGTTTGAGATTATTTAAAGATAGAAGTTTTAAAGCTATCTGTTTGTTGAAGAAGTTTCTTGAAGAGTTTTTCTTTAAGTGATACGGTATTATCAAATTTGACAGATCCGTTACTTAGAGTAGCCTTATCTTTATCAACTGCTTCAGCAAATGCGCGTTTCAAGTCTTCATAGCTATTGTATGTTTTACCATCGATTTCAATAGACTGAATTCCATTTTTGGCACTTGTCACCACTTCTTTGAAGTAAGCTTTCTTCCATTCTTCAAGATTGTTGAATTTTCCTTCAGAAATCTTGCTAATGATGAAGTCATCACCTAGAGTATCTTTTCCAGCTTTTTTAGATTCAGCTTTTAGCATGTTAGAAGCATAGTTTAAGAAGCCTTTTTCGTAGCCATAGTAACCCCAGATTCTGAAAGTATTGTGTTTAAATGACATGGCTCCAGGAGCACCTTCACTTGTGTTCCCACCGTAGATACCTGCAGTAATAGGTACAGTGACATAAGCAGAATCAAAGTCAGTTGGGTTGTAAACTCTGTTGCCTGGACCACGGTTGGTCATGAAGTTGTTCGTAATTAAGTCATCTACTGTGCGTAAAGGAATAGCTTTTTCCTCATCACTTAAAGGTCGAACCTTGTCGAATTGGTTCTTGGTGTTATTTCCTCGGTATTGCTTATCAACCTTCTTGAACCAAGCATTGTTTAAATCTTGATTTGCTTTATCGAGGACAGCCTCTCCTTCAAGATAATCCAGAAGCATAAGAGTGTCGTTGTAGCCCTTCATGTAACGATCAATTTCGTCACGTGACTTCAGATCATTTGGATTGGTGTTATACCATTGATTGCCATCGTTTGGACGTTCATAAGCCATGTTGAGACCTAGGGCTTTGTATTCACCATTTGGATTTGATACTGATGGAGTTTGCAACATTCCTTGTGCAAATGCTTCCAAATCAGTACCTTCACGGTGTCTTGAGCCACCCAAGTATACCATACGGTCATTTACGTGAGTTGTTTCGTGGGTAAAGGCAGAAACCCCAAAGTCACTAATCATATCCGTAACCATGAAGAAGACAGAATCATCTTTATATGGATTCTGATAAACGCGAGCCACAGCTCCCATACGCCAGTCAGTCGCATGATAACGTCCTGTAGGTCCGTATAATTCACGGATAGGCGCCACATCTTTACCACTATTAGTGTGACCGTATTTATCAGTACTAATATCTTTATAGTTTTGGTTATCCAAAACAGGTGTTGGAACCATGTTGTTGCTCTTCAAAAGTTGATTACGAACTTTATCGATTGATAGACGTGACCAGAAGTCTAAATAATTCTGTTGACCTTTTGCAACCTTATCGATTTCAGCTTTAAAGGCATTACGTTCTGCTTCAGTATACTTACCATATTTTTCAAATGAACTATAAGCCATTGTATTGTAAGTTGAAATCAAGAACATATGGGCATCTTTCAAGTTCAAGAGTGGCAAGATCATCTTACCATGCACATCGTTGTTTAAACCTTCGTAGGCTCTGTGTTTCTTATCGGCAAACTCAGGAGTTGTTGTTTTTGGTTCAACGATATAGACATTGTCTTTGGTTGCTTTGATGAACCAATCATTTAGGTCTTTGTCTTCTGTGAATAGACGCATATTATAGTCTAAGAAACTGTTTAACTCGCCGATACCGATAACTCCACCGATAGCTTCACGATAAGCTTCTAGAGTTCTATCACCTTTAATGTTACTTTCCTTAGAACCAATCTGAATCAAGAAGTCTAACACACTTACATTTTTACCATAGAAGTCTGGTTTGAACAACATGAGTTGCTTGATATTGAAGTTATCAAACTTTACTCCGTAATAACGGTTAAGGTAAGATAGACCAAGGAGAACCGCTGCCTTGTTATCATCAATTTTCTTGATCAAAGCACGTTTAGCAGCCTCATCTGTGTTTAATTGATGATCTTCATTTTCAAGCAACTGTTTCACAAATTTAGCCAGATTATCCTTGACTTCTTTGAAGCTTTCTTCTAGGTAAAGATCTTTGATAGCGTTAACTTTATTTGGTCCTGTTCTACCAAGTTTTTGGTAAATTGGATCTGATTGTAGCTCAACTGGACTTAATTTTTCAACGATAGCATTGATAAGATCGCTACGGTCTTTGTCAACCATATTAGGTGTGTAAACAACTTCTCCAAGTTCAGCAATGCTGTACTCTTTCACTTGTTTAACCTTAGATTCTTTCAGAGAAACAGTAAAGATGTCTTTGGTCTTGTCAGCATAATGCACCAAAATGTGGTCAGCATCAGCCAATTCTGTCACAAAGGCATTGCCTTTCATGGCAGTTACAGACAAGATTTCTTTAGTCAAGAGAGGACTGCCTGCAGCCAATTTGTTTCCTTGGTTTACGATCCATTCTTTATTATAGAAAGGTTGTAATTTTTCGATATTACGGTAGGCAAGTTCACGAGAGGCATCGTAATCTTGAGTATCTTTATAAGTATCAGCTTTTACTTTCTTATTATTGAGAGTATCCTCAACAAGAGGTTTAATTTCAAACGTATCAGCAGTGATACCGAATTCAGCGATCTTTTTATTTGCTTCTTCAAGACTGATTTCTTGAATTCTGTTAGTACGAGAACGTTTGAATGAACGTTTACCAGAGCTGACATCTTTAACAACATAGTTTCGCTCAATCCAATCGTTTGTATAGTAACCGTCTTCTTCGTCTAAGTCTTTTGAACCGTAGAACTCTTCACCATTTTCAACTTTCATCATTGAAACAGTATCAGCAACTCTACCCCATGTCCAGTTTTTACTAATGAATCCACCAACCTCAACAGGTGTCTTAACATTAATGGTTCCTTTAGTAACAGCATTACGAACAGAAGCATACTTGTCGATTCCATTAGGATCCGAACCATTATCAGATCTAGCAAGAAGACCACCAACACGAGCTTTATTTGCTGTAATATCAGCATCTACATAAGCGTGTTTGATATTCCCTCTCCAAATTTCACCGGCAATACCACCAATATCCCAGCCTTTGTCACCAACACCAGTAAGTTTACCAATGAATGCGACATTTTTAAGTAGGCCACCAACATCTGCTTTATTGACAATACCAGCAATACCATCTTTACCAAGAACACTACCAGTCACCTTGACATTCTCAACTGTAGCATTTTTAATCGTTCTTGCAAGTGGTGAAATATTTTCAGCCCAAGGCATATTGATATCAACGTTACCTAGGTTAACATTTGTAACCGAGCCACCCTCGATATTATCGAACAATTGACGAGCCATATTGTGGATTGTGTACTGCTTTCCTTCAACACTTGTTAAAGTTCCACTAAACTTACCAGGTACATATTGTTTATTTGGTGTTGGAACATTAGCTGCATTAAGATCAGCACCTAGTTTAAATGTTCCATTTTTATTGTCCTGCATGGCCTTTACAAGATCATTGAAATCGTAATAAACATCACCTTCATGAGCTTTTGGCTTAGCAAAGTAATGGACATATTCTTGACTGAACTTGTTGTCTGAATTACGCTGAATTAAATCAGGGGCTTGGGCAGTTACTTTGTACAATGTTTTACCATCTACAGTAACTTCTTCAATCTTGTCAACAGCTAGTCTTGTAACCTTGTTATCATGAGTTGTCACTTTCAAGTAATAAGGTTTAACATCTGATGGTTTAGCTGACAATAGACTATTATCAGTTTCTACACCTTGGTCATCAACACTGATAAGGCTGGTTTCCTTGATATTTTTGACTTCGACTTTTTTGAGATCAAGTCGCAGTGGTTCTTCCGTGAGAACAACTTCTTCGTTCCCATTTCCACGATCGTAAACCATCTTGGTTGCAATCTTGTAGTCCTTGTAGTATTTCAAGTCTGTAAGATTAGCAGTCAAATCTCCCTCAGACATGTTGACTGTTTGAAGGCTAGTGTCTCCGTCTTTCAAGACAACTTCAAGAGATTTAATGGTTACACCTGTTGGTTTGACCAATTGGTAACGAACCTTGGCACTACGCTCTAATTCTTCTTTATCAATTTGAGTAATTGTCAACGTTGGCGCAGCGAGGACTTGATCACCTTTCTTAATGAGACGATCTTGCGCAGCTTCGACAACTTCCTCTGAAATAGTTGGAGCATCCGCAGTTTTCACGCCCTTAAGAGTCTTATAGACTTTGGTAATCTTTTTCTTACCGTTTTGACCAGCTTGAGCAACAACTTCTGTTCCCTTCGGAAGAGTGCTGTCTACTTCTGTTCTTGTCTCGAAAGGAATTTCTTCAAATGAAACTTCTTCAACTTTACCTTCAATAGCCTTGGTACCACGACTAATTTTTTCGTTTACTGGAGCCTTAACAGTTTCTGTACTCGTGCTGATTGGGTCCCCAACTTTTTGGCCATTGACTGTCTTATAGACACGATGAATCAGCTGACTTCCTGCTTGACCATTTTGAATTACTGTTTCTTCATCAGTGTAGCGAGTATCGTCATTTACATACTCTCTTGTATATGGAACTTCTACAGTTTCAGTTTCTGTGATAGTTGCTTCAGCTACTGTATACTCTGGTAATTCTGGCTGAACTAGGGATTCACCTTCGTGGCCTTCTTCTTGAGTTCCTTTTGCTGTGATTTCGCCGGTGTAGGCGGGGTTTTCTGGCTGAACTAGAGATTCGCCTTCGTGGCCTTCTTCTTGCGTGCCTTTGGCTGTAATCTCGCCTGTATAAGCTGGAGCTTCTGGTTGAACTAGGGATTCACCTTCATGACCTGATTCTTGAGTTCCTTTAGCGCTAAGTTCGCCTGTATAGGCTGGTAATTCTGGCTGAACTAAAGACTCACCTTCGTGACCTTCTTCTTGAGTGCCTTTTGCTGTAATCTCACCTGTGTAAGCTGGGGATTCTGGTTGAACTAAGGACTCACCTTCGTGACCTGCTTCTTGCGTGCCTTTTGCTGTAACCTCGCTAGTATAAGCTGGTTGTTCTGGCTGAACTAAGGACTCACCTTCGTGGCCTTCTTCTTGAGTTCCTTTAGCGCTAAGCTCACCGGTGTAGGCTGGCAATTCTGGTTGAACCAAAGATTCGCCTTCGTGGCCTGCTTCTTGAGTACCTTTGGATGTAATCTCGCCGGTGTAGGCTGGGGCTTCTGGTTGAACCAGTGATTCACCTTCGTGGCCTTCTTCTTGAGTTCCTTTAGCGCTAATCTCACCGGTGTAGGCTGGCAATGCTGGCTGAACTAGGGATTCGCCTTCGTGACCCTCTTCTTGGGTTCCTTTGGCTGTAAGCTCGCCGGTGTAGGCTGGCAATGCTGGCTGAACTAGGGATTCGCCTTCGTGACCCTCTTCTTGGGTGCCTTTAGCGCTAAGCTCGCCGGTGTAGGCTGGCAATGCTGGCTGAACCAAAGATTCGCCTTCGTGGCCTGCTTCTTGCGTTCCTTTGGCTGTAAGCTCGCCAGTGTAGGCTGGCAACTCTGGTTGAACCAGAGATTCACCTTCATGGCCTGATTCTTGAGTTCCTTTAGTACTAATCTCACCTGTGTAAGCTGGCAATTCTGGTTGAACCAGAGATTCACCTTCATGGCCTACTTCTTGAGTTCCTTTAGCAGTAGCAATTTTCTCTGGTTGGTCTTGGAAATCTGATGCTTTAAAGTAACCGACGTATTCGTATCCTTCGATTTGAATGACACCTTTTGCCAAGTCCTCTTGACTACTTGCTGCAATCGTTTGATTGTAGGACACTAGGATTTTATTCTCAAATGCTTGAGCTGACTGAGGGATAAAGTAACTACCACCTAGCGCTCCAATAAAGAGAAGACCCAACATTTTATTGCGGTGTTTTTTAGACATCACCACAACAACCAAAGACGCTGTTGCAAATCCAAGAGTTGCCAGTGCTAACTCCTTGCTTCCAGTGTTCGGCAATTGTTGAGAATTCACTTCCTTCTTTCTGTAAACAAGATAGACAACATCATCTTGCTTTAAATCAGAAGGAAGTTCGCGATGAATCAAAGCCTTTTCTGCTTCTGTCAATTCTTGCTCAGCCAAATAACGGTAATGAACTTGGCTAGGTGTCGCTACTTCGTTAGCTGCAACAGTTTCAACTAAAAAGTTATTTGCCCCCAAAAGAAATGTCCCGATAACCGCAGAACCTACACCAACTGAGAACTTCCGAATAGAGTATTTAATGACTCTATCAAACTGCATTTTTCTGTTTTTCATTTTAAATCTTTCTAATGTGATCTATTGGATATTGAGCACGCGCCCCTCCAATGAGTTTTGGTCGACTAGCAAGTGCTGTCACATGAGCCAGACCAATCTCTCTTAAGACTGGTCGAATGGGTACCTGAACATGTTTGATATGCATACCGATAGCTGTATCACCAATGTCTAGACCAGCATCTGCCCTGATAAATTCGACCTCCACGGGATCCTTCATATAGCGAAAGGCGGCCAATTGACCAGAACCTCCTGCATGTAAGGTCGGGAGTACACTCACAATCTCCAACTGATGTTTTATAGCTACTTCTCGTTCAACAACTAAAGCCCGATTGACATGTTCACAACCTTGAACAGCCAGTTGAATTCCCTTAGCCGTCAACAGTTCCAACATAGTCTTGACAATAAGTTCACCGATTTCCTGACTCGAATCTTTTCCGATGTGTCCTCCCAGCACTTCACTCGAAGACAACCCCAAGACAAATAGTGCTCCCTCCTGTAAAGAAGCCTTGTCTAGTACATCTTCAAGAATCTGCTGTGTTTCTATTTGAATCCGTCTTTGGTCCATATTTCACCTCGCTTTTTTCATTCTATCATATCGTTTTTCATCAATTTTAGCAAGATTGGAAGACATAGGAATACCATTTGCTAGGATTCAAAAACTATATGAGGGCTCTTTTCAAAAACTGATTCAAATTTTATCTATTTTCAAATATAAACTAAAATTATACTTTGAAAACAAAAAAAATATAATAGTTTAGTAAAATCGTTGCTGTAGCAACATTTACACCTAAAAGATTTGTCAGTCAATTCGATTCTAAACTACCGAAAGTAACTTCCTCCATTCTACCCCATTTCTTACTTTTAAGCTACTAATTCACCTTATTTTTTGGACTTTTTTGGACTTTTTTTCTACTTCGTACTAACCTTTGTCCATTCAGAAAATTTTCATGAAATTATGCTAAAATTTTAATTCTGCTATCAAATTATAATATAGCAATTTTTTGAATACAAACTGTATCCAATTTTAAAAAAATAGATTTTACAGAGAAGATAACAAAAGGCGGTGGGACAGAAATCGATAGACAAAGTCTCGATTTCGTAGTCCCAGCCCCGCGAGGATGATTAGAAGCTTTTTGGAGTCTAATACTCAATGAAAATCAAAGAGCAAACTAGGAAGCTAGCCGCAGGCTGTACCTTAGTACGGCAAGGTGACGCTGACGTGGTTTGAATTTGATTTTCGAAGAGTATAAAAGACGAACAAAAAGTTCAATCAGCTACCGCGTCAAAGTTTGATTGCTAATAAAAAGTGAGGTCGGGATCTTTTGTCCCAACCTCTTTTTCTAGATTAAACTTTTTGGAGTCCTTTGACGGCATCGTGGTTGATGATGATTTGACCGTATTCTTGAAGGACTGAGCGACTGATATCACTATCATCCGCAAATTCTCGCATGCGAGCCAGTAACCAAGCAGGATAAAGATTTGGACGATCCTCTACATCCACTAAAACTGTCAAATAGTATTGATCATTCATCTTATATAGCTCTGAAGTCTCCATTTGGTAATCAACTGTTTTAGCGAAAGAAACCAAACTAGATAAATCGTCAAAGCGTAAGATATAGTAGATATAAGGCTCTCTCTTTCCTTCTTCTGCTTCGAGGGCTTCATCAAGCACTGCTTCCTCTTCCTTTTCAACTTGTTCCAAAGATTGAATGGCTTCAATATCGTCTTTAGTTTTTTCTGCCATGGTTTTCTCCAAGGTTTTCAAAAACTCATCTGGAGACATTTTCGCCAACTCATCCATATCTGGAAGGTCTGCCAAATCTTCAAAGTCCAAATTTTGGTCAATCTTTGACTTGGTTACAAAGACATCAACCTTGTCAGGCTTTGGAGTCACTCGAAAGCTAAGCATGCCTGTATCCAAAAAACTATCTGGCATTTCTAGTTCATCCAAAATGGCATAGAAAAACTCTTCAGTTTTTTCTTGTGGAACGAGAAAGTCTGCGATTTCCATTCCACGATCCATCAAATCTTCTAAAGACATCGTGATTTTTAAAGTCGTATCACTGATTTGTTTCATTTTCATAGTTCGTAACCTCATACTTTCAGTTCTATCTATTATACAAGATTTCACAGATTTTATCAAAAGAATGGCGTTGGGATATCGATTACTATCTAGTGTAGAATACTTATTATGTCATCAAACTCTTTATTATCATAGACAAAACACTATCAGATATACTTGACCTAGTTCGTGCAAGGATTAAAAGAGGATAAAGGTCTGTATCCCTCTCAAAAATGTTCAAATTAAATATTATGCAACAAAAAGAAGACTCGCAAAGTCTTCTTTTTTCTATACGGCCTACACAATAAATACTCACTCAATAAACTTGTTAGAGCTAATGAGGTCAAGACAACACCGACCTGGCTTTAAAAAATTAGAAAGAGTATCACTTACAAATCTACTGTTAGTACCTTCCCAGCTCTCACGACTTGCTCACCTGCAATATAGACGTCATCGACATCACTCGACTTGACGGCATAAACCAGGTGAGACAGCATGTTTTTTTGGGGTTGAAGATGAATTTTCCCTTGGGGTTGGATAACGAGAAAATCTGCTTGCTTGCCGACTTCTAAACTACCAATCTCGTCTTCCATTCCTAGTACCTTAGCACCCTCGATCGTCAGTGCCTTGAGGGCAGTTTCGATTGGAAATTGGCTGGCATCACCACTCTTCATCTTCTGTAAGAGTGCTGCAGTCCGCCCTTCCTCAAACATATCCAGGTTATTGTTAGAAGCAACTGAATCAGTTGCAATACCAAATGCTACTCCTGCCTGTTGAAGTTGGACGACTGGTGCAATCCCTGAGGCTAGTTTGAGGTTGCTGATAGGATTGTGGGCGATAGCGACTTGCGAATCTGCCAAGCGGGCAATCTCTGCTTCATTTAACTCAACACCGTGAGCAAATACAGCCTGATGATCTAAATACCCAAGTTCATCTAGAAAGGCTAGTGGGCGTTTGCCATAGCGTTTCAGGATAATTCCTGACTCTTTCTGGGTTTCTGCCACGTGGATATGAAGCGAAATATCTTCTTCTTTTGCTAGGTTCAAGCTAGCCTCTAACAATTCTCGACTACAACTGTAGGGCGAATGAGGGGCCACCATAACCTTGAAATTTGGGTCTTGATAGCCTTTGATTGTCTCGATAACAGCTCGAGTTCTGGCTATGGTTTCATCCGTCGTCTCGGTTTCTGAAGAAAAGAGGGTCGGAGAGAAATAGCAACGCATCTTGGATGCCTTGACTGCTTCATAAATCTCAGCTATATCCACTCCATTAGGATTGTACATATCATTGAAGGTTGTTGTCCCTGATTGGAGCATCTCTGTTAGCGCCTCTTTGACAGCCTTTGTAGTCATCTCTGGTGTGAATTCTGCTTCTG
Organism: Streptococcus sp. 27098_8_91; assembly: GCF_041432385.1. NCBI lineage: Bacteria > Bacillati > Bacillota > Bacilli > Lactobacillales > Streptococcaceae > Streptococcus > Streptococcus sp. 27098_8_91. The sequence continues at coordinate 349,190 of NZ_JAPVZN010000001.1, forward strand.
CCGGCCAGATATAGTTCTCCAGCCATTCATGGAGATTGCTATCATCACGAATGCCTCTCAAGCCTGTCATGGCAGAGTGGGTATGGCAGTTAACCAAACCAGGTATGATCCAAGCACCCTGATAGTCTATGATTTGATCTGCTTGCTTGAGAATTTCTTGATTTTCCTGACCGACATAGACGATTTGAGAATTTTCAAGAGCTAAGATACCATCCAGGTAGACATGGAAATCTTGGTCACAAGTCACGATATTTACATGCTGAAAGACTTTCATCAATAGGCTCCTTTTCTAAATTATACTCTTCGAAAATCTCTTCAAACCACGTCAGCTTTATCTGCAACCTCAAAGCCGTGCTTTGAGCAACCTGCGGCTAGTTTCCTAGTTTGCTCTTTGATTTTCATTGAGTATTAGCTTTCATACTAGATAATTTTCTAGCTATTGTAACAAAAAAGTCACCCGAAGGCAACTTTTATTCTGTATTTGCTTATTTGCTTTATAAACGATTAAAAGTCTATTCTGGACTAAAAGCAGCTGCTTCTTGCATTTGATAATATTTACCTTTTCTCGCCATGAGTTCCTGATGATTGCCATGTTCGACAATATCACCATCCACCAAGACAAGAATCAAATCAGCATCCTGAATGGTTGACAAACGGTGGGCGATGATAAAGCTTGTCCGCCCCTTCATGAGTTTGGCAAAGGCGTCCTGAACCAGCACCTCGGTACGGGTATCGATGGATGAAGTCGCCTCGTCTAAGATAAGAATCTTTGGAATGGCTAGAAAGACACGGGCAATGGTTAAAAGCTGAGCCTGACCAACAGACAAGGATTCACCAGCATTTTCAAGCTTGGTATCATATCCCTGTGGCAATTGTTGGATAAAGAAATCTGCATTAGCCGCCTTAGCTGCTGCAATGACCTGCTCTCGGCTAGCATGAGGATTGCCAAAGGCAATATTGTCATGAATGGTTCCTTGCTTGAGCCAAGTTTCTTGAAGAACCATCCCAAACTGCTGTCTCAATGATAATCGGGTATAGTCATAAATCGAATGACCATCTAGCAAAATATCTCCAGAGTTAATCGGATAAAAACGCATAAGGAGATTGATGAGGGTGGATTTCCCAGCACCCGTTGGTCCTACGATAGCAACCTTACTACCAGCTGGAATATCAATAGACAAGTCCTTAATCAAGATTTTTTCTGGAGTATAGCCAAAAGAAACATGCTTAAAGGAAATAGCTCCCTTGACTTGGTCGCTGTTCAATTCTTTAAGGCCAGTTTCTGTAATCTCAGGGCTTTCTAAAACAGTATAAACACGTTCTGCACAAGCCAATGCACTCTGCAACTCGGCTAAGACCGATGAAATATCATTAAACGGCTTAGTGTACTGCTGCACATAGTTCAAAAAGGTCACTAAACGTCCAACTGTCAAAGTAGAGCCCATCATGATACGGAAAGCCCCAACTCCAGCAAGAAGGGCATAAATGAGGGCATTGACAAAACGAGTTGAAGGATTGACTGTCGAAGAATAAAAGATACCCGACTGAGAATATCCTGCATAAGTATCATTTGCCTCATGAAGTCTATCGATGAATTCTTCCTGGGCATTAAACGACTGGATAATGTTCTGCTGGGTGAGCGATTCTTCAATCAACTGGGTTTGAATACCCCTAGTCTCAGTCTGCTTTTGAAAGAGATGGTAGGATCTCTTTGCAATAAAGCGTGAAATGACCATAGACAGAGGTGTTAAGAGCAGAACCAAGAGAGTCATCAAGAGATGAATTTGAAGCATAGCAAGGATGCTGACCAAAATCATCAGAATTCCGATGAAAAATTGGTTGAAAATCATGTTCAGTCCCGCTGCCAACTGCTCGATATCTGTCGTTACACGGCTGACCATTTCTCCGCTCCCCTGTTTGTCTACAAGGGCAATCGGGAGACGATGGAGTTTTTGAATGATTTTTTCACGTAAATCTCTGGTATAGGAGAAAATGAGGCGGTTGTATAGGAGGGGATTGGCCCATTGTACCAGTGTATTTCCTATGACCACCAATATCATCTGGAGGAAAATCTGCCAAAACACCTGAGATGAGCCCGTCACTAAGACTTGGTCAATTACTTGTCCAATCAAGATTGGCAGATAGATTGATAGGGCTACTTGGGCAATGGTTCCCAAGAAAGCCAGAAAAAGAAGGATGGGATGACTTGCTAAATCTTTTGCCAAACGTTTGAGGGTTTGACTTGCATGTTTGCCTTTCATTCTAATCCTCCTTTCCATGTTGGGATGCATTGATTTCACGATAGACTTGACTAGTCTTCATCAATTCCTCATGATTTCCAAGCGCTAATTGCTGACCTTTTTCTAAAAGGAGAATTTGTTCAGCAATCTTCAAGGTCGAAGTTCGTTGGGAAATCAATATTAAGCTAGTATCAGGCAAATTTTCCTGAACAGCTTTGAGAAGATTGGACTCAGTAATGGTATCAAGAGCCGAAGTCGCATCATCGAGGATGAGAAAAGGAGCTTGACGTAAAACTGCTCGGGCAATCGATAAACGTTGTTTTTGCCCACCTGAGAAATTACGGCCACCCGCTTGGACTTCTGCGTCCAGCTGACCTTCCTTTTCACTGACAAAGTCCTTGGCCTGGGCAATTTCCAAGGCCTGCCAGAGTTCTTGGTCCGAGACTGTTTCTTCCATACCTAAAGTCAAGTTGGAACGGATGGTTCCCTTAAAGAGTTCAACTTTTTGAGGGACATAGGCCATCCAAGAACGCCATTCAGAAAGATCGCGAGGACTACGTCCATCTCGATAAAGGGAAATGCTTCCCTTATCTGCCGTATAAAGGCCAAGTAGGACCTGCACTAAGGTTGACTTACCAGAACCAGTTCCCCCAATGATTCCAAGAATTTGTCCTTGTTGCATAGCAAAAGAAAGATTTCGCAAGGATGGTTGAGCAGCATCTGGGTAGGTAAAGCTCAAGTGACTGACTTGTAAAACTTGATTTCCAGAAACCATTCCTGCCTGAAGTTCAGAATGAATATCTTCAGGTTCTTCAGCGAAGACTTCCTCAATACGCTTAGCTGATATATAGGACTGGTTGAGTGAATTGATGAGCATGGCTAGTTTAATCAACTCTACCAAGATTTGTAGAAGATAGTTGATTAAGGCAATCAAGGCACCCTGACTGAGCCAGCCTCCCTGGATAGAAATATAGCCATTCCAGATAATCACCAGCAAGGTCCCATTAACAATCAAATAGGTCAAGGGAGTCAAGAGACTAGACCAGTAGCCTGTTTTCATTTGGATAGCCGTATAGATTTGGTTTAGTACTTGGAAATTCTCGATTTCTCGTTTTTCTTGACCAAAAGCACGAATCACACGCATGCCTTGTATCTGTTGGCGTGTTTCCTGAACCAGCTGATCTGTTTTCTTTCTCAAAATACTATAAAGAGGATTGACCAAGCGTGATAAAACAACAATGACAAGGGTCAAAATGGCAACCATGACCAAAAACCAAAAGGTCAATTCAGGCGAGAGACGATATGCCATGAAAATGGCACCGAAAACAATAATAGGAGCCCTTAAAAATAAGCGCAAGAATTGATTGATTCCCGTTTGAATCTGGTAGGTATCTGAAGTCAAACGCGTCACCAAACTCGAAGTCGTCAAACGGTCTCGACTATCCTTTGGCAAGGAGAGAATATGACGATAGAGGTCATTGGTCAACTCCTTGGTAAATCCGACAGCTGCCTTGGCTGAGTAAAACTGGGCAACTAGGGCAACTAGGACGCCGATAACTGCAAACACAAAGAGGAGACCCATTTGCATCCAGAGATGAGCTTGATCTTTTTGAGGGATGGATTGGTCGACAATCCCAGCTATCACCATGGGTACCAAGAGTTCAAAAACAGCTTCTAGCAGCTTAAACAAGGGTGCTAGAAAAGACTCCTTGAGGTAGGGTTTAAAGTAAGAAAGTAATTGTTTCATATGTCCCTTCTATTTACAAAATGAAGAAGGTGGAAAAACCACCATCTTTTTACTTGTTTAAATATGGAAGCAAGTAGCCATAACCAGCCTCTTCCATCTCATCCTTAGCAATGAATCGTAAAGAAGCAGAATTGATACAATAGCGTAAGCCACCTAGTTCCTGAGGCCCGTCTGTAAAGACATGACCCAAGTGGGCATTACCCAAACGTGACCGAACTTCGATACGCTCCATACCGTGACTCAAATCCTGGTAGTAATGAATGAGCTCTTTAGAAATTGGTCGGCTAAAGCTTGGCCAACCACAGCCTGAGGCAAACTTATCCTTGGCAAAGAAGAGGGGCTCACCAGTCGTGATATCGACATAAATTCCTTCCTCAAAAGTTTGGTCGTAGGCATTGCTAAAGGGAGCTTCCGTCGCAGCCTCTTGCGTGACTCGATAGGACTCTTCAGACAGTTGTTCTCGTAATACTTCCTGACTAGGTTTTTCGTAGTTAGCTGCGTCTATCAATGGTTTCTCTGCATCTCTCACATCGATATGGCAATAGCCACCAGGATTTTTCTTGAGGTAGTCTTGGTGATAGTCTTCAGCTAAGATATAGTGACGAAGCTTCTCCACTTCCACTGCAATTTTACGACCGATGAGTAGTTCTTGTTCGCGGACTACTGTATTGATCGTTGGTAGATCAGCTTCTTCTAGGTAATAAATCCCTGTGCGGTATTGACGACCACGGTCATTCCCTTGTTGATTGACAGATAGGGGATCAATGACTCGGAAATAATAGAGCAAGATTTCACGAAGCGAGACTACCTTTTCATCGTAGACGACTTGCACAGTCTCTGCGTGATCTGTTTCTTTGATTAATTGATAATTGGTGGTTTCAACTTGACCATTAGCGTAACCAACACTTGTTTGCAGCACTCCAGAAATTCTGGAAAAATATTCTTCCAAGCCCCAAAAACAACCACCTGCTAGATATATTTCTGCCATTTCAAATCCTCCTTGACCTTCTATCGGTCATCAAATACGGGAAACCTTTCATACTCTTCGAAAATCAAATTCAAACCACGTCAGCTTCGCCTTGCCGTACTCAAGTACAGCCTGTGGCTCGCTTCCTAGTTTGCTCTTTGATTTTCATTGAGTATCAATTCCCATGTTTCATTTTCAAAAAAAGGACAGGAAGCCCTCTAATAGAGAGTTTCCCCATCCTATTGCTATATTTATTTTTCTTCGATGCGCACGCCTTCTATGTCTACTTGCAAATCATGAAGCTTGCCTTTGAACGGTTGTTTTTCAAGCTCTGCCTTAATCTTCGGCATCTTATCAGGATCAGCTAGAACCATGACAGTAGGACCAGCACCAGACAAGTAGGTCGCATAAGCACCGTTTCTCTTGGCAACTTTTTTAATTGTCGCAAATTCTCGCACCAAATCTTGGCGGTAACGCTCGTGGAAAAGGTCACTCTCGATAGCTTGGCCAGCTTTGACCATATCTCCTGTCAGTAGAGCTGCGATAGCCACATTGGCGATAGAACTTGCTGCAACAGCTTCCTTGTATGAGAGTTTCTTAGGCAAGACACCACGACTATCGCGAGTTCGCAATTCATAGTTTGGAATATAAGCTAGGAAAGCACACTCTGGGAAAGGCGCCACAACAGCTGAAACCTGGTCTTCAACTGAGCTCGCAATGACGAGATTTCCATAGATAGCAGGTGCAACATTATCAGGGTGCCCCTCAATCTTAGTCGCTAATTGCAACTTGTCGTGATCGCTTAGTTTGAGATTTCCTAGTTGATTTGCCAATTCAATTCCTGCAACGATGACAGAACTAGAAGAACCTAGTCCACGCGCAAGTGGAATATCGCTAACCATCTTCAAACGTCTTGGTTGTAGGTCTGGAACAATTTGTAAAGCAATCTTCAGCAAAAGATTACGCTCGTCACGTGGAATCCATTTGCCTAATTGGTGCTCAATCATCCATTCTTCGCGTTCCTCACAAACCTGAATTTCTAGATATTTAGTTACAGCTACACCAACCGAGTCAAAACCAGGACCCACATTGGCACTTGTAGCAGGTACAATAATCTTCATCTTAGTCTCCTAAAACCTTGAAGGTGTTGAGAAGTTCAAACTCAGCTACCGCCTTCAAAGCGTCTGTAATATTTTCAAGTTGCGCCTTGTTGATCTTATGGCTAATGATAACAACACGAGCCTGGCCTTCTTGCTTACCATCTTGCAAGATTTGCTTGAAGGAAATATCTTCTGCATTAAAGAGTTCAGCCAATTTCAAGACTTGACCTTTTGAATCTGGTGCCAAGATTGAGAAATAGTAGTTGGCTTTGACATCTTCTGGCTGAGCCAAAACAAGGTCACGATGATATTCGTTAAAGGCTTTTCCAATGGTACCGTCATTCAAGCGACGAACGATACGAACGATATCAGCTACGACACTCGTTGCAGTTGGTTTTTGTCCGGCACCTGGTCCATAGTACATAGACTCGCCAATCCCGATAGACTCCACAAAGACTGCATTCATGACACCATTGACACTTGCAAGTGGGTGAGCCTTAGGAAGGAAGGTTGGTGTAACCTCGGCAGCGATTCCAGATGGTGTTTCTTCGATAGAACCTACTAATTTAACCACATACCCAAGATCTTGGGCAACTGCCACATCCTCTGGAGTGATGTTGCGGATTCCTTGATGGGCCACATCTTCAAATTTGACATTCATCCCAAATGCAAACTGGCTGAGGATGACCATCTTGTAGGCTGCATCAATCCCGTCAACGTCATTTGTAGGATCACTTTCAGCAAAGCCAAGTCGTTGGGCTTCTGCAAGGGCGTCAGCGTAAGACCAGCCTTCTTCTACCATTTTAGTCATCATGAAGTTTGATGTGCCATTGACAACACCAAGAACACGTGTGATTTTGTCTGATGCTAGTGAGTTAACCAAGGTACGAAGTATTGGAATTCCTCCCGCAACAGCTGCTTCATAGTAAAGAGCAACATTATGAGCTTTAGCAATCTCAAGCAATTCTGCACCATGAACAGCCAAAAGGTCCTTGTTGGCTGTCACAACGTGCTTCCCTGCTTCTAAGGCACGAGTAATAAAAGTTTTAGCAGGTTCGATACGTCCCATCAACTCAACAACAATTGTGATGTCTTTGTCTGACAAGATTTCATCGATATTTGTTACAAAATTAAAATCATTTCCTGCCTCAAGCAAGCGTGCTTTCTCTTCATCGTCTTTGACCAAAACCTTGGCTACTTCAATTTCTGAATGTGCTGCTTGAACAATTTTTTCTCCATTTTCCTTTAGTAAGAATGGTACACCACTGGCTACTGTACCAAATCCAAGTAAAGCAATCTTAACTGACATATTTGTCTCCTCGAAATTTTCTAATAGTCCTATTATACCAAAATTGTGAGAAAATTCCTACCATTCTGAACTAAAAATAGGAGCGTCAAATCATAAAAAAGCCTGCCCTGATACAACCTAGGACAGACTCTATTTTCAATCTATTTCACAAAAGCCAATTCCTTGCCAGTAGACAGGTCTTCTCGATAACGGAAACCTGCAAAGCTGAGCTTTTTGATTTCTTCTACTGAAGTCACCTGATTTTCCGTCAAGGCTGTTAAGAAAGCACCCCTAGCTTTCTTTGAAATGGTTGAGTGGATTTTTAGTTTTCCATCTCGCTCTTCCATAAACTTAAAGGTCACCATTTGCTCGCGAACCTCTTTAGGGAAGACAGTTTCAAATTCCGAAGACAAGAGTGAAAAGATGCAATCTTCCTCCTTCACTGACTCTTCATAAGCTGATTGCCAGTGACTTTTCAGGCTTTTCCCAGCAATTTTAAGCTTCATCAAAAAGTCTAATCTGTGAGGTGCAATCGGTTCAAAGGCTGGAATCACACCATAGAGAGCTGACGTTATCATGAGGTGCTTCTCCAGATAGGTTTGCTCCTCCTTGGTGAGATCGTCCCGTTTGATGTTGCGATACATAAGTCCATCAAAGAGGTGCAAGGCTGGATAGTTTCTAGTCGATCCATTTTTCAAGGCTTGGATATGGTCATACTCCTCTTGCGCTTTTTCGGCAGAAATTTTGTAAAAACTCTCTAGTTCTTGGGCAGAATATGTCGCTAATGCATCCAGAACAGCCTGACTCTCAGGAGACAAAGGTTTTGATTTTACAGTCGGAAGACTGGTGTTCATTTCTTTTGCAGTTGGGATTAAAATTTTCATAGTGTTAGTGTAGCATATTTTCCTATGACTACCAAGGATTTGAGCCTAAAAACCTCGGTTAATACCGAGGCTTCTTTGCTTATTTTGGCAATCCTAACCAGATTGCAAAGAGAACTAGTGCTGTCTCAAGGCAGCTTGTCAAGATAGATGACAGATTAACCTTTTTCTCCTTTAGATGAGAAAATCCTATCTTCAAAGCTAAAAGACCAAGCAACATCGAACCAATCATCAGATAAAATCCCATTTGACTGTCCTCCATTTATTATTCTTTCATCCATTATCACAAATTTTAAACAAGATTACAAGAAAAACGAGGTTGTTTCCTTAAACTTGAAGGTTTTGAGATAGTTAACCTTACCAACTTAACCTTCAAAGGATTGACACTTCTCTTGGAAAAACAAGTCTATATGATAACCCCTTCCAAATGATCCAATTCATGCTGACAGATCTGAGCCGGAAAACCTGTCAGGGTAATTGTCTGTTCTTTCCAATGAATATCTCTGTAGCTTACTGTAATTTTTTCATACCGAGTCGTCGGTCTTACTCCTGTCAAAGACAAACATCCTTCCTCCGTTTCATATGGCCCTTCAAAAGACTTGAGAACGGGATTAAACATGACCATGGGAATCATGCCGATATTAAAAATAATGACGCGCTTTTGCACCCCAATCATATTGGCCGCTAGTCCAACACAGGTCTCACGATTGGCCTGTAGGGTATCTTGTAAATCCTTTGCTAGGGGTAAATCCTCCTGACTAGCAGGCTGAGATACCTGCGATAAAAACATCATATCTTTGACAATTTTCTTTTCCAACTACTATTCCTCCATCTTTATCATTCCACTTGATTATAGCATAAAATCTATCTCTGTTTGTCAAATATAAAAGCAAAAAAGCCATCCGAAGATGACTTTCATAGTGCTTAAATAGCGTTTTTATCTTTTCCGAGTGCTCGTTGGATTGCCTTAACAATTTCAACAAGGACAACAATCATAAGTGCTCCTACAGCAACCACTATCCATTGAGTCAAGCTCAAATGTGAAACGTGGAAGAGGCTGTTAAATCCTGGAACCACAATCGTAGCCATCAAGAGGATGAAGGCAACTGGGATTGACCAGTTAAAGGTCTTGTTCTTGAAGAGTCCAACCGTAAAGATTGATTGGTAAACAGACTTGACGTTAAAGGCATGGAGCAATTGGATCAAACCAAGAGTTGCAAAGGCCATTGTAAGGGCATCTGCGTGGATTTCACTTTGAACTTGATGCTCTGGGAAGAGAATTGCCCAACCATAGACACCAAGAACCAGCATGGTTTGGAAGATACCTTGATACATGATAGAACCGAAGACACCACCATCAAAGAAGTTAGACTTACGTCCACGAGGTTTGTGGGTCATAACGCCTGGCTCAGCTGGTTCAACACCAAGAGCGATGGCTGGAAGAGTATCTGTTACCAAGTTAATCCAGAGAAGGTGCACTGGTTGCAACACATCCCAACCAAAGAGGGTTGCAAAGAAGATGGTGAAGACCTCAGCCATATTGGCAGACAAGAGGTATTGAATAGATTTTTGGATGTTAGAGAAGACCTTACGTCCTTCTTCAACCGCTACGATAATGGTTGCGAAGTTGTCATCTGCAAGGACCATATCAGAAGCTCCCTTAGAAACCTCTGTACCTGTAATCCCCATACCGATACCGATATCAGCTGTCTTAAGTGATGGTGCGTCATTAACCCCATCACCAGTCATGGCAACAACCTTGCCTTCTTTTTGCCATGCTTTCACGATACGAACTTTGTGTTCAGGAGACACACGAGCATAAACAGAGTATTGCTTGAAGACTTTTTGGAATTCTTCATCAGTGAGTTCATTCAACTCAGCACCCGTGAAGACATGGTCTTCGGTGTCATTTGGATCGATGATTCCAAGACGTTTAGCAATAGCTTCAGCTGTATCTTGGTGGTCACCCGTGATCATGATTGGACGGATTCCTGCTTCCTTAGCAACACGAACAGCTTCTGCTGCTTCTGGACGCTCAGGGTCAATCATGCCGACCAAACCAGAGAAGATGAGGTCAGACTCAACGATTTCAGATTCCAAGGTTGGGATTTCGTTGTTTGTCTTATAAGCCATCATCAAGACACGAAGGGCTTGTTTAGCCAAATCTTTGTTGGTAGCAAGGATAGCTTGTTTGTCTTCTTCTGTGATGGGGCGAACTTCCCCATTGACTTCAATACGTGTCACACGTTTGAGCAATTGGTCAGGGGCACCCTTAACAGCGATAAAGTAAGTACCGTCTGCTTCCTTATGGATTGTAGACATAAGTTTACGTTCTGAGTCAAATGGCAATTCTGCCACACGTGGCTCGTCCTTCAAGATTTCACGAACGTCAAAACTGTGATCCAAACCAAACTGTACAAGGGCTGTCTCCGTTGGATCTCCAATCAATTTACCAGATGGGTCCACTTTAGTGTCATTGGCAAAGTTCATGATGCGAAGCGTATTGTTGTTTGCAGCAATTTCAGCTGCAGAGCTTTGCAATTGACCGTTAGTATAAACTTTTTCAACAGTCATTTGGTTCATGGTCAAGGTACCTGTTTTATCAGATGCAATGATTTCTGTTGAACCAAGCGTTTCAACTGCTGGTAATTTACGAACAATCGAATTACGTTTAGCAAGGGTTGTTGTTCCCAAAGAGAGAACGATAGTTACAATAGCAGGGAGACCTTCTGGAATCGCTGCAACCGCAAGAGCAACCGCAACCATCAAGCCTTCTAACGGATGTTCTCCACGAACGAAGACACCAACCAAGAAAGTGATAATCGCAATCACAACGATTAAGTAAGTCAAGGCTTTAGATAATTGTTCCAAGCTTTGCTTCAATGGTGTTTCTGTCTCATCGGCATTGGCCAACATATCCGCAATCTTACCAACTTCAGTATACATACCAGTGTTAGTCACGACACCAATACCACGACCGTAAGTTACGTTTGAGTTTTGGTAACCCATATTGACACGATCACCGATACCAGCAGCTGCTTCCACCACTTGAGTAATATCTTTTTCAACTGGTACAGATTCACCAGTAAGAGCAGCTTCTTCGATTTTAAGAGACGCCGCTTCCAGCAAACGCATATCGGCAGGCACCACATCTCCAGATTCTAGCAAGACGATGTCCCCAGGCACCAATTCTTTTGAGTCAATCTCAATGACATGACCATCACGACGAACACGGGCCATTGGGCTAGACATATTTTTCAACGCTTCAATGGCTGCTTCAGCTTGCCCTTCTTGGTAAACACCAAAGGCTGCATTCAAGACAACTACGGCCAAGATGATAATGGCATCTGTTAAACCGTCCATGCCTTCTGTAATCACAGAAAGTGCGGCTGCCGCCAGCAAGATGATGATCATCAAATCCTTAAATTGATCAAGGAATTTAGCTAGTAGGCTACGTTTTTCGCCCTCTTCTAACTCATTTCGACCATAAGTCGCTAAGCGTTCTTGAGCCTGGGCAGTTGACAAACCTTCAACAGATGAGTCCAAATTCTTTAGGACTTCCTCAGAAGATTGCGTATAAAACAAGTCTTTATTTTGTTCTTTTGACAAAACAGTCTCCTCCTTTTTGGCCTCTTTTTACAAAAAAAGAGACCTGTTTTTTAAAAAAACAAGTCTCGCTGTTTAATATAGTGCCGGAAATAATTCGTAATGACGACACTATCGCGGTTAACCGCCAGCTACTCCCTTGAGTAGTTCTATTATAACAGATTTTCAAAAATTTTCAAGTGCTGGAGTGGAGTGAGTCACCTCCATTTGAATTTTCCTTACAAAACCAGTATAATGATAGAATACAAAAATTCTAGGAAGAGAGTCAGATGAATCAATCAGTTTCAAACTTGAAATTAGCTGAGCGAGGTGCTATTATTAGCATCTTGACCTACCTTTTCTTGTCAGCAGCTAAGTTAGCAGCGGGCCACCTCCTTCACTCGTCCAGTTTGGTGGCGGATGGTTTCAACAACGTTTCTGATATCATCGGAAATGTTGCCCTCCTCATAGGGATTCGATTGGCCCGACAGCCAGCAGATAGAGACCATCGTTTCGGTCACTGGAAAATCGAGGACTTGGCAAGTCTTATCACTTCTATCATCATGTTCTATGTTGGTTTTGATGTCTTACGAGATACGATTCAAAAGATTATCAGTCGCGAAGAAACTGTGATTGACCCACTTGGAGCGATTTTGGGAGTGGTTTCTGCAGTGATTATGTTTGGAGTCTATCTCTACAACACTCACCTCAGCAAGCAATCCAAGTCTAAGGCACTGAAAGCAGCTGCCAAGGACAATCTATCAGATGCGGTCACTTCACTTGGAACCACTATCGCCATCCTAGCCAGCAGTTTTAACTTCCCTCTCGTGGATAAATTGGTTGCCATCGTTATCACCTTCTTTATCCTCAAAACTGCCTACGATATCTTTATCGAGTCATCCTTCAGCCTTTCAGATGGTTTTGATGAGCACTTGCTCGAAGATTACCAAAAGGCTATCATGGAAATCCCTAAGATTAGCAAGGTCAAATCACAACGGGGTCGTACTTATGGAAGTAATATTTATCTAGACATTACTCTCGAGATGAATCCAGACCTCTCCGTTTTCGAAAGTCACAAAATTGCAGATCAGGTTGAATCCATGTTATCAGAACGCTTTGGCGTCTTTGATACCGATATTCATATCGAACCAGCACCGATTCCTGAAGATGAAATTCTAGATAATGTCTATAAAAAATTGCTCATGAGAGAGCAACTAATTGACCAAGGAAATCAATTGGAAGAATTACTGGCTGAAGATTTTATTTATATTCGCCAAGACGGACAAGAACTAGACAAGGAATCCTATAAGGAGGAAAAAGAACTAACCTCTGCTATCAAGGAACTTCACTTGACCTCCATTAGTCAGAAGACAAAACTCATCCGCTATCAGATTGGTGACACCATCCATACAAGTATCTGGCGCAGACATGAAACTTGGCAAAATATATTCCATCAGGAAACGAAAATTGAAAAAGACTAAAGAAAGAGGCCGAGATAAATCTCGACCTCATTTTTTTTACTTATTTTGCTACGCTCTTAGCAAGAACGAAGTTTCCAAGTGTAGCCGAACCATTACCTGCAACAGCTGGTGTCACGATATAGTCGCGTACATCCGGAACTGGTAGGTAACCATTGAGTAAGGATGTGAATTTCTCACGCACACGGTCAAGCATGTGTTGTTGGGCCATAACCCCACCACCAAATACGATAACGTCTGGACGGAAAGTTACAGTTGCGTTTACTGCTGCTTGAGCGATATAGTAGGCTTGAACATCCCATACAGAGTTGTTAAGTTCGATGTTTTCACCACGAATTCCTGTACGAGCTTCTAAGCTTGGACCAGCCGCAAAGCCTTCCAAACATCCTTTGTGGAAAGGACAAACACCGTTGAATTCTTTTTCAATATCCATTGGGTGTTTAGCCACATAGTAGTGTCCCATCTCAGGGTGACCCACGCCACCGATAAACTCACCACGTTGGATAACACCAGCTCCGATACCTGTACCGATTGTGTAGTAAACCAAGTTTTCGATTCGTCCACCTGCGTTATTACGTGCTACTACTTCACCGTAGGCAGAACTGTTTACGTCTGTTGTGAAGTACATTGGAACGTTTAGAGCGCGACGGAGGGCACCAAGCAAGTCCACATTTGCCCAGTGAGGTTTTGGAGTTGTTGTGATAAAGCCATAAGTCTTTGAGTTTTTGTCAATATCAATGGGACCAAATGAACCAATTGCAAGACCTGCAAGATTATCAAATTTTGAAAAGAACTCGATGGTTTTATCGATTGTCTCGATAGGAGTTGTTGTTGGAAATTGTGTTTTTTCTACAATGTTAAAGTTTTCATCACCGACAGCACAGACAAATTTTGTACCGCCCGCTTCCAAGCTTCCATATAATTTTGTCATGATAAACCTCTAGTTTTTATTTTCTCTATTATAGCATAATTCCAGAAGGAAAGTTGCTCTATATTTTAGTTTTTCCTCTGTAAATTTTACGATTCAATCAAAAACGAACAAACATGACATTTGTTCGTTTTTTTGATTTATTAAGCTTTAACTTCGATGATTGCATCACCCTTAGCAACTGTTCCAGAAGCAACTGGATTTACTGAAGCAAAGTCTGCAGTGTTTGTCACGATAACCATTGTTGTGTTATCAAGACCTACAGCAGCAATCTTAGCTGAGTCAAATGTTCCAAGAACATCTCCAGCTTTAACCTTGTCACCTTGAGCAACTTTTTGGTCAAATCCTTCACCGTTCATTGAAACAGTGTCGATACCCACGTGGATCAAGATTTCAGCTCCGTTTGCAGTTTTCAAACCATAAGCATGTCCTGTTGGGAAGACGATTGTCACTTCAGCATCAGCTGGGGCGTAAACAACATCTTGACTAGGTTTTACAGCGATACCTTGTCCCATAGCTCCACTTGAGAAGACTGGGTCATTAACATCTGAAAGGGCAACTACGTCACCAACGATTGGTGTTTGGATTGTTTCGTCTGTTAGCTTAGATGCAGTTTCTACTACTTCTTCGCTAACTTCAGGCTTTTTTACAGTTGATTCTCCATCAGTTTCATCTTCATAACCAAACATGTAAGTAAGAGCAAAACCAAGAGCGAATGATACAGCTACCATAAGAAGGTATTGTGGAAGTTGTCCGTTACCAATGTAAAGCATTGTACCAGGGATGATTGTGATACCATTACCAGTACCAGCAAGACCAAGGATAGATGCCAATCCACCACCGATTGCACCAGCGATCAATGAAAGGAAGAATGGTTTACGGAAACGCAAGTTAACCCCGAAGATAGCAGGCTCAGTAATACCTAGGAAGGCAGAAAGAGCAGCTGGGAAAGCAAGTGTTTTAAGTTTTGGATTTTTAGTTTTAACACCAACGGCTACTGTTGCAGCACCTTGAGCAGTCATGGCAGCTGTGATGATAGCGTTGAATGGGTTAACATGGTCAGTAGCAAGCAATTGAACTTCAAGCAAGTTGAAGATGTGGTGAACACCTGATACAACGATAACTTGGTGAACTCCACCAATCAAGAAACCACCAAGACCAAATGGCAAGTTAAGGATAGCTTTTGTTCCAAGAAGGATATAGTTTTCAACAACGTGGAAGACTGGTCCGATAACAAACAAACCAAGAATTGACATTACGAGGAGTGTTACGAATGGTGTTACCAAGAGATCAAGTACATCTGGAACCACTCTACGAACAGCTTTTTCAAACTTAGCTCCGACAACCCCGATGATGAAGGCCGGAAGAACTGAACCTTGCAAACCAACAACTGGGATAAATCCGAAGAAGTTCATAGCAGTTACTTCACCGCCAGAAGCAACAGCCCAGGCATTTGGAAGTGAACCAGAAACGAGCATCATACCAAGAACGATACCAACAGCTGGGTTACCACCAAATACACGGAAGGTTGACCAAACAACCAAACCTGGCAAGATAATGAATGCTGTGTCAGTCAAGATTTGAGTGTAAGTTGTAACATCTTCTGGAAGTGTCATTCCAAGAGCATTCAAGAGACCACGAACACCCATGAAGAGACCAGTTGCTACGATAACTGGAATGATTGGAACAAAGACGTCACCAAAAGTACGGATGGCACGTTGGAACCAATTTCCTTGTTTAGCAGCTTCTGCCTTCATCTCATCCTTAGATGTCGTTGGCAAACCAAGAGCTACGACTTCATCGTACATCTTGTTAACTGTACCTGTACCAAAGATGATTTGGTATTGACCTGAGTTAAAGAAAGCACCTTGAACTTTTTCCAAGTTCTCAATAGCATCTTTGTTAATCTTCGCTTCATCTTTCACCATAACACGAAGGCGAGTAGCACAGTGAGCTACACTGTTAACATTCTCACGTCCGCCCAAGGCTTCGATGACTTTTTTTGCAATTTCTGTATTGGTCATTTGCAAAAATCTCCTTATAAAAAAATTTGTTCTTGTTTGAAAGCGATTTTACTCGCCCCACGAATATTATTCTATCACGTTTAAAAAATATGTCAAGCGTTTTGCAGAAAAAATTTTGCTATTTTTTATTTTTTGATTGTTTTTGCTATTTTTTTCATCAACACAGCCATAACACCCTCTAAAATCAAGGTTTTTACTTTAAAGTTTTTCAAAAACTTTCATATTTTCATCATTTTCCATAAAATTACGTTTCCAAACTCTGTCAATCGTTTGACATTTTTTTCTTTAATTTAGTGTAAAAGACTTGCTTTTTTATAAGGAAACGTTTACTATTAAGATAGTAGAATTTATGGAGGAAATAGAAATGGAATGGACTACTGAACGTCGTTACAGACGTTATGAAGATTGGACACAAGAAGAAAGAAAAGAAATCCAAGAAAAGATGGTGCAATCCCCATGGCATGTCAGCTATCACATTGAACCAAAGGAAGGACTTCTCAACGATCCAAACGGTTTTTCTTATTTTGATGGTAAGTGGATTGTATTTTACCAAAACTTCCCCTTTGGAGCAGCCCACGGCTTGAAATCTTGGGTTCAACTTGAGAGTGACGATTTGGTGCACTTTACTGAAACAGGTGTAAAAATCTTACCTGATACTCCACTGGATAGCCACGGCGCTTACTCAGGATCTGCTATGCAGTTTGGTGATCAATTGTTCCTATTCTATACAGGAAATGTCCGTGATGAAAATTGGGTTCGCCACCCTTATCAGATTGGTGCCTTGATGGATAAGGATGGAAATATTAAAAAGATTGATAAGATCTTGATTGATCAGCCTGCTGATGCTACTGACCACTTCCGCGATCCACAGATTTTTAACTTTAAAGGACAATACTACGCTATCGTTGGTGGTCAAGACTTGGAGAAAAAAGGGTTTATCCGTCTTTACAAAGCTGTCGAAAATGATTATACAAACTGGCAAGAAGTTGGTGATCTTGACTTCAACAATGACCGTACTGCCTATATGATGGAGTGCCCAAATCTTGTCTTTGTTGGAGAACAACCTGTCCTTCTCTACTGCCCACAAGGTTTGGATAAAAAGGTTCTTGACTACGATAATATCTATCCAAATATGTATAAAATCGGTGTTTCCTTCGATCCTGAAAATGCTCGTATGGTAGATGTGTCTGAACTACACAATCTAGACTATGGTTTCGAAGCATATGCCACTCAGGCCTTCAATGCTCCTGATGGACGTGCTCTGGCAGTTAGTTGGCTTGGTTTGCCAGATGTGTCTTATCCATCTGATCGTTTTGATCACCAAGGGACTTTCTCATTGGTCAAGGAACTTACCATTAAAGATGGCAAACTCTATCAGTATCCTGTAGCTGCTATCAAAGAACTCCGTGCTTCACAAGAGGAATTTTCAAATCGTTCTGAAACCAAAAACACCTACGAGCTCGAGCTTAACTTAGCAGCCAATAGTCAAAGTGAAATCGTTCTTCTTGCTGACAAAGATGGCAAAGGACTCTCTATCAATTTTGACCTTGTCAATGGTCAAGTTACTGTTGACCGCAGTCAAGCAGGTGAGCAATATGCTCAAGAATTTGGAACTACTCGCTCATGTTCAATCGACAACCAAGCTACTACTGTAAATATCTTCATCGATAATTCAGTCTTTGAAATTTTCATCAATAAAGGAGAAAAAGTATTTTCTGGTCGTGTCTTCCCTCACAAAGATCAAAATGGAATCCTCATTAAATCTGGAACCCCAACTGGAACTTACTACGAATTAGAATATGGTCGCAAAACTAACTGATGTCGCAGAACTAGCAGGCGTCAGCCCAACTACTGTCTCACGTGTTATCAATAAAAAGGGCTACCTGTCAGAAAAAACTATTCAAAAGGTCAATGAGGCCATGCGGGAGTTAGGCTACAAACCCAACAACCTTGCTCGTAGCCTCCAAGGGAAATCAGCCAAGTTAATTGGGTTGATTTTCCCAAAAATCAGCCATGTTTTCTATGCTGAATTGATTGACAAACTGGAGCACGAACTCTTCAAAAACGGCTATAAGACCATCATCTGTAATAGTGAGCACGATTCGGAAAAAGAACGTGAATATCTTGAAATGCTAGAAGCTAATCAAGTGGATGGCATTATCTCTGGTAGCCATAACTTAGGGATTGAGGACTACAATCGCGTAACGGCTCCAATCATTTCTTTTGACCGAAACCTATCACCAGACATTCCTGTCGTTTCCTCTGATAACTATGCTGGTGGAGTCCTAGCAGCTCAAACCTTGGCTAAAACTGGATCCAAGTCTGTCATTATGATTACAGGTAATGACAACTCCAATTCACCAACTGGACTTCGCCATGCAGGCTTTGCTTCTATCTTCCCAAAAGCTCCCATCATCAATATTTCCAGTGACTTTTCACCCCTCCGCAAGGAAATGGAAATCAAAAGTATTCTGAAAAAACAAAAACCAGATGCTATTTTCGCATCGGATGATTTGACTGCCATCTTGGTAATGAAGATCGCCCAGGAACTTGGCATCTCTGTTCCAGAACAACTCAAGGTTATTGGTTACGATGGAACTTATTTTATCGAGAATTTCTATCCTCATCTTACTACCATTAAACAACCTTTAGAAGAAATTGCTCGCCTGACAGTTGATTTACTCCTTCAAAAAATCGAAGGAAAAGAAGTTGCCACGACTGGTTATTTCTTACCAGTCAGCCTCTTACCAGGTAAAAGTATTTAAACAAAAAGAGTCTGAGACAAAATAGTTCTCAGACTCTTAATTTAGTATACTATCAATAAATAATATTATAGAAGCAATAATAATTATAATTTTACCTATTTGGATAAGCTTATTTTGAGATTTAAATATATTTTCTAATAAAAATATTTGGATCACACACATTATAGGAATTAAATTTTTTGAAATTGAGAAGTACCCAAACAAATAGACTATAAATAATAAAAATAAAACTATATTGTATTTCTTATTCAAAACAGTTATCACCAATTACCTTAATTCCCAAAATAGTAGACCCCATGTCAACTACAGCATTTTCAAATTTTGTAGCTGAAGCCACCTCATTAGCATGAACAACTGAAACACCTTCTGTAAGTGCTATATTCAATATTACTGTACTAAGTAATGCAACACTCACCATTTTAATTTTTTATTCCTAATCAAAAATCCTCCTCTCTATATTTTTTTGATTAGGAATCTTAATAATTTACAGTTATATTATAATAAAAATCAAAGCGTTATCAATGCATACATCTTGTTTTTTTGAACAAAAACAGAAAAACTGTCAAACACTGTCGTTGAATTAAGAAACTCAAATACGATTCTGTATTTGAGTTTCTTTTATTTGAAAAAACAGTAAAAAGCGCTAAAAATCAAACCAGTCTGAGTTTTTCTTATGATCTTAAGTTTTTCAAAAGAGTTTGGGCTTTTTCTAAATTAAAAGTTTTTTCAGCAATCAAGCTTTCTACCAACTTAGGTACTTCAGCCTCTGTGGCTCCTGCTAGAAGAGCCAAGGATTTTGCTTGTAGTTTCATATGTCCATGCTGAATCCCTGTGCTGACAAGAGCTTTAAGAGCTGCAAAATTTTGTGCAAGACCAATTGACACGATAATTTGGGCCAATTCCTTAGCTGATGGATGACCTAGCAACTCATGGCTAAGAACTACACGAGGATTAAGACCAATTGATCCACCCTTGGTAGCAACTGGCATCGGCATGGTCATCTCTCCAATTAGTTCTTCAGTTTCCAAATCCATAGTCCAACGACTGAGACCTCGATAAGCACCATCATGACTGGCATAGGCATGCGCTCCTGCTTCGATGGCACGCCAATCATTTCCAGTCGCAATCAAGAGAGCATCTATTCCATTAAAGATTCCTTTGTTATGGGTAGCTGCTCGATAAGGATCAGCCTGGGCAAACTGACTGGCCAAAACCATTTTTTCTGCTAGTTCACGAGCCTCATCCTTCTGGCGACTCAAATAACGAAAGGCAATACGACAGGTGGCAGTTACTAGAGAATCTGTGGCATAGTTGGATAGAATCCCCATTAAACTTTGCCCTTGACTGAGAGTTTCTAGACTTGGTTTTAAAGCTTCAAGCATGGTATTGAGCATATTAGCTCCCATTGCTTCCTGAGTATCGACATGGAGGTAAACCACTAAAAAGTCAGACTCACCAGAAATTTTTTCAACTGTTAGCTCTCTCGCTCCACCACCACGTTTGACAATAGAAGGATAGGCTTGGTTTGCTTGTTCGAGTAAATCCGTTTTTTGACTTAGAATAGCCTGGCAAGCTAAGTCCCTATCTGGGACTTGATAGAGAGCCACTTGACCGATCATTTGGCGTTGGTGAACCTGAGCAGTAAAACCGCCTGCTCTTTTGATAATTTTGCTAGCAAAACTGGCTGCAGCAACTACAGATGGTTCTTCGGTCACATAGGGAACGGTATACTCCTGACCATTTACCAGAACTTCTGGAACTACTGAGTAAGGAAGCGAGAAGGTTCCTACCACATTTTCACTCAATTGGTCCGCAACTGCTAGACTGAGATTTTCATTCCGGTCAAGACTTTCTTGGGCTTCAATAGTAGTAAGCGTCTGAGACTTAACTAGCTCTAGGCGCTCTTGAATTGATTTTTTAGCAAATCCATTCCAATTCTTTTTCATTATTTTTCAACCTTGCTGTAGCGACGTTGGTGGTCTACAATCTCAACCAGAGCATAGTCTTGTCCTTCATAGCCTGACATAATTGCAGAACCAGACTCATCTAAGTTTGCTTCTTCAAAGAAGATTCGTTCATAGTCAGCAACACTCAAAGCTTGACGTTGATCTAGCAAGTCTAAGCGATTATTCTGCAATTGTTTTTCATAGCCTTCAACCAATTCCACACTAAAGAACTCAGATACAGCACCACTACCATAGCTGTAGAGGGCAATCTTATCACCTGCTTTGAGACTATCAGAATTTTCAAGAAGAGACAAGAGACCTAAGAAGAGTGAACCTGTATAGATATTTCCAACTTTTTGGCTATAAATAATAGATTCATCAAAGTGCTTTTGAAGCAAGTCCTTTTTCTCTTGAGGCAAGGATTTGTCTAGGATTTTTTTCAATCCTTTGAGAGCTAGCTTCGGATATGGCAAGTGGAAACATACAGCCTCAAAATCGTCCAAGTTACAGTCATAACGCTTTTGGTACTCTTCCCAAGTCGTTTTTAAGCTATCAAGATATTGCTGTGTTGAGTAAACCCCATTTACAAATGGTGTTGTCGAGTAATTTGGACGCCAGAAGTCCATAATATCACGAGTTTGTGCAACATTATCATTATTGAAGACCATAACACGTGGATTTTGGCTAATCAACATAGCAACACATCCTGCACCTTGAGTTGGTTCTCCAGGAGTTTCGACACCATATCTTGCAATATCACTAGCCAGCACCAAAACTTTTGATTTAGGAGAATTCTCTACATGTAACTTAGCATAGTGAAGTGCCGCAGTTGCACCATAGCAAGCTTCCTTGATTTCAAAACTACGAGCAAATGGTTGAATTCCTAGCAAACCGTGTACAAAGACAGCTGCAGCTTTACTCTGGTCAATCCCAGACTCTGTCGCTACGATAACCATGTCAATCTCTTGCTTCTCTTCTTCAGTCAGGATAGAATTACCTGCACTGGCAGCCAAGGTAACAATATCCTCTGTCAAAGGAGCAATACTCAATTCTTTTAAAAGGAGTCCTTTACTCAATTTTTCAGGATCAATTCCTCGGATTTCCGCTAAATCTTGTAATTTCAAAACGTATTGACTGGTTGCAAAACCAATCTTATCAATACCGATTGTCATATTTACCTCTATTTTTATCATTCATTGTAAAAAATCGTTCACCTCTATTTTATCACAATTGAGGTCAAATGAGCTAAAAAAGACTTGATTCACCAAATCAAGTTCATTTTTAAAACCTTATTTCATTTTTAGACTGATCCAACAAACAGAACTTTAGGGCTATAAAAAATCGAGTCTTAGCTAGCTCGATTCTTTTTGAGATAATGATACAATTTCAACAAAACCGTTCCACTTGCCATTCCAATAGAGATAACGAGAGCTAGCATCATGACTAACATGGCACTAGAAATGGCATGGCCGTAATCACCTGTAACGAAGAAGGAAGTGGTTCGATAGGACAGATAACCTGGCACTAGCGGCGCCAATATTGCCAGAGCAAAAACAACCGCTGGTGTCTTATAGAGGATACTCATAATTTGGCTGACACAAGAACCAATCACCGCAGCAATAAAGGTTGCCAAAATAACATTGGTTGGTTCCTTGAGTATCAGATAGAGTAGCCAGATAGACATTCCTAAAACTCCACCAGGGATAAGCATGGAACGCTGGACATTTAAAACGATTAAAAAGGTAATAATGGCAAGCAAACTTGCCAGAGCTTGCAATAAAAATGTTGTTAGTGTCATATTAGTTCATGAGTAAGAGGGCGACTGATGTTCCAGCCCCTAAGGCAAGGGTAATCAGCAAGGATTCAAACATCTTGCTCATACCAGAGTTGATATGGTTGGTCATAATATCTCGAACAGCATTGGTAAGGGCAATTCCAGGCACAAAGGGCATAACCGCACCTGCAATCACTAAATCCGCCGTCGATTGTAAACCAGAATAGCGCGCCCAAAATTGTGCAATCAAACCAAAGACAAGAGCTCCTGCGAAAGCAGTCATAAAAGGGATACGAATAAACTTTTCTACATAGAGAGAGCAAGTAAAAGCAAACAAGGTCGCCACTCCTGCTCCGATTGCATCGTAGACATTCCCACCGAACATGATTGAAAAGAAAGGAGCACTGAGGGTCGCTGCAGCAGTTAGTTGAACATTGGTATAGGGAGATGCCTTGGCATTTAATTCCTTTAGTTGGATAAAGGCTGTCTCCAAATCCAGCTGTCCTGATACAAGCTGCCGTGAAATCTGGTTGACATCACACACCTTCTCAATATTATAAGCAGAGGAGGTCACTCGCTTCATACGAGAGATATTTGTATTTTCAATGGAGAAAAAAATGGCGGCAGGCATGGCTAAAACATTACAATCCATAATGCCCTGTGAATGAGCAATCCGAATCATGGTATCTTCAACACGATAAATCTCAGAACCATTACGAAGTAAAATCGTTCCTGCCAGCATGATGACATCAATAACTGCATTCAGTTTTTTTGATTCTTCCATGTTTCCCTCCTTTTTCAAACTCCATTTTATTTTATCATAATTTCGGAGGAAAAAAAATCTTTGCCACAAAAACTGTGACAAAGATTATTTAGTTATCAGCGTTATGTTCGTCCACATGAGTTTGCGTAGACGAAGATGGTGTCGATGGACTTTGAGATGGCACCGTATTGTCCGTTCTGTTAGTATTACGTTGGCTCGAAGATGGAACCGAAGAAGATGATGGTGGGGTTTTTGGTTTATAAATAGAAATCTTTATACGTGTCGTACTTAGATCAACTTTCGCACCTAGTTTTGGACTTTGATCGACAACAGTTCCTTCAGCAGTACCCTCAGGTGCTGTCGAAACCTCTACTACTTCGATATTAGCTTCCTTGACACCAACAATTTGAATTAAGTTATTCTTTGTAAATTCAAGACTTGAGCCAATATAACTTGGCATGGTCACTGTTGTCACCTTTTTAGCAACAGTCAAAACGATAGAAGTTGCCTTGGTAAGATCATAAGTCGTACCTTCTGCTAAGCTCTGTTTTAAAACCACACCTGGTTCTGATTCACTGGACTCTTCTTCTTCAATCTTAATCAGATTTTCAGGAACTTTTTTCCCTTTCAATTCTGCAATAACATCAGTAGATTTGCGTCCAATATAGTTTCCAATCTTAAATGATTGTTTACCTGAAGATATGATTAGATTAACTTTAGACCCTTCTTTGCGAGCTGAGCCAGCATCTGGATCTGTTCGGATAACCCGACCTTCCTCTACGGTATCACTAGCTTCCGTTTTTTCCTCACCAATTTCAAAATTCGCTTTTTTCAGATTTTCTTTTGCTTCAGCGACAGTTTGACCTGCAACTTTTGGAATCTCAACAGTAGCTGGTGTTCTGGATAAAATCCACACCAAAGAAGCGACAACCAGTACGAAACTTGCTAGTAGAACTAGATAACGTGCTTTAAAACGACGTTTTTTCACTGGTTTTTCCACGGATTTTTTAGCACTTGCTTCTGGACTAGCTTTAGTTGCCTGATGGCTATCTGTCTGTGGTTGCACCTTAGGAATGGAGGTCAAGGTTGTTTGAGGAACCTTTGGCAATGTCTTTGTGTCCGCCTTAGTGGCGTCATCAAAAACACGTTTAGGTTCATTTCTGCGGTTATAAGATAGACTGCTAGACAAATCAACATACATCTCTGAAACCGACTGGTATCGATCTGTAAGCTTTTTAGCAGTTGCTTTGATGACCACATTCTCCAAAGCTTGGGGAACAGATGGATTTTCAGCTATAACCGAAGGAAGTGGTTTTTGAAAATGCTGGAGGGCAATGGTTACTGCACTATCGCCATCATAAGGGATATGCCCTGTCAGCATCTCGTAGAAAATAATCCCCATGGCATAGATGTCACTCTGCACAGTTGCCTTAGAGCCACGAGCCTGCTCAGGTGACAAGTAGTGGACAGAACCCAACATAGAATTGGTCTGAGTCAGACTTGTCTCTGCAAAGGCTACAGCAATCCCAAAGTCCGTCACCTTAGCCGTTCCATCAGGAGTTAAAAGAATATTTTGAGGTTTTAAGTCACGATGGACAATACCTTTAGTGTGCGCCAAGCGCATCGCTAAGAGAATCTGACCCATGATACGGACAGCTTCTTCATTTGAGAGGGGATAGTGTTCTTTGATATAGCGCTTGAGATCAAGACCAGCTACATATTCCATAGCTAGGTACTGTTGACCGTCCTCTTCGCCGATATCCGTTATCCGAACGATATGGGGATGATCTAAGTCAGCCATTGCACGCGCTTCACGCTGAAAACGCGCAACAGCAATCGGGTCAGTCTGGTAGTTAGTCCTCAAGACCTTAACAGCTACCTCTTCCCCGTCTAAAATCAAATCCTTGGCCAGGTAGACATCTGCCATACCTCCACGGCCAATTTGTTTGATAATCCGATACCGCCCGGCAAAAATCTTGCCGATCTGGATCATAGTGCCGCCTCCTCCTTAATCGAAACAAGGGCAACTGTAATATTATCAAGCCCTCCGGCATTGTTGGCAAAGCGTACCAAAGTGGCTGCCTTATCATCAAGCGAAATATCGCTTGTCACAATATCATAGATCTCACTGCCTGAAATCATATTGGTTAGACCGTCACTATTCATGACCAGATAGTCACCTGGTTCCAAGCTGACAATTCCAAAATCAGGTTGAATTTCGTCTTTTTGTCCGATAGATTGGGTGATGATATTCTTTTGTGGATGTGCTTCAGCTTCTTCAGGTGTCAATTGACCTGCCTTGAGCAATTCATTGACCAAAGAATGATCACTTGTCAGTTGACGGTACTCTTCCCCTCGAATGAGACCGATTCTAGAATCTCCGATATGGGCATAAATTGCCTGATTTCCGATAACTGCAAGAGCTTCGAGGGTTGTCCCCATTCCCTTGTAGGCTTCATCTCGTCCTAGTTGATAAATCTTTTGATTTTCAACTTCTAGATGGTGGGCAAACCATTCGCGAACTTCATTAACGGTGTCGATCTGCGTATCAACCCAGGCAACACCTAGGTCCGTAACTGCCATCTCACTGGCAATATTTCCTGCGCGATGACCTCCCATCCCATCAGCCAAGATGATCATCGTGCGACCAGCACGATTGACAAAAAGATTGACATAGTCTTGATTATTTGTACGCTTCTGACCCACATCTGTTAATAATGAAATCTCCATTGTGTCAGTTCCTTCCTAATTGGATATCTTACGAAATTGGCTGATGAAGAATCCATCACTTCCGTATAATTCTGGAGTAATAAGGATACAGCCATCTTTTAGAATATCCTTGCATTCGTGATCTAGTTTAACCTGCTCAAACTCGGGATGACTTTCTAAAAATGCTTGAACCACTTGAAAGTTCTCTTCCGAGACAATAGTGCAGGTACTATAGGTTATTATACCACCTTTTCGTAGTGTTTGACAAACACTACCTAATATTTCCAACTGAATTTCCTGTAATGACGCGAAATCTGCTGTCTCTTTATTATATTTGATATCTGGTTTTCGACGCAATAGACCAATCCCTGAACAAGGAGCATCAACCAAAATTTTGTCAAATTGATCCTTGCCAAAAAACTCATGCACTTTTCGTGCATCCAGTTTTTGCGTTTGAACACGATCTGCTACACCTAAACGCTGAGCATTTTCTTGAATCAAAGTGAGTTTATGATCGTAGAGATCCAGTGCCGTCACCTGTCCCGTAGTTAGATAAGACGCCATATGAGCAGTCTTACCACCAGGGGCCGCACAAGCATCTAAAACCTGCTCATCTCCTTGTAGCTCTAGTGTCGGTGCAACCAACTGACTAGACTCATCCTGGATAGTAATAGCCCCTTCAGCAAACAAAGCGTGACCAGCAAAATGCCCCTGCTCCTTGACCAGACCAGCAGGAGATAAAAGAGAATCACTTGCACCAAGCAGAGCTTTAATCTGCTCTTTTCGACTCAAATCTGTCACACGGATACTGGCTTTATTCCGTTGCAAAAGACCCTCAAAAATCGCTTGCGCTCTCTCTTCACCATACTCTTCCTTGAGCTTCGAAATCAACCAAACTGGTAAAGAGTAGGCAATGGAATCACGCTTATTTTTACGCTTGATAGAGGCAATATCTGGCAAACCCTCACGCAAAATACGACGAAGAACAGCATTGACCAGTTTTTCACTGCCCTTCTTACGAAGTTTTGCAATTTCTACCGCTTCATTGACCACTGCATGGTCAGGAAGCTTATCCAAGTATTGGAGTTGGTAGGTGCTCATGAGAAGTAAAACATAGAGCCAACTGTCCAGCTTGTCTCTATCCTCAATAAAATGAGAAATGTACCACTCTAGCGTGAGTTTTCGAGCTACAGTTCCATAGACCAGCTCTGTCACCAAACCTTTGTCTGCCGCTGATAGTTGACTTCCCTTGAGGTGTTTATTTAAGGCAATATTGGAATATGCTTGATTGACAAAGACATCTTCTAGCACCTCTAAGGCTAAACTTCTAGCCGTTTCTACTTTAGTCACCAAATCGTTCTCCTACTGCCAAAGTTCGTCCCACACCGTTAAGGAAGGAAGCAATGTCCATCTTAGGTTTTCCTGCTGGTTGAACCTGTTTGAGAGATAGAGCCCCCTCTGCTGTTGCTACGATCAATTCTTTCTTGCCAATGGAGAGTATCTCACCCGGAGTCCCTTGACCTTTTACTGGCAGGGTTTCATAGATTTTGAAGCGTTCGCCCTTTAAAAAAGTATGAGCAACTGGCCATGGATTCATCCCACGGATTTGGTTAAAGAGTTGACGATTGGTCTTGTTCCAGTCCAACTTTTCTTCCTCAGGTTTGATATTTGGCGAAAATGTAACCTGGCTTGGGTCCTGTGGTTCTGGTTGAATCTCGCCAGCAATGTATGCAGGCAACGTATCCAAAAGCAGATCACGACCGACAATGGCCAATTTTTCAAACAAAGTTCCAACATTGTCCTCATCTGTAATTGGAATACTACGACGAGAAATCATATCTCCGGCATCCATTTCCTTGACCATTTCCATAATGGTTACTCCTGCCTCCTCATCACCCTGAATCAAGGCATAATGAATAGGAGCACCACCACGGTGTTTAGGAAGGAGGGAAGCATGAACATTGACAGCAAAATCCATGCTATCAAGGAGTTTACTTGGGAGAAATTGCCCAAAGGCGGCTGTTACAATCCCATCAGCGCCCAAGTTCATGATAGTTTCCATTTCTGGACTACTTGATAATTTTTCGGGTTGGTAGATAGGAAGCCCTGCTTCTTTAGCTGCTTGTTTCACTGGGGTTTGTTGGATAACTTTTTTTCGACCGACAGCACGGTCTGGCTGAGTTACAACTGCTAGAATCTCATAGCGATCGTCCGTCAAAAGCCCCTTCAAAACGGTTGCTGAAAAATCGGGAGTTCCCATAAAGATTAATTTTGTCATATCTTCTCCTTCTTATAAAAACTGTTGCGGTTCGTGGTCAATACTGAGACGAAGTTCGCTATTTTCCCGTTCTTGTGTCAAGGCCAAGACCTGGTTAAGGGTTGGACCAAGCTCATCTTCTAAACGGTATTTAATCAATATTTGGTAGTGATAGAGGTTATGAGTACGAGCGATAGGTTTTGGCGTTGGACCAAGAATTATACTAGCATCCGACAAACCTGACCGCAATATCTCCATGACTTCATAAGCACGTTTCAGAACCTCTTCTTCTTTCTTATGAGACAAGGTAATTCCAATTGTGAAATAATAAGGTGGATAACCCAACTGACGTCGGATGCCCATTTCATAGGCATAAAAGCCTTCATAGTCCTGATCCTTGGCGAAGCGAATGGCATAATGCTGAGGATTATAGGACTGAATCAAGACCTGACCTGACTTTTCAGCTCGACCTGCTCGTCCTGCTACCTGGGTCAAGAGTTGAAAGGTTCTCTCAGAAGAACGGAAGTCAGGCAGATTCAAGGCTGTATCCGCATTGAGAACACCAACCAAGGTCACATTTGGAAAATCCAAGCCCTTGGCAATCATCTGGGTTCCCAGAAGAATATCCGCTTCACCCTTGCCAAACTGCTCAAGTAAGGCTTGGTGACTACCCTTTTTGCGAGTTGTATCTACATCCATGCGCAGAATACGTGCCTCTGGAAAAAGTTCAGCTAGCTCATCGTAGGCCTTTTGAGTTCCTGTTCCATAGTAACGAATACTGCGACTCTGACAGTTTGGACAGACATGGGGAATTTCCTTAGAAAATCCACAATAATGACAATTCATAGTCTTAGTATCCATATGCAGCGTCAAGGAAATATCGCAGTTGGGACAGGTATCAACAGTCCCACATTCTCGGCACATGACAAAGCTAGAATAGCCACGGCGATTGAGCATGAGAACAACCTGCTCTTTTTTATCCAGTCGATCTTGAATTGCCTCAATCAGTGGTGGTGTAAAGTTGGACGTTTCATTTTGCCCAATATAATCACGGAAGTCAATCAGTTGCACTTCAGGAATGCTTGCTAAAGGATTGGCCCGTTGCGTCAGGCGTAGATGCTGATAAACACCCTTACCAGCACGCGCACGACTTTCTAGACTCGGTGTTGCAGAACCAAGGACTAATGCTGCTTGATTGTACTGGGCTCGTAAAAGAGCCACATCCCTAGCATGATAACGCGGATTGCTATCTTGCTTGTAGCTGGCCTCATGCTCTTCATCGATAATGATAACACCTAGATTTTTTAAAGGCGCAAAAATAGCAGACCTGGCCCCTACAACTACCTGAGCATCTCCACGCTCCACCTTGCGCCACTCATCATACTTTTCACCATTGGACAAGCCTGAGTGAAGAATGGCTACTTTATCACCGAAACGAGCAATAAAACGCTCCGTCATTTGAGGTGTGAGAGAAATCTCTGGCACTAGAACAATCGCTGTTTTTCCCATATCCAGGGCACCTTGGATAATCTGCAGATAAACCTCGGTTTTCCCACTTCCAGTGATTCCTTGTAGAAGAAAGGGAGGATATTGCTTCCCAATCGCTCCAACAACCGCCTCACAGGCTTGTTTTTGCTCTGGGTTTAACTCTAAGGCTTGATTTGACTCGATTCCTTCAAAGTAGGCGGCTGAGCGTTGAACTTCCTTTTGAAGAATCGTCAAAGCCCCCTGTTCCACAAAGAAATTGACTTGTTCCCGTGAGTAATGTTCTAACAAATCAGCTAAAGGAACTGTTTCAGGATGTACTAATAAATATTCTCGCAGTTCCAATTTCTTCTTGGCACGATTTGAGATTTCTAGCTTTTCTAACTGTTCAAGATGAACTTCAACCCAAGACTGCGTCTTAACTTTCTTCTGATCCACAGCCTGATACTCTAGCTTCAAGATCCCTTTTCGGGTCAAACGCATCATCTCAGCTTGCTTTTCTAGGTCAAGAGATGAAAATGCTAGAGACTCCTGCGAACCAAACAAACGGTCTCTATCTTTCTGACTCAAGCCTTCCAGAGGATAGAGGATCTTATCATAGCTAGAATTCAAAAATCCTGGAAGCATAGCTTTTAGAATAGAAATCTTGTATGAAAAAACTGTCTTACGTAGTTCTTCGGCCAACCAGAGTTGTTCCTCTGTTAAAACAGGAGAAAAGTCCAGCACCTCGGCAATTTCTTTTAAGTCCTCGTCTGCCACATCTGCATCAGATTGAGACTCCAACCCAAGAACAATTCCCTGAATCAAGCGATTGGCCTTCCCAAAAGGTACATGAACTCGCATGCCAACTTCCAGCATCTCTTCAAATTCCTCTGGAATCTTGTAGCTATAGGGCTGGTCTGTCTGCATCAAGGGAACATCCACAATGATTTTTGCAATAGCCATATCCTCACCTCCTTCTCTTCTTAAATCCTTTTAATTGATTGAGTATTCTTGCAATAGAAAAAATAAGATTGAGTCCCCCCAACCTTAAATTTTTTCACCTTCTTCTTTTTCTTTCGCGATTTGCTCTTTAATTTTCTTTTCTTCTTCTTCTTTCAATCGTCTTTCTTCTTCGATACGACGACGAACAGCTTCGCGTTTTCCTTCTGGATCTGGGTGGATGGTTACATTCCCTGATTCAATTTCTTCCAAGGCACGAAGAGTTGATTTTTCAGATTTGAATTCTTGAGTAGCAGGTGCTCCAGCTTCTAATTCATGAGCACGCTTTGCTTCCAAGATAACGAGTGAATATTTTGATGGTACCTTGTCAAGTAAGGTATCAATAGAGGGTTTAAGCATCATTTGTTTGTACCTGTTTTCTAAATTTTATCGAATAGTCGGAGACTTTGGTAGCATATCCTGATAATGACCAATCACGCGGTCTACACGGAAATGTTCTGCTTCAATCACACGTTTAACACGATCGGCCGCTAGAGGAACATGGTCATTTACAATAGCGTAGTCATACTCACGCATCAAAGCAATTTCTTCCTTGGCTTTTTCGATACGCTGAGCAATCACTTCTGCACTATCTGTACCTCGGCCAACGAGACGGTCTTGCAATTCTTCCAAATCTGGTGGTGTTAAAAAAATAAAGACCGCATCTGGAACTTTTTTCTTAACCTGGAGAGCTCCCTGCACTTCAATTTCAAGAAAGACATCGATTCCCTTATCAAGCGTTTCATTAACATAAGTCAGAGGAGTTCCATAATAGTTACCCACATACTCTGCATACTCTAACATTTGCCCTTGACGGATCAACTCTTCAAATTCCTCCCGTGTACGGAAGAAATAATCAACACCATCTACTTCACCTGGACGTTGTGCCCGCGTTGTCATAGATACAGAATATTGAAATTGATTTTCAGAACTCTCAAAAATTTCTCGTCTAACCGTTCCTTTTCCAACTCCTGAAGGACCTGAAAAAACGATTAGTAAGCCTCGGTCTGCCATTATGTCTCCTTTGGATAGTTTGTGAAATGACTTGAAAATTTCTGTAAGATTATATATCTAAAGCCATTTCTGCTCGCTACAATCTTTCTATCTAGTGTAACAAAAAAGCAGTAATTTTTCAACTGCTCTTTCTTATTTATTTTGCATAATCAACTGCACGAAGTTCACGAATCACGGTTACCTTGATATTTCCTGGGTAATCGAGATTGTTTTCGATTTTCTCACGAACTTTATGAGCCAAGATTGTGACCTTGTCATCTTTGATTTGACCTGGATTTACCATAATGCGGATTTCACGACCTGCTTGAAGGGCAAAGCTATTTTGAACACCTTCAAAGCTATTCGCAATTTCCTCTAAATCATGGAGACGTTTAATGTAGCTTTCGAGTGACTCACTACGAGCTCCTGGACGGGCTGCGCTTAAGGCATCCGCTGCAGCAACGATAACTGCGATCACACTTTCAGGTTCTACATCTCCGTGGTGACTTGCAATGGTGTTGATTACAACTGGATGCTCTTTGTACTTGCGAGCTAACTCGGTACCAATCTCAACGTGGCTACCTTCTACTTCACGGTCAATGGCTTTACCAATATCGTGAAGGAATCCCGCACGACGAGCAAGGGTAGCATTTTCACCAAGTTCGCTGGCCATAATACCAGCCAACTTAGCAACTTCAATCGAATGACGCAAGACATTTTGTCCGTATGAAGTACGGAACTGCAAGCGACCCATGATCTTCATCAAGTCAGGGTGAAGGTTCGGTGCACCAATTTCATAGGCTGCTGCCTCACCATATTCACGAATCTTGTTATCAATCTCTTGACGATTTTTCTCAACCAACTCTTCGATACGAGCTGGGTGGATACGTCCATCCTTAAGCAAGGTTTCCATCGTCATACGGGCAATCTCGCGACGGATAGGATCAAAACCTGACAAGGTTACCACTTCTGGAGTGTCGTCAATGATAACATCAACCCCTGTCAAACTTTCAAAGGTACGAATATTACGCCCTTCACGACCAATGATACGACCTTTCATGGTATCATCAGGCAGATGAACTGTAGAGTTGGTAGACTCAGCTACATACTCACCAGCAATTCTCTGCATGGCTTGAGACAAGATATCCTTAGCCAATTTGTCTGAACGTTCCTTAACTTCTTGCTCAGCCTCACGAATGCGACTAGCAATTTCCTTAGTCAAGTCTTCCTCTGTCTGGGCCAAGATAATGTCTTTTGCTTCCGACTGAGTCAGAGTTCCAATACGCTCTAGTTCAGCTTGCTTTTGTTTCTCAATTTCTTCTAGTTGCTCTTCACGTACATCAAGGTTTTTTGCTCTATCAGAAATACTTTGTTCTTTTTGTTCAAGTGTTTTTTCTTTGTTCGTCAAATTGTCATCTTTACGATCAAGACTGCTAGCACGTTCGGTCAAACGACTTTCGATTTGCTTGAGTTCTTGACGTTCTGATTTAAATTCAGCGTCCACTTCTTCACGGTATTTTCTGGCTTCTTCTTTGGCCTCCAATAGTGCTTCTTTTTTAAGAGACTTGCTTTCGCTCTTAGCTTCATTGAGTAATAAATCCGCTTCGCGCTCAGCTTGTCCTCGTAAATTAGTTGCTTCTTGTTCAGCATTTAAAAGCATCAGCTCTGCAGCCTCTTGTGATGATTTCATCTTGACTGAGATGCTGACATATCCAATGACTAAACCAATGATGACGGCAAAAACAACGATAACAATCGCCATAATTTCCATGTTTTTACCTCAATTTATTTGTTTATCCGAATGATATGCATTCTTATACATTCTACCATAAAAAATTATTTTTAACAAACCTTAAATAGAATATGTTTTGGGGAATTTAGCGCGTATTTTAGGATTACAATTCCTTGGTTTTTAAGGAGATAATTCAGTATCGCTATCAAAAAGTTCCACCGAATCTCTATAGCTATGGATTTTCTATTGTTGTGCCAAATAGTGTTCCACTAGATTCAAACATTTTGCTTTCAAGTCTTTGAAAATTCACTTTAGGAAATTACAGCTTATCTTCAAGATCAAATTTGTCATAAATTAACTTTTTTATTTAGTTGTATCAATTTATTTCTTAAGTATTAGTTTATCCTCATCGAGAGCTTTTAAAATATACTCATTAATCAATTTATTATCTTCTTCATTTTTTGAAAAATAAGTTTTAATATTATTGGGAGTTCTATGTTCTAGTAGACGATGGATAACATCATCACTTCTATCATGGAACCAGGTCCAATCTACTTCAGGATAAAGTCCTCGAATATCTTCTTCAATATCTTTTAAAATCTCAAAATCAGAAAAATATCCTTTTCTACTTAAGTTGTATAAATCTGATACAGACTTTTCTCTTGGGTCTGGGAAAGTTTTAACCCCCTCAACTCTTTTATCATTAATTCTTTTAATCAAATAATGGTAGATTTTATTTTGTATCTGAGGAAAATCATAGACATTATAACTCATTAAATCAATTACTTTATGGTAAATAATGTTTTCTGATTCTTCATAAACTTTTAGAGTATCTAGAATGTCATCTTTAATATCCTCTTCAAAATACTTAAATAAGTGACATATCAAGTCAGAATATTCTATGATATTTTTTATATCATCATTTTTATATTTTATTCTTAAAATATCTGTATTAAATTTTTCGAGTACTATTATTGCAGTTTCCTGATCAGTTGAGCAGTATTCTAGTAACTGTGAATAGAGTGGATACACTGAATTATATAAAGAAAAATTTTTCTCCAAAATTTCATTTAAATGTTTATTTACAATCCCAATTATCTTAGATTTCAATGAATCTTTATCAATAGCATCCATATTATC
This sequence comes from Streptococcus sp. 27098_8_91, assembly GCF_041432385.1. Lineage (NCBI taxonomy): Bacteria > Bacillati > Bacillota > Bacilli > Lactobacillales > Streptococcaceae > Streptococcus > Streptococcus sp. 27098_8_91. The sequence continues at coordinate 383,973 of NZ_JAPVZN010000001.1, forward strand.
GAGGACAATTTTAATAATTCTCCTAAATTCCTCGCTCCAATTATAATACAGTATTTGATTATTTAAAATTTCTATTACTTTTTCTATGTCAATATCATCAACAAGAGGAAGAAAAGTTAGCATGTTTTTAAGCTCTCGAAGATTTTCATCTTCAGTAATTTCAAGTCTTTCTTGAAGATGGGTAATTCGATTCAACAAATAGTCTTTCGCTTCCTCAGTAACTTTTATTTTACCAAATGAATAGTTTCTAAAATATAAATTTACAACCTTAAAATCTATATTCGGAAGAATTAATTGAACATCATCCAAATCAAGATTTTTAAGCCAAGAAGATGTTCTATCGAAAATACTTGAATCAGGGTTTACATATGAATTATCATAACTGAGTAATAATATTTCTAAATATCTATTAATGATTGATTTATAAATCTTATAATGTTCAACACATAAACAATTTAATTTTAAAAAGTTACAAAGATTTTTTACTGTAAACTCCGCATTAAATAGATAATTATTAGCAGACCATCCTCCTCTTCTATAGCTTTCATGCTCTTCACGAATTTCATCAAATAATTCATTAATAGTTTCTAATTTTCTATATAAAAAATTGAAATTAAGGATTGAATCTCTAAAAAATTCTATAATCTTTTTCTCATCTCCTGTAACCGAGTTAATAATTTGTTCTGTTAATTCGCTTAATTCTCCATCATAAATTGGCTCTGCATAACTAGGTGTTTTTTCGTATCTATCAATTATTTGAATTTGCTGAAAATTAAATTCACAAACTAAGAAATTAAAATAGTCTTTCTGACGAAATGCTATATTAGCTAGTTCTCTAAATTTTGCTTTTGCTAAAGAATATTGTTTTTCTTCATACAACTTAAAAGCCTTACTTAAGAATCGATTCCCCTTTAAATCTCTAGGTTCACCAATCTCCATATCTAGAAAGCGGTTTAATAAAGATTTTTTAGATACCATATTTCGTAATTCTTCATGACCATCAATTTCAAATCTTAATTGATTATTTCCAAACCAGCAATACTCATCATCCCAGTTTAAAGCCCTTTTCTTTAAATCAGAATATCTAGAAAAATCTTTCGCATCAATAAAACTAAGTCTATCTAAAAAAGCCAGTTGATTCCATAAATCATCAGCATTATTTACAACTTGACTTCGGTTTTCTGATAGAACCTCTAAAAAATCTTTTGTCCTGCAATACAATTTGTTCTGTTTTTCGGATGTCTCCTGACCTGGATTCTCTTCATTAGAGATAATGATAATTCCTTGCTTCTTATAATAGTCTCGGATGATCATAGACGGTTCCTCGGGAGTATAAAAATAAGCATTTTTAGCATCCAATTTAAATGTATTTTGAATCATTCTAAAAATTGAATTAAAAGTCGAATCACTTAGAGAATACCCCACAAACAATAGAGTATGATTCATTATCAATGACTGGATTAAAGTAGAAATCATTGGGAAGTTCAAATGATAGTCTAAATAATCATCTTCTTTCAAAACAATATTTTTCTTACTCAAGTCACCATGCATTTTAATCAAGTATCTTTCCGAACTCGTATAAGGGATGTCTTTATCCTCAGCGACTACATTGTACTTTAACAAGCCACTATCAAATTGACTCTCCAGAAGTGAATCATAGTTTGTCGTAATAATATGTTTTGGTGCAATTTTTTCTATTAATTTATGTAACTCATTTGGTTTACTCAATCCCTTCTTAAAGAAAATTTCTTCTATCTTTTTTGTGTACTGATTTTTCCCAAAGGTATCATAATAATACTGAGCAATTCTCAGTGGACTATCTGTTTTTTCTTCTGGTATGTTCAATTCTTTTTTTAATGATTGAATCAATTCTCCCCAAGTTGGTAGATTAGAATTAGCTGATATTCCTGCACCAACAAACAAAACTAAGGAATTTTCTTTAATAGAATTCTTTATTTGAGTTATAGATAAATTATAATTTTCTTCCATATTTTAACCATCCTATCATTAGCTTGTATTACATAAATACAAATTATGCTTATAAATCTTCTTTTTTATTACATAATCTTAAACAAAAGTTTATCATGGTTTATAAATATAAAAATTTATTTGTCTTTTATATTCAATTTATGATTTTTAATATAACCAATTCTCTTCATTATACCACAAAATAAGAGTTATAAAGCGGATTCAAGGATAAACAACCTGGTTATTATACTAAATTTTTTCACTGTCTTTCTAATCTAGGAATTCTATCATTTCTCAAAAAGATTTATCTTCTTACTAGCTAAAATTTCCACAATAAAAAAGCCTACCTTTCAGTAGACTTAATAATGATCTTTAAAGGATAAAAAAGCGATGCTTTCACCATCCATCATATATATCAAGCGATTTTCTGCGTCAATACGACGCGACCAAGCTCCTTGGTACTCATACTTGAGCGGTTCTGGTTTACCAATTCCTGTAAATGGATCACGTTGAATATCCTTGATTAGTTTGTTGATTCTTTTTAGCGTTTTCTTGTCTTGAGTTTGCCAGTAGCAATAATCCTCCCAGGCATCTTCTGTAAACTTGAGTAGCATTCATCACTCCTCAATCACATGAACCTGCGTGCGTCCTGCACGAACTTGGGACATTCCTCGCAAGACCTTGTCAGAAAGTTCCTTATTCTGAGCAATCCTCAAAGTTTCTTGAATACTATCCCACTCGCTCTTTGATAGGACTACAATATCTTCATCTGGATTTTTATTGACTACTGCCAAAGGCTCAAACTCATCGTTTACCTTCTTCATGTAGTCTTTTAAATGATTTCGGAATGTTGAGTAAAGAACTGCTTCCATAACCATACCTCGTTTTACCTCTTTTCAACTATTATACACGAAAAGAAAAAAATTGTCAGGAACTTGTACAAGTTTTCCCGCTTCTATCTATTTATTCGAAAAAACTAAAAAAGCCTACCTTTCAGTAGACTTAGTTTGATTCGATTCTGATTGGCACTCGACCAAAATTTTGTTCTGCGATACTTGGGTGTCCCAGCTGATAAATTTGGTCCGCCTTTTGAGTCATGGCATCCCAGGGCTCTTTGCCGATTCTACTAACTAGATTGACCTGCTCTTTCAGAGACTTGAGATGTTGCCTGCCTTTTTCGGTAAATCCAAGGATATGAATAGCTTCTGGCAAGGCACATTCTCTGGCTTGTACCAAGATATAAGTCAATAAACGACGTACACGTGCCTTGGTGTACCGTTTGGTAGCAACTATCTCGACTAACTCTTCCACAGACCGAGCTGTCTTTATGGAATCCTTGATACGCACTGCCATTTCCTGATTAACCTGATAAATAGTAGTTAGGTCAGGATTTGACAAAATTTGATAGCAGAGCAAGGGAAAATAGTTATCCCAGCTCACCTTACCAGCATTTTTAAAGATTTCAACAGAAGGCATAAAACGTTCTAAGAAATCTTGGTCATTTTGGTGCTGACGAAGAGCTGTCGCTGAGGCAAAGTCTACATCCTTGTCCACAGAATGGTAACCAGCTCCCTGACGTTGAATTGGATGAAGGCTGATGTTTCGCCCTGCTACCGCCTTAGCATAGGCAAGAGCAAGGACATGATTGGGCGTATCACCAGAAAAATCAAGACCTGCAAATTCCTTCCACATAGCTTGGGTTTTCTGGGGATAAGAAAGAGAATCAGGTAAATTATCCACAAATTTCTCCATCTCTTGACCACGCTCTGCATATAAGTCAGCGATTTTCTGATAATCTAGAACTTCTTCTGTCCCAAAGGCTAGGCTATCAATCCCCAGGCGAGCCAAGATATCAACAGCTCCTTGTCCAAAGAAATCCGCTGCCTGAACACTGACTAAAAAGGGCAATTCTATTACCAAGTCTGCCCCATTCTCCAGTGCCATCTGGGTCCGAGTCCACTTATCTACAATAGCAGGCTCTCCACGTTGCATGAAATTTCCAGACATGGCCACAATTTTCAGGCCCTCCGCCTGTTCTAGCAGGTATTTGTGGCCATTATGAAAAGGATTGAACTCCGCGATAATACCTGTGATGGTCATGATGTTCTCCTACTTCTGCGCGACAAAAAACCAACGGGTGCTAGTTTCTGTTGGCTCCTTATCCTCAAAGTCAGCATAAAGTTTGAAGGATTGGAAACCTGCCTGTTCCAGCAGAATATCATAGGTCAAAAACTCGTATGTACGCTCCTCATGCACCTCATCATGACGACTAAAGGACCCGTCTTCTTCCTTGATAAAGAAAGTCAGTTCATGCACGATAGAGTGAGGAGCAGCATCCTCGTATGTATCCCAAAGCATGGCAAAGTCTTCTGCATTTTCATGGTAAGAATAGCCTGGAAAAACCTCATCAGTCTGGTAGATCGAATGCACATCAAAGATAAAAACACCATCTTCATTGAGGGCATTATAGACTTCTTTAAAGACGTCCCCTACTTCCACCTCATCCTGCATGTAACAGATAGAGTCCGAATAACAAGTGACAAAGTCATAAGTTCCTACCTTGGACAAATCCAACATATTACCTTCAATAAAATCAATCTTTTGCTTGGCTGAAGTAGCTCTCTTCTCCGCAATCTTCAACATGTCTGCGCTCAAATCCAGTCCAGTTACATCAAAACCTGCCTGAGAAAAGCGCACAGACTGGATACCTGTACCACAAGCCAGCTCCAAGAGTTTCTTTCTCTCCTTAGTCTTTGGCAAATGACGCAGGGAAAAATCCATCCATTTATCGTATAAACTATCGTCCATCACAGCATCGTAAACAGCCGCAAAGGTTTCATAAGTAGGCATAATTAAGTTACAAAGAGCTTCCCTGGCAAATACCACTCGCTCTTTACCTTTCAATCAATTTTTCTAAAATAAGCAAATAAAACCCAGTTGACTGCAACTGAGTTCATCTTCTAAGCCAGAGTTTCTGAGAGGTCTACTGACTCTGCCTCATGCCAAAGTTTTTCTAGATTATAGTGGGCACGCATTTCTTCTGAAAAGATATGCACAACGACACTGCCGAGGTCTAGCAAGACCCAGCCTCCAGCTGCATCACCTTCGACATGGCTGCCTTTAAAGCCAGCTTCCGCTACTTTTTCACGGATATTTTCAGCGATAGCGTCCAATTGACGGCTATTCATAGAACTAGTGATGACAAAGTAGTCAGTCACACTAGTCAAATCTTGTACATCAAGTGCCAGGATATCCTCCGCACGTTTCTCATCAGCCGCTTTCACGACTAGTTCTAGTAATTCTTTTTCGTTCATTTAGTCCTCTTTCTAGAAAATATGTTTGTAATCTAGGACATCTGCAAAGCGCTCCTCCCAAATGCCCTCATAAAATTCATTTATCGTTTCTGCTGGAATGTCATCGCCATCAAACGTTGTGCAAGTTCCTTCTGGAATAATAAGCTGATAGCCATATTCAAAGGCAACCTTGACAGAGGTATCCACACAATATTCTGTCTGCATACCACATAAAACTAATTTTTCAATCCCCTGTTTATCCAAGTATTCTTTTAAACCAGTTTCTTTGAAAATACTGTTATACTTCTTCTGAAAGACCTTTTCATTAGGTTTTCGACTTAAAAACTCAGATAACTGCCAATCTTCTGATGTTTGAGCTTCAGAGTTCTCAATATGTTGAACATAAATAATTTCGATATTCTTGCTTCTAGCCTGGTTTTGTAAATAAGAAATTTTTTCCAATAGACTTTTTGTCTGAAACCCAGTTTCCACTAAAATATTCTGAACATCAATGATTATAAAAGCCGTCTTCATTTAATCCTCTTTCAAATAGTGCACAAAGGCGTTATAGGTTTCAAGGGTTTGGGGATAGATGGGGAATCCCTGATGAGCTAAATGCTCCACGGTATGAGCTGTCTCGTAAGCTACTGCCTTATTTAGTGATAGTTCAGCAATTTCACGCGCCTCATCTACTCCTGGAAAGGCACGATTGTGCTCGATGTAGTCTGCAACATAGATAACTTTGTCAAGATCCGTCATCTGACTCGCTCCAACTGTATGGATTTCTATTGCACGCAGAATTTCAGGATCTTTCAAATCTAAATCTTCCTGAATCTTGTAAATTCCTACCATCCCATGCCAGACATTATTGCCCCAATTTTTGAAGTCTGGATCTAGTTGATATCGGTCAATCAAGTCTAGAAATTCTTGATCTGATAGCTTTTTAGCATAGTCATGAAGGAGACCGGCTAGACCTGCTTTTTCAACATCCACACCAAAGCGCTGAGCCAATTCTATGGCTGCACGCTCTACACCCAGACAATGGGTTAGACGTTTTTCAGGTAGGAGCTCTGCCATTTTTTCCAACAATTCTTTACGCGAACAGTTGATATAGTCTTGGTATGCCATCAGTAAAGCCCTTCTTTCTCAATATAGTCTAGTACAGGCTTAGGTAGGAGAAAGTTAGGTGTGCGTCCTTGGGCGATGAAATCACGCACCATGCTGGATGAAATATCCATAAGAGGCACATCCACCCAGATGACTGGATAAGAAGTCCCTGCCTTGTAACGTGGACGCTGAACCCCTACAAACTGAACTAGTTCCACCAACTCATCAATTCTATACCACTTAGGCAGATAGTCTACCATATCTGCACCGATAATGAAATAGTAATCTGTATCTGGATTCTTCTCTGTTAGAAGCTTCATGGTGTCGTAGGTGTAAGAAATACCCTTACGCTCTAGCTCAATGGTCTCAATAGCTAGACCTTCAATTCCATCAATCGCCAATTCTAACATCTTGAGGCGGTGGTGTTCAGGAATGGTTTCCTTTTTGTCTACGTGAGGGGGCTGATATTCGGGCATGAGCAGAACCTGATCCAATCCCAACTGCTGGCGCACTTGGTCTGCAACAATCAGGTGTGCATTATGAACAGGGTTAAAATTTCCACCCAAGATACCGACTTGTTTGCGTTTTTTATCCTTGATTTCTGGCTCTAACTCCACTTTTGTAAAGGGAGTTAATAATTCGATTGCCATAGGTTAATCTCCTTTACTCTTCTGTAAAAACAGCTTTTGGGAGTATCGTTCTTAGATTTCTTTAACTTTTTTAGAAATCTTGCGATTTTCTTTCTTGCTTGATTGTTTATACAAAATCAAGATGCGTCCGATTTTTTGGACTGTATCCACACCGATTTCTTCTTCCAAAATTTCAGCTACTTCGTGGATATTTTCATCTGTGTTTTGCAAGAGAGTAACCTTGATCAATTCACGCGCGTCAAGTGCTTGGCGAACGCTGGTTTTAATTTGGTCGTTAAGACCATTTTTCCCGATTTGGATGATGGGTTTGAGGGTGTGTGCCTGGCTGTTGAGGAAGGCACGTTGTTTTGATGTTAGTGACATATTCTTTCTTCCTTTTTTGATAGTTATTTTAGGTGGTGAGGGACGATCGGAACTAATTTTCCAAAGATATCATCTTTGAAAAATGGATTTCCTGACCTCACAATTGAGCCTAGGTCTCAATTGTGCCCCTTGCCAATCTAAAGATTGGCAGGACACCACGGCAATAACTATCTTTTTATGAGCTCACTTTGTTCGCTCGGTGATTTTATTTTAAATAATTGCTTTTCTTGTGACGACGGCGACGCCTTCTGGTGCCCAGACGGCTACTTTGGCAGTTCCTGTTACACGGATCCAGCCTAGTCCTGAGATAACTAGGTCCGTCTTGTCTTTAATATTAAAGACATGTTGGACTAGTTTCGGAAAGTCTTCTTTTTCCTTGCTATTTGGTGGTGTAAGGAGGGTTCCAAGGTGCTTGTCGTAAAAGGCACTAGCTCCCTCTAGCTTGGTACGATGAAGTTTGAGTTCATTGTCAAAGAAGGCTGTAAAACCTTGCTTTTCTCCTGCAATAAAATCAAAGCGTCCCAATCCACCTAAAAATAGGGTTTGTTCAGGGTTTAGCTGATAGGTTTTTGGTTTGATTTCCTTTTTAGGACTGACATACTTGAGGTTTTTAGCAGTCAAGTAGTGAGCCATCTGGTGACGGTGGATAATCCCCGGCGTATCATAAATATAAGAACCGTCATCGAGTGGGATTTCAATCTTATCCAAGGTTGTTCCTGGGAAGCGTGAAGTTGTGATGACATTCTGGTCACCTGTGATCTCCTGGATGATAGCATTGATAAGGGTTGATTTCCCGACATTGGTCACACCAACTACGTAAACATCACGTCCCTTACGGTAGTGCTCAATCTTATCGATTACTTCTCTGATGGCATGCTTATTTTGGGCAGAAGTTAAGACGACATCAACAGGACGCAAGCCTTCCTCGTGAGCACGCTCCATCAGCCACTGGCTAATCTTACCTGGTTTCACTGACTTAGGTAGGATATCTTTTTTGTTTCCAACCAAGAGCACATCATTTCCCGACACAAAGCGTGGCAAACCTGGGATAACAGAGCCATTGAAGTCAAAAATATCAATGACATTGACCACCAAGGCATCACTGTCTCCTACCTCGTGCAAGAGTTTGAGGAAATCATCATCCGTTAACTGAACATCTGTGATTTCATTATAATGACGAAGACGGAAACAACGCTGGCAATAAACTTCTCCAGTTTCCAAACCTTTTTCAAGTGCTGACTGAGGTGTAAAACCTAAACCAGTCTTATCTTCCGTCTGAATGGTTGCTCCACAACCAATACAGAGAATTTCTTCCATAATTAGATTCCTTTTTTATAAGTAATAGGGCCGTACTTTTCAGCGATTTTTCTCATCATACGACGCTCACGAGCTCGGTTAATCTGAGTCTTAATAGAGTCGTGTTGAACTAATGGTTTAACCAAAATCGAGCGAATACCTGCTCGATGGGCTGCTCGAATATCCGTCATTAGCTGGTCGCCAACCATGACCACTTGGTCTTTTTCATAGTGGAAATGTTTCATGGCACGGTTAATTCCTAGAGTAAAGGGCTTCAGTGCCCAGTAAACATAGTCAATATTAAATTTTTCAACTGCTCGTTTGACACGTTTGGGAGTATTGTTAGATACCACAATGATCCGTATGCCAGCATCACGCAGATCATGCAACCATTGCTTCATCTCTACTGTTCCATCTGGATTATTCCAAGCAATCAGGGTATTGTCCAAATCCACCAAAACAGCTTTGATTCCCTGTTTTTGCAGGCTTTGAACTGTCAGATCATAAACTGCTTCCACGGCAAAATCTGGCATATAATTTTCAATCGCCATTCTGTCTCCTTCTCTTTTATTTTCTAGTAATTTTCTTCAGCCATTGAGATAAGGCTGCCCATAAAATCAAACTTGCTATTAAGATATAAATCCAAGCATTGGGCTCTTCTGTAAATGGCAGAGGGACATTCATTCCGAAAAATCCTGTAATGACTGCAAGAATGGCTAGCAAAACTGAGATAATGGTCAAGGTTGTCAAACTATCATTCAGGTTATTGTTTAGGATGTTGTTGTAAGAAGCGGAGAGTTGTTGCAAGACTTGAGAAATCAAATCTGTCATGGACACCAACTGATGAGCTTCAATCATAGCATCATCAAACTGCTCTCTTTCCACTTCGTTAAAGTTCCGATAAAGCGCGTGTCCTTGGATATGTTCCAAGAGGAGGCGATTTTGTTTAGCCGCAGCTGTCAAGTAAACCATACCAGTTTCCAAGTCAGAGAGGGCAAAGAGATTTTTTTTAGTGGTTGTTTGACGTAACAAGGCACTGATTTCATCCTTACTTTTATCCATCTGTTCAATGACGGGATAATAAGCATTGCTGATAAGCTCTAAACCGGCAAATAGAAACTTGTAGATTGAAATGATTTCATGATTTTCAAGATAGCCTAGCATCTGATCAATGACATAAGCGTTCTTATGATTGCTGATGGTAATCATTCGTTGTTTTTCAACGATAAAGGTCATGGGAATGGCTTCATAGTATTCCTTGTCCTTCTCTAAGTCAAGAACGTTGTAGATAAAGGTCACTGTCCCATTTTCACGGTTATAATCCATGTGGGCTCGTTCGTTTCTATCCAGCGCATACTCGATGGTTTCTTTATCCAATCCATAGATTTCAGATAAATCTTCAAGATTTTTGATGATTTCCACATCTAGATTAATCCAGGTACAACCATTTCCTAACTGCTTATCTAAAAACATCGTTTCTCCTTTACCAAACTCTTTCTATTGTACCATAAATCAAGTAAAATTTCAGTTCTCTTCTTTTCTTGAAAAATTGCTAACCACAGTGATATTTCGGTTAGGAACAAAGTGAAGGGCTTGGTCATCACTTCGCAATTGAGTCGTTCGAATTCCGACACTAACTACTTTTCCTGATACAGTAATAGGCCCATTGGTCAAAACAACTTCATCTCCTACATCCAACTGGCGCTCAAAGAGAATAAAGAAGCCATTGATGACATCTGATAGAAAACCTTGTGCTCCCATACCGATAGCCACCCCAGCAATCCCCGCACCTGCAAGCAAGCTAGAAACAGGTAAGCCTAAAATAGACAAGATACAGTAAATCAAGAAGAAATAAAGTGTGTAGTTGAAAATATTCTCAAGCAAACGAGAAATCGTCTTTTGTCTACCTGCATCTCGATTTGAAAACTTAAGTGACGGTTTAACAATCTTTCCTACAGCAACATGGAGGAACTTTTTAGCTATATAAAATAGAAGGATAAGAAGTAGAAGAGAAATCACCTTGGTCAAGAGATTTTCTAAAACAGTTGTTAGATCTAATTTATCCAGATAACGTTGAAAAAATTCTTGCATATAAAACTCCTTTTCTATCCATTATACCATAAATCCTTCCCAGCCATCCTTTTCATAAATATTCATTTATTCTAATAAAATCTATGAGACACTTGCTTTTCAAGTATATTTATACTATAATCATAAACAATACACAAAAAGGAGACCTTTATGAAAAGAATTATTCGTGCTTGGAACAAAACAAATCTGATCAAACGGATCGGGATTGGAATGACCTTGGGGGCTATTCTAGGTCTACTCGTTCCTAATCTAACTGGCATCGGTTTATTGGGAGATTTATTTGTAGGAGGACTAAAGGCCATCGCCCCTATCCTGGTTTTTACTTTAGTCGCTAACGCCCTTTCCCAACACCAGAAAGGTCAAGATAGCAATATGAAAAAAGTCATTTTCCTCTATTTGCTGGGGACTTTTGCTGCGGCTCTTGTAGCAGTTTTGGCTAGTTTTCTCTTCCCTGTTCAGATGGTCTTGAGTAGCGCTAGCACAGAAGTTACTCCTCCAGACGGTATCGGACAAGTGCTAAGCAATCTTCTGCTAAAAATAGTAGATAATCCTGTCAACGCCATCATCGAAGCTAACTATATCGGAATTTTATCTTGGGCTATCGTCTTTGGAGTTGCCATGCGTGAAGCTAGTAAAAATAGCAAGGAGCTACTCAAAACAATGGCCAGTGTGACTTCAAAAATCGTCGAATGGATCATTAATCTGGCGCCCTTTGGTATCCTGGGCTTGGTCTTCAAAACCATCTCTGACCAAGGTATCGCTAGTCTAGCAAACTACGGGATCCTACTCGGACTTTTGATTGCTACTATGGTTTTCGTTGCCCTAGTGATCAATCCTCTGATTGCTTTTCTCTTTATCAAGAAAAATCCATATCCACTTGTTTGGAAATGTTTGCGTATCAGCGGCGTTACAGCCTTTTTCACTCGAAGTTCCGCTGCTAATATCCCTGTTAATATGAAACTCTGTGAGGATCTAGGTCTTAATCCAGATACCTATTCTGTCTCTATCCCACTTGGATCAACTATCAATATGGCTGGAGCTGCTGTTACCATCAACATCTTAACCCTAGCAGCTGTCAATACTCTAGGAATCTCAGTTGATTTTGCAACAGCCTTTGTACTCAGTATCGTTGCAGCCATCTCTGCCTGCGGTGCTTCAGGAATTGCTGGAGGTTCTCTCCTACTTATCCCAGTTGCTTGCAGTCTCTTTGGGATTACCAATGATATCGCTATGCAGGTTGTGGGTGTCGGATTTGTCATCGGTGTTATCCAAGACTCTTGCGAAACAGCCCTCAACTCCTCAACAGATGTCCTCTTTACAGCAGTAGCAGAATTTTCCTCTGCTCGCAAAAAATAATCAAGGGCGGTGGGACAGAAATCGATAGACAAAGTCTCGATTTCGTAGTCCCAGCCCCGCGAGGATGATTAGGAGCTTTTTGGAGTCTAAAAGACGAACAAAAAGTTCAATCAGCTACCGCGTCAAAGTTTGATTGCTAATAAAAAGTGAGGTCGGGATCTTTTGTTCCAACCTCTTTGTCTGGTTTCTATCATTCATTTTAGGAAATGTCTCATGTCTATCACCCAACGTACTTTTAAACTCGTTCTGGCAACCTGTTTGGCCTGTGTTCTAGCCTACTTTCTAGATTTATCCTCAGCAGTGTCCGCTGGTATCATTGCTCTATTGAGCTTATCGGATACCCGTCGAAGCACCATTAAGCTAGCTCGTAATCGTTTATTTTCAACTCTTCTTGCTCTTTTCATTGGTGTCCTTTCCTTTCACCTGACTGGCTACCATATTTGGAGTTTTGGTCTCTATCTGGCCCTCTATGTTCCTCTTGCCTACAAATTCGGCTGGGAAATTGGGATTACCCCTAGTAGTGTCTTGGTCAGTCATCTCTTGGTTCAAGAGTCTATATCACCAGATCTGCTTGTGAATGAGCTCCTCCTATTTCTTATTGGTACGGGATTTGCCTTGACTGTCAACCTCTACATGCCTTCTCGACAAGAAGAAATCCATCTCTATCATCTCAAGGTGGAAGAAAAACTAAAACACATCCTGCAACGTTTTGAATATTATCTTGGAAAGGGCGATGGCCGCAACCGTGCACAACTTGTTGAAGAACTGGACCAACTCCTCGAAGAAGCGCTCAAACTCGTCTACCTTGATCACTCTGACCACCTCTTCCACCAAACCGATTACCATATCCACTATTTTGAAATGAGACAGAGACAGAGTCGCATTCTTCGCAATATGGCCCAGCAAATCAACACCTGTAATCTAGCAGCAAGCGAAAGCCTAATCCTTGCCCAGCTATTTGCTAAAATTGCGGATCAACTCAGTCAGACCAATCCTGCCAACGATTTATTAAAGGATATTGAAAGCTACCTGCAGGTATTTCGCAATCGTAACCTCCCTAAAACAAGGGAAGAATTTGAAACACGCGCAACCTTACTTCAACTCCTACGCGAATTGGAAAACTTTATCCAACTGAAAGTTGACTTCTATCAACGCTATTCTGAAGAAAAAAGCAATCTATCATCATAAACAAAACACCTTTTGAACTGCGAGAACTTGCAATTCAAAAGGTGTTTTTCTGTCTCGAACCTAGCTAACTAGTTAATCTTACCGAGTAGCAAAATTGCTATGAACTCCTAATGATAGACTTATCTTTCCCTTAAGAAGTATAGATGGAATTTCTAAACTCATTTGATTCCTTGAGATATGCTTTGTATATAGCTTTTTTCAACGTCTGAACAGGAGTTTCAATGAAACGGTATTGTTTTTGACTGATATTTCCTGCTTTAATCTGAGCAAGTTCTTCTTTTACCGCTTCTTCCATCAATTGCTTCATTCGTTCAGGACTAGAAATCACTTCCTGCTTACCTTTGTAGTCAATGGTAATCGGTTTTAACTTACTGATATTCGCAATCCGTTCATCCATTTGTTCCTTCTTGAATTGAGCATAGGTCTTACCAGCTAAGATCTTTTCAAAGATGTATTGGTCTGACAAGGGTCTATTCTCTTTTTCAGCATCTTGCTTGTACTGATTAGAGACATAAGGAACGAAACCTTCGTAATAGCCAAGTCCTGCCATGAGTTCAAAGGCTTGTTTTCTAAAGCTGATATCACCACTCATTCCCTTATCATTTTCGTTGACACCATAAATCGTATCAAACATATCAACTGTATAATATCCATTGGCATCTACTTTCCCTGTAGCCGTGAATCCTTTAATGATATAGCGATTTACCACGATATGATTGTCAATCAAACTATGAACATCTCCTAGCTTGCTAGCATCTGCCTCTGTTAAAGCCTTGATTTCCTCGCTCTGGTGGCTTGGTTTGACAGATGGATTTGGATAAGGAACAGGTGTTCTTGAACCACTTGTCGCACTTGGTAAGAGTTGCTTGAAGTAGACTGCCTTATCCGCAGCTGACAATCCTCGACTTGCCTCAGCTTCTAGATAATCTAAAGTATAGAGAACATCGAAACTACCGTGCATATATTCTTTCAAATCTGCGGCTGATTTAAAGCGCTCAGGTGTCTTGTTGTAGAAACTGTCTTTGTCACTCTCATCATAAACAAAGTTCAAGTTAAAGTAGGTATCTGTTTCAGGAGTGTAGGAGTTTTCAAAGATTCCACGTGCATAGAATTCTGCCCCAGTACCATCTCGTCGACCATAATTGTTAAAGAGAACTGTACGATCCAACAAGTGAGTCATTTCATGAGAATAGGTTGCTGACCCTCGATCATCCAAAACTCTATCAATAAAGTAGCGCACACCAGCCCCATTAGCCTCAGCACCTACTGATTGAGGCGGAGAATACATGCCTAACGGAGACATGAAGTCCTTGACTCCCTTATCCGCCTCTGGACCAAACTCCTTAGACCAGGTTTCCTTGATGCCTGCATTTTGCTTGCTAGTATACTTTTTCATAGTATCAACAATCAAACGGTTGGTTACTAGTTTTGATTGATTGTCTTTTTTAGTGATTCTATAAAGCGTATCAACATAAGCAGCCTGACGCTCAGCTGTCAATTCAACCAAAGCCTTCACTTTTTCCAATTCAGCCTTATATTGAGTAGGATTGCTTTGAGCCAGTGAGGTATCCATATAAGTTCCGATATTTCCGTAAGAAACGGTTGCCATATTTGTAATAGCATAAATACTTGGTTCCTTGATATTCACTAGGCCTAGAAGGGTTGCCATGTTATATTGTTTGCGATTATCAATCTGTTGAGGTTCTGCCCCGTACTTGGCAGGATCAGAGGTCAACTTCGTGTAGAGACTGACATTTTCATCTGTCTTCTCTTTGGATTTCTTCTCAACAACGATGGCTTTTGTAGCATCCTTCAACCAAGTATCACCATCCATGATTGTAAAGGTTGTTCGGTTATAGTCAAGAAAGTCTAATAGGGTTGACTTATCGGTTACTTTTCCAAAGTAAGTTTCAAATGTTCGTGGGCTATTGACCAGCTTCATCTCATCATAGTTCATTGAACCCAGAGATGTTAGCCATTCTAATGACGTCACCTTCTTGCCAAAGGAGCTTGGATTGTAGGCAAGAATATCACGGATGTTGGTCTTGCCAAAATCAATATTGTAGAAACGATTGATATAGGTTAAACCTAGGAGAATCTTTTCCTTATTAGCTTCTAAATCTGCCTGAACCTTAGCTCTGCTTTCCGCTGTATTTCCGAGCACACTCAAGGTATGGGCTACAACTTTTTTAAGGTCTGTATCTAGGGTCTTTTTCGTTTCTTCAAGCGCGTCTTTAATAGATAATCTCTCTAGATATTCTTTGCGAAGGACTTCTTTAACCTCTTCATCTGTAATAGTAGGATTTGTCTTTTTGAGTTCAATCTTCTTACTAATCACATCTCGTCCTAGAATATTTGGTCTGAGGGCATTTGTCACATAAGCGTTGGAAAGCAGGTCCACAGCCTTCATTCCTTGGCTAGCAGGTCGTACATCGATAGCATTTTCTAACTCCGTATTCACTGGAAGAAGATGTGGTTTGTTTTCTTTGGTTCCCACCAAGATGACCTTTGGCTTCATTGCTTTTGTCACAGCACTTGTTTCCGTGTGTGATAGCAATTCACCTGTTTGAGAATTTACTTCATAAACTCTGGTAGTGGTGGTCTCCCCAGGCTCTCCCTGACTTTCTACTTTTTCAAGATCCTTATCAAGTGTTGGATCCTGACGACGTTCCTCCTTGATTGGAATTGGTGTCACGACGGTTTCGACATTTCCGACTTTCATAACTTTATCAATCGGAGCTGTTACTTCTTTTTGGTGATTTCTCTCTGTAACCTGACCTGTCTGAGCATCTACTTGGTAGGTGGTAGTCGTTTTTTCGATTCCTTCCTTACCTGAAATAGCAACTTTTTCTGTTTGATAAGGAAGTGTCGGGTCTGCTTCATAAACCGTATTATTTGCGATGACCCTTGTTTCTACACTTGGTTTGGTCCCAACTAGAACAACCTCATCTACCTTTTCCACCAGAGTTTTTGATGTACTAGCCTCTGTAATCTGACCACTGGTTTGATCTCTTGTATATCGTGTAGTGGTTTCTGCTTTTCCATTGACCCCATGTGTTTTCGTCTTTCTAGAACCGACCTCTTGGCTATCATCTGCTTGATAGATTGTTTTATATGGGATTGTTTGGGTGTCAACTTTTGGTTGTGGAACTGGCGCCGACTCTACCTTAGTACCTACTGCTATGATTTCGGAAATTGGCTCCAAAGTCACAGTATTGGATTTGACTTGGCGGACTTCTTTGCCAGCCACAGTCGTCACTTCCGTTAAAATAGTACGCTCACCGGCTACGCCTGATCGGATAAGGCGGGTTTCACCCTTAAGCAAGTCTGGATCGTCCTGATGAATAGTGTCATAGGCAATGGCTTCTGTCGTAACTTCAAGCTCCGGCTTCTCCTCGACCAAGCTCGGAGCACCTTCACTTGGAATTGAAGTGGATTCTACCCTAGTACCTACTGCGATAATTTCGGTAACGGGCGCGGTCGTAACTTCATTAGAGACCTGCTTGCGAGTTTCCTTGCCATCTACAGTCGTAACCTCGGTTAAAATAGTACGCTCACCTGCTACTCCTGCTCTGATGACACGGGTTTGACCCTTAAACAAGTCTGGATCTTCCTGATGGATAGTGTCATAGGCAATGGCTTCTGTCGTAACTTCAAGCTCTGGCTTCTCTTGGACCAAACTCAGAGTACCTTCACTTGGAGTTGAAGTGGATTCTACCTTAGTGCCTACTGCTATGATTTCAGTAACTGG